>MNEX01000046.1 GCA_001917905.1 Acidobacteria bacterium 13_1_40CM_65_14
AAACGACGGCGGCATCACGCCGACGACCTCATGGAATTCCCCGTTCAGCGTGATCGATCGGCCGAGGATGGCGGGGTCGGCGGTGAAGCGTCCGCGCCATAACGCGTCCGAAAGAATGACGACGTGCGCGCGGCCGGGCCGGTCTTCGTCCGGAAGAAACGGACGGCCGATCGCCGGCGACGCGCCGATGACCGAGAACAGGTTCCAGGTGATCGCTTCGCCGAGCAGCTGTTCGGGCGCACCCACTTTCGTGAGGCTTTTCGAGCTCGATTCGAAGCCGGCGAGGCCGTCAAACGATCGATTCGCGCGGACGTAATCGACCAGATTCGCGGGTGCGACGTTGTTCCGCGAGCCGGGCCGCTCGTCGTTGGTTTCCCAGAGCGACACCAGCCGCGCCGGATCCGCGTACGGCAGCGGCCGCAGCATCACGGCATCGACGACGCTGAAGACCGCGGTGTTGGCGCCGATGCCGAGCGCGAGCGTCACGACGGCGATGGCCGTGAAACCCGGAGACTTCCGGAGCAGCCGCAGGGCATAACGGATGTTGTGGAACAGCATGGCCGCGCCCTATCGCTAACCTCGTGCCAAATGGAAATTGGTGATTTGGGGAGTTGGTGCGTTGGTGAATGACTTTCGATGTCCCGCGAGCGTCCGCTGGTGGGACCGCCGGGTCCCGAAATCGCACACGATTCACCAAGTCACCAACTCACCAATTTCAGAGATCCCTCTTGGGTTCCCACAGCTCTATCCGGTTCCCCTCGGGGTCCATGATCCAACCGAACTTCCCGTATTCGTATTCCTCGCGCTTCGGATCGACAAAGACGCCCTCGGCCGCCAGCACGTCGAGCAGCGCGTCGAGATTCTCGACGCGATAATTCAACATCAGCGGCGCGGGACTCGGCTCGAAGTACTTCGTATCGGCGGGAAAGATCGACCAGACGGTCATCCCCGACTCGTCTCCTTTGTTGCGGAAGATCACGGCGTCGGGGTTGATGCGTGTGATGCCGAGATGCTTCTCGTACCACGCGTAGAGCTTCTCGGGATCGCGCGCCTTGAAGAACACACCACCCAGGCCAATGACGCGTCGCATCAGCTTCCTCACTCGCCGCCTTAGCAGACTTCTCGGTGAAAAATGCAACCACGAAGACGCGAAGACACGAAGAGCCTCTAGTACAAGAAAGCATTGTCTTCGTGCCTTCGTGGTTGCGTTTAATTAGCCTACAATGGATTGCATGGCCACCGTGGACTTCGATGACAAAGGGATTGTCGTGGCGTGCCCAGCGTGCGGGCAGAAAAATCGGCTCGCTTACGAGCGGCTCGGCGATCCGGTGAAATGCGGCAAGTGCAAACAGGAGCTGCCGGCGCTGAACACGCCGATCGAGGTGCACGCCTCGGCAGACTTCGATCGGCTCATCGCGCGATCGTCGATTCCGGTCGTCGTCGACTACTGGGCGCCGTGGTGCGGGCCGTGCCGCATGGTCGCGCCCGAACTGCAGAAGGTCGCCGCACGGCAGGCCGGCAAGGTGCTCGTCGTGAAGGTCAACACCGACGAGCTGCAGGATCTCGGTCAGCGATTCGGGATTCGATCGATTCCCACGCTGGCGGTGTTCGCGGGCGGCAAAGAGGTCACGCGGTCAGCGGGCGCGCGGCCGGCCAACGAGATCGAGAAGCTGGTCGAGCAGGCCACAAGTACTGCCCACCGCTAAACACTCGACTGAACTCTCCACCACGGAGGACACGGGGGACGCGGAGGGTCTTTGTACGCGTACAGATGTAGCCTCCGTGTCCTCCTGTCCTCCGTGGTGGAGAGGTAACATCCGCGCATGACACGCCTCGCTCTCGTGTTCGCGGCGCTTATCACCATCGCGACGGTCGCGGCACAGACGCCCGCGCCGCCGCCGTTCGATCTCGACGAAGCGACGATCGCCGATCTTCAGCAGCGCATGGCCTCGGGCCGTGACACGGCGCGATCGATCGCCGAAAAATATCTCGCACGGATCGACGCCGTCGATCGCAGCGGCCCTGCCCTGCACAGCGTGATCGAAATCAATCCCGACGCGCTCGCCATCGCCGATCGGCTCGACACGGAGCGCAGGAGCGGACAGACGCGCGGTCCGCTGCACGGCATTCCGATTCTGCTGAAGGACAACATCGCGACCGCCGATCGTCTGATGACCACCGCCGGGTCGCTGGCGCTCGCCGGCGTCACCCCGCCCACAGACGCGTTCATCGTCGGACGTCTGCGCCAGGCCGGCGTCGTGGTCCTCGGCAAGACCAACCTGAGCGAATGGGCCAACTTCCGCTCGACGCACTCGACGAGCGGCTGGAGCGGCCGCGGCGGCCAGACGAAGAATCCGTACGCGCTCGACCGCAATCCCTCGGGATCGAGCTCGGGATCGGGCAGCGCGGTGGCAGCGAACCTCGCGGCCGCGGCGATCGGAACCGAGACCGACGGCTCGATCGTCTCGCCCTCGAACAACAACTCGCTGGTCGGCATCAAGCCGACGCTCGGCCTGCTCAGCCGCAGCGGCATCGTGCCGATCGCGCACAGTCAGGACACCGCGGGGCCGATGACGCGAACGGTTGCCGACGCCGCCGTGCTGCTCGGCGCGATGGCCGGTGCGGACCGAGACGATCCGGCGACGCAAGGAGGTGCGGACCTGCGCCTCCGTTCGGGACGGACACGTGGGTCGGCCCCTGCGGACTATTCAGCATCGCTCGACGTGAACGGGCTGCGCGGCGCGCGGATCGGCGTCGTCCGGAATCGATTGTTCGGCGGCAACGTCGCGGCCGATCGACTGGCCGACGCCGCGATCGCCGAGATGAAGAAGCAGGGCGCTGTCATCGTCGATCCGGCCAACATGCCGACGCTGGGCAAGTTCGACGACAGCGAGCTCGACATCCTGCTGTACGAGTTCAAAGCGGATCTGAACAAATATCTCGCATGGCTCGGGCCGGCGTCGCCAGTGCATTCGCTGAAAGAGATCATCGCGTTCAACGACGCGCACAAGGATCAGGAGATGCCGTACTTCGGCCAGGAAATCATGGTGATGGCCGAGAAGAAGGGACCGCTGACGAGCGCGAAATACAAAGCGGCGCTCGTCAGCAATCACAGGCTGTCGCGCACGCTCGGCATCGACGCCGTGATGACGAAGTACCGGCTCGACGCGCTCGTCGCGCCGACAGGCGGTCCCGCCTGGCTGACCGATCTCGTCAACGGCGACAGCGGCACCGCGAGTGCGCCCGCGCCGTCGAGCGTCGCGGCCGTCGCCGGCTATCCGCACATCACGGTGCCCGCGGGTTACTTCAGAGGATTGCCGATCGGAATCTCGTTCATCGGCCGCGCGTGGAGCGAACCGACGCTCATCAAGCTCGCCTACGCCTACGAGCAGGCGACGAAGCTTCGCCGGCCTCCGACATTTCCGGCAACCGCCGACCTTTCCCGATAGGCGACACCGTGTCCTTGCGGGCTGCAGGACGCTCGGCTAAAGCCTTCGCGCTACGACCGATTGGCGCGAAGAAGCCTCTTCGTAGCGCGATGGCTTTTAGAGGTTGTGAAAAAACGACGTTGAACGCAGAACTCGCAGAACACGCAGAAAGACCTTAAGCATTTTTCTCTGCGGGTTCCGCGGTTTCTGCGTTGTACGTGATTTGTTGCCGACCGCCGTCCTGTGCAGCGCTGTGAAGCGGGGCGCAAGTGTCGCCCGGCACCGCCGTTGCCCCTACCGAGCGGCAGGGGATTCCACATGTTGATGTTCAAACGGTCGCAGTTATATATCGGGCTTGCGCTCGCGGCGCTCGTGCAGATCTTCGTCGTCGCGCGTTTCATCATCCGCTGAAGACAAAGGCGCTCGTTCAGCTCCTGCTCTGCCAGACGGCTCGTCCGACGAAGAACGGGCCGAGCCGCTCGAGATACAGCGACGTCTGCTGTGTCTTCCTCATCGTCTGCACGATCGACGACAGCGGGTACAGGTCCTTCCCGATCAGGCCGACGACGAAGTCGTTGTCGTCTTTGTCGAGCCCATGACACGCCAGGCGGATGTCGTGCGCAAAGTCGGCGACGCCGTACGACATGCCGATGGCGCCGTGCTCGGCAAGGATGACGCGCTGCTCGTCGGCGGGCAGTTGCGCGAACTTGCCGCTCCGCCGCAGCGGATACCAGAGCGCCCATTTCCAGTCCGGATTCAGCACCGTGCGACGAGGGCGCTGCAGCAGCACGTCGACGAGATCGGGCTCGTAGCCGAGTGAATACGTGCGGCCGAGCATCGTGTACTCCGGCTTCTGCACGAGCGGCCGGAACAGCGGTCCATTGAGGACCGGCCGCACGCGGTCCAGAAAGAAGTTCGGATCCTCGCTGAGCGTGAGCAACGCCACGCCGCGCGGATCGTTGACGTCTTCGTACAGGACTCCGGCGACGTCGGTGTTCCGCACGGCGTCGACGAGCGGCTGCGTGTTCTCACAGCCACCGAACGCGAGAAACTGCATGAACAGCCGCGCGTCCGACCGCTGCGGCTGGCCGTTCTTCATCCCGCCCTTCTCGCTGATGTCGGGCGGCTCTGGTCCCCGTCGTGTCTCGGTCGGTTGTGCCATCACGTCAGTATAATTCCAGCGTCGTGTCAGACAACTACAGGATCCGTCCGGCCACGCTCGGCGATGTGGATGCTCTCGTGCGGCACCGGATCGCCATGTTCACGGATATGGGTGTGCCGCTCGACGCGCCGGCGCTCGATCGATCGTTTCGCGAGTGGCTCGCCGCGATGATGCCGGCTGGGACGTATCGCGCCTGGCTCGTCGAAACAGACGCGGGCCAGATTGCGGCGGGCGGCGGCCTCTCCGTCTTGCCGTGGCCGCCCGGTCCGCGGTACATGGGCGACAGAATCGCGGTCGTCTACAACGTCTACACGGAACACGCACACCGCCGCCGCGGTCTCGCGCGGCGGCTCATGGAAACCATCCACGCCTGGTGCCGCGACGCCGGGGTGACGTCGATTGCGCTCAATGCGAGCCGGGACGGACGCCCGCTGTACGAGTCGTTGGGCTATCAGCTGCCGCCGAGCCCGATGATGTTTTTTGCAATTGGCGCGCGGTATAATCCGTCGGCTCAGGCGTCGGAAAGGCCGACCTCATAGGTCCCCTACTGGAGCGCCTCCTCGAATTGACTACGGGGCCGCGCCGTTGTCGCGGCCCGAGAATCGTGGTCGAAGGGCCGTTGTGAATAGTACTCAAGCAGCCCATACGGTCCGCTAACCGGACACCACCGGAATCGACGATTCCGACACTCAACGGAGATTCGCGAGCATGCCGTTCATCATCACCGACCCGTGCATTGAAACGAAGGACACCGCCTGCGTCGACGTCTGCCCGGTGGACTGCATCCACCCGCGCAAGGACGAGCCCGAGTTCGCGCAGGCGACGATCCTCTATATTCATCCGGAAGAGTGCATCGACTGCGGCGCCTGCGTGCCGGCGTGCCCGGTCGCGGCCATCTACGAGAGCATCGACGCGACGCCGTCGAGCCAGAAGGATCTGATCGAAGCCAACGCCGTCTATCGCAACGGCGATCCCGAGGCGATGGCCAAGGCTGAAGCGATCGTGCAGGAGCACATCGCGTCGCATCCAGAGCTGATGGCGATCCCTGCGGCAGAGCGTCAGGCCGCTCACGCGCGCCTCTAGCGCGCGCCCGGATTTCAGATTTCAGAGGGCAGATTTCAGATTGATTTCAGATTCAGAATCTGAAATCTGAAATCTGAGCTCTGAAATCTCATGAAGCTGGCTACCTGGAACGTCAACGGCATCCGGGCGCGGCAGGCGCAAGTCCAGGACTGGATCGAGCGCGAGCGCCCGGACGTCGTCTGCCTGCAGGAAATCAAAGCCACCTCCGATCAAATTCCGATGTTCCTCTGCGAGATCGAGGGCTACTGGTGTTATTGGCACGGCGGTAAAGGCTATTCCGGCGTCGCGCTGCACGTCAGCAAGACGTTCTCGCCCGAGCGTCCCGCCTTCACGCATCCTGACTTCGACTACGAGAACCGCATCGTCAGCGTCACCGTTGGCGATCTGACCGTCGCGTCCGTGTACGTGCCGAACGGCGGCAAAGACTTTCCCGGCAAGATGAAATTCCTCGAGGCGATGGACGCGTACGCGGCGTCGTTCCAGGCGAGTGCGCGACCGCTCGTCATGATGGGCGACATGAATGTCGCCCGCACCGAGCGCGACGTGCATCCAAAGGAGCGCAAGCCGCGCGCGATTGGCCAGCTTCCCGAGGAGCGCGCGATGATCGAGCGGATTCTGAGCCGCGGCCTCGTGGACGTCGGCCGAACGCTCGATCCCGACAATGACGGTCTGTTCACGTGGTGGGCGCCGTGGCGCAACATGCGCCAGCGGAACATCGGCTGGCGGCTCGATTACGTGTTCGCCAGCGAGGCGCTCGCCGCCCGGGTGACGGCATGTCCGGTGCAGAAAGACGTGGGGACCAGCGATCACGCGCCAGTTGTCGCGACGTTCGAGGTTTAGCCACGAAAACACGAAAACACGAAAAAGACCCAAAACGGAAAGGGCTTTTCTAGTTTCATGATTTCGTGATTTCGTGATTTCGTGGTTTCGTGCTTTCGTGGTTTCGTGGCATCGTGAATCCGATGGCGATCGTCGTTCAAAAGTACGGCGGCTCGAGTGTCGCCGACGCGACACGACTGAAGAAGGTCGCCGAGCGCGTGATGAAGACGCGCCGCGAGGGGCACGACGTCGTCGTCGTCGTTTCCGCGATGGGCGACACCACCGACGATCTGCTGGCGCTGGCGAAACAGGTGTCGCCGAACCCCGACCGCCGCGAGCTGGACATGCTGCTGACGGCCGGCGAGCGGATCGCGATGGCGTTGCTGTCGATGGCCATCCGCGAGCTCGGCGGCGATGCCATCAGCTTCACCGGCAGCCAGTCGGGCATCATCACCAACGACCGCCACGTCGACGCGCGCATCGTCGAAGTCCGGCCGTTCCGCGTGCAGGACGAACTGGCGCGCGGCAAGATTGTCGTCATCGCCGGCTATCAGGGCGTCTCGTACCGCCGCGAGGTGACGACGCTCGGACGCGGCGGCAGCGATACGACCGCGGTGGCGATGGCGGCTGCGCTCGGCGCGGAGTACTGCGAGATCTGCTCGGACGTCGACGGCGTCTACACCGCCGATCCGCGCGTGGTGTCGGCCGCGACACGCATCGGCACGCTGTCGTACGAAGAGACGCAGGAGCTCGCGGAGTCGGGCGCGAAGGTGCTGAACGCGCAGGCCGTGGAGTTCGCCAAGGAAAAAGAGATCGCGATCTACGCCCGCGCGACCAGCAGTCCGCTGCCCGGTCCGGATCCGTCGGCCGACGGCACGGTGGTCCGCCGCTATCCGCCGCGGAGGCCGGGGTCGGTCGTCGGCGTCGCCAGCGAGCGCGACATCATTCTTCTCTCACTGGAGCGCGACGTGTCCGCCGGAGCTCGAGATACCTCAATCCTCACACTCCTCGACGACCATCGCGTCGCCGGAAAACAGCTCCATGTCGCCGACGGCTCGCTGACGCTCGTCATCTCACGCGAGAACCTGCACGAAGAGGCGCGCGTCCGAGAAGCGATCGTCAAACGGTTCGGCGATGCGGTCCGCGTCGACGACCAGCGCGGCGCCGTGAGCGTCGTCGGCGCCGGCATCAACGCGTCGTTCGAGAACGTCCGCCACGGATCGGACGCGCTCACCGCTGCGGGAATCACGCCTGCTGCTGTGTCGACATCATCGTTCCGTATCACGTGGATGGTCGATCGCACAAAGCTCGATGACGCGGTGCGGCTGCTGCATCGAACGTTCATCGAAACGAGACAGCCCGTACCCTGAGCTCTCCACCACGGAGGACACGGGGGACACGAAGGAACAATCGTTCCCGTGGACGCTCGACTTCCGCGTTCGCGGACACGAAGGAACAATCCTTCCGGTGTACGATTCAACCTCCGCGTCCTCCGTGTCCACCGTGGTGGAGAGGTCATGTCCGACGTTCTCGACCGTTTTCTTCGGTACGTTCAGTACGACACCCAATCCGACGAACAGTCGACGACGTATCCGAGCACCGGGAAACAACTCGTGCTGCTGCGGGATCTGGCGGCGGAGCTTCGCGCGCTCGGACCGACTGACGCGTCGATCGACGAGCACGGGTACGTGACGGCGACGATTCCCGCGACGACCGGGAAGCCGAACGTACCGGCCATCGGCTTCATCGCGCACGTGGACACGTCGCCCGAGATGAGCGGCGCAGGCGTGAAACCGATCGTCCATCGCGCGTACGACGGCCGCGACCTGGTGCTGCCCGACGATCCGAACGCGGTCCTGCGAGTGCGCGACATCCCGGAGCTCGCCGATCACATCGGTCACGACATCGTGACCGCATCGGGTACGACGCTGCTCGGCGCTGACGACAAGGCCGGCGTCGCGGAAATCATGACCGCGGCCGCGCACCTCGCCGCGCATCCGGAGATTCCCCACGGGACCGTGCGGATTGCCTTCACGCCGGACGAAGAGATCGGACGTGGGACGAAGCACTTCGACGTCGCGGCGTTCGGCGCCGTGTGCGCCTACACGCTGGACGGCGGCCCGCGCGGCGAGATCGAGTTCGAGAGCTTCTCCGCCGACGCGATGACCGTGACGTTCCACGGATTCAACACGCATCCGGGTTACGCGAAGGGACGGATGGTCAACGCCATCAAGATCGCGGCGGCGTTCATCGCCGCGTTGCCGCAGGACTCGCTGTCGCCGGAGACGACCGGCGGCTACGAGGGCTTCGTGCATCCGTACGTCGTGCAGGCCAGCGTGGACCGGACGTCGGTCAAGTTGATCGTGCGCGATTTCGTGACTGCGGCGTTGAAGGACGAGGAAGCGCTGCTCGCCGAGCTCGCCGAGCGCGTGACGGCGCGCTTCGCCGGCGCGCGCGTCGAGATCGCGATCGAGGAGCAGTATCGCAACATGCGGGAAATTCTCGACGGCCATCCCGACGTCGTCGAGCACGCGCGCGAAGCGATCCGCCGCGCGGGGCTCGAGCCGCGCTCGAAGCCGATTCGCGGCGGGACCGACGGCTCTCGCCTGTCGTTCATGGGCCTGCCCACGCCGAATCTGTTCGCGGGTGAGCACAACTTCCACTCGCGGCTGGAGTGGGTGGCGGTTCAGGACATGGAAAAAGCGGTCGAGGTCATCGTCCACCTCGCGATGGTCTGGGCGGACACATAGGTCCGCCCCTACACGT
Organism: Acidobacteria bacterium 13_1_40CM_65_14; assembly: GCA_001917905.1. Taxonomy (GTDB): domain Bacteria; phylum Acidobacteriota; class Vicinamibacteria; order Vicinamibacterales; family CAVVIG01; genus QHWF01. Next base: position 9,259 of record MNEX01000046.1, read on the forward strand.
CGTTGGGGCCGACCGGCGTGTGGCGACCAACTTTAACCGCGGCGCACGCTGAGCGCGCAGAGCAGCCTTCTCTGCGATCTCCGCGCGCTCTGCGGTTGCTTTTCGGTTATTTGCAGGACGGCGTGACGGCCCGCGGCTTGCGCTCGTTCCATTTGTCGACAATCCGCCGCAGTTCCTTGATCGGTTCCGGATTGTCGTCGACCTGCAGGCGCAGAATCGTGTCGTTGTTCAGCCAGACGCCGCAGTCCTTCTTGACGATGACGAGCGCCGCCGACTGCTGGCCGCGTGTGTCGCCGCCGCCGCGCTGGCCGCCTTCGAGCGCCGCGACGAGGCGCTGCGACAGATGGCCCGGCGTGTTCTCGAACGCCTCGATCATGTTGTTCACGACCGCCGGTCCCGCGAGGATGTTGCCTTGCGCCGTCGCGTACTTGCCGCCTTTGTGCCCGGCCCACTCGGTCGCCTTCGGTCCGGTGAACGCGGCGTACTCGCCTTTGGCATTCATCACGGCGAACTGGCGTCCCTGCTTGGACCAGTTGTCGGGCAGCGGATCAGGATCCTTGTCCCAGACCTGTTTGATGATCGCGTCGGGCCGGGCGCCGGTGCGCAGCAGCGCCAACGCCTGCGGTCCGTAGCTGACGTCGACGATCGCTTGCGTCGCGACGATGCCGACGTTGGCTTCGGCCCAGAGGACGCCGTTGCCGGCCGAGAACACGCGCGACTGCACCGCGCCGCCGACTTCACCGGTCGCCGGATCGTAGCCGAGAATCGAGAACGTGCCTGTGTCCCAGAGCGGCTCCGCAGCCGTTAACAGCCCGTGGTGAAAGTCTGGCGTCGCACCGAGACGGGCGAGGCGCCCCGCCGGCAAGGCGCGACGACCGAGAATACCGGGAGTATTTGAGCGAGGAGCAACGCAGCCGCCGGGGATGCATCGCCCGTCGAATGCAGCCAGACTTTCACCACGGGCTGTTAACTCTCCACCACGGAGGACACGGGGGACACGGAGGAGAAAACTCTCCGGGAAGAGTCCCGCGAGCGCCACGACGAGCGCGGCTGCGAAAGTTCGGAGTTCTAAATTCCAAGTTCTCAGTTTCAACATCCCCCGCCCCATACATTGAGTACTGCTTCCACGCTCTTCATCTTCGGCTCGATGACGGCGTACCGCTCCCGGTCCCATCCGGAGAACTGCACGAGCCAGAACACGCGCGTGCCGGTGCGGACGACGCCGAGCGGCAGCATGTAGCTGGCGCCGTGCCGATCGCAGCCGAGCACGTCGACCGCCATCGCCAACGATCGAAACTTGCCGTTCTCGCGCACGAACCACCCGGTGCCAAACGACATGACCGCGCAGTCATGGAATCCGAACGTCTGGTACTCGCGCGAGGCTTCGACGTAGTACACGCGCGGCTCGGTCCCGTGCGCATAGATCGCTTCAATTTTTGGTTCCGTGTCTTCGCGACTTTCCCGTCGAACGGGGTGATCGACCTTGCTCGCTGGTTGACGTTCGGCGCGATTGAACGCGTCCTTCAGTTCCGCCGCCATCGAGCTCGCTTCGGGACCGGCCGGCGGCACGATGACGATCGGTTCGACCGGCCGCGACGGCGCAATTGCGAGCCCGTCCTTCGGATAGGGCTGCTCGCCCGGCGGCGGCGGTAACTGCTCGGAACGATAGTCCGTGTGCAACCCGATTTGCCTGACGCAGTGCGCGTCGATCCAGTCAGGCTGCACGACCTTCAGCGGACGGGGCGCGCTCGCGCCGATCCATGCGTACCACGTGTCGAGCGGACCGGTCGCCCCCCACCAGCGCGACGGCACGCTGCTCACATCGGTCGGCACGGTCAGATCGAGCGAGGGCTTCGGCCAGCGGTCCGACCACGACTTGCCGTCGAAGACCGCGAACGGGATGACGACGCCGTCCCGCCGAAGCACGCCGGCGGCGAACGGCGGAATCGGCGGCTCGGCGGCGCCGAGCGCAGCCGCCACCACCAGGAAAAAGGCAATCGCGGAGGCCGCAGAGGTCGCAGACGATTGGTTTTCTCTGCGCTCTCGGCGCGCTCTGCGGTTGCTCTTGGACAAGAGACCAATTGCGATCCGCATGCGGGGGA
>MNEX01000026.1 GCA_001917905.1 Acidobacteria bacterium 13_1_40CM_65_14
TAGTAGCTGCCGAACGGCAGTCCGGTCAGCGCGAACGCGCCGTCCGAACCTGCCACCGTGGTGCGCAGGAAACGTGACGTGGGATACCAGCGGTCGCGATCCATTGAAAAGATGATCACGCTCGAACCGGGCGCCGGGCGCGCACGATCGTCGGCAATCGTGCCGTTCACCTCGGTGACGCGATCGGTCAGCACCACGTCGACGCCGGTCAACGACTGATCCTTCCGCCCGAACGGCAGCGGGCGATCGGTGACGTCGAACCGGTTGACGAGGATCTCCTTCACCGCCCAGCCGGCGGGCGCGCGCAACAGCTGCAGCCGGCGCGGACCGTTGATGCCCACGATGTCGAAGGTCCAGTCCGCGTGAATGTCGGCGCTCGCCACGCTCTGCGGCGACAGGTCGAAGTCAATCGGGATGGGCGACAGCTCGATAGTGGAGGATGACGGCGGCTTCGATCCGTTGTAGGTGTCGAACGTGAAGCGGCCCCGGATCGAGGAGCCGGATGAGGTTTGAAGTACCAGATCTTTTACGTCGGTTCCGTTGACGGCGACCGGCATCGTGCCGAATTCGCCTTCCGTCCACGAGTTCGACCGACCACGATACGCCTGGATGACGTACTGACCCGGAGGCACGTTCGTGAACTCGAACACGCCGTTCGGCATGATTCGCGCGCCGGCCGGCACACTCGTCGCCGCCGTCGACCGCTGACTCGGCATCAGCTGCACGGTTCCACCCGTTGTCGGTTCACCCGCAGCGTTGAGCATTTTTCCAGACACCCGTGCCGTCCGCGTCCGTGACATCGAGAAATCGATGCCGACCACATCCTGCGAAGCAGCCATCGACACGAACTGCGCTTCGCTCGCGTTCGGCGTGCCCGGGAAGTACGACCGTGTGTAGCCGGGCAGATCCGCCGACGCGACGCCGCCGACCGTCGCGCTCACGACGTATCGACCGGGCGCGAGCGCGTACAGTCGATAGCGGCCGAGATCGTCAGTGGCGTGTGCAGCGCCGCCGGCGGCGACGAGGCGTCGCCGTCCCGCTTCGTATCGGATGTGCAGGACCTGAACGCTCACGCCCTGAATCGGATCGCCCAACTCGTCGAACACGCGGCCTGCAAGCGTTCCCCAGCGCACGAGGCTCACGTCGACCCTCTCGCGCGTTTCCCCTTCGGCGAGATCGAACGGGCGGACCGAGTTCAGGATCGAACCGAGCGGCGACTCGTCCGACCCGACGGGAGAGTAGCCCGTCTTGGATGCCATGACGCCAAACTTTCCAGCCGGCAGGTCTGCGAATTCAAATCGGCCGTCCTCGTCGGCGCTCGCCGTGCGCTGCAAGCGGAAATCTTGTTGTTGTGAGATCAACCTGACTTGTGCGTGCGACAAGCTCCGCCCGTCAGTGCTCATAACCCGGCCGCGAACGATGCCGGTCGCGCGAGCGGGCGTGGCCGACGCCGGCAATGGACTGGGGCTCAGCCTCATCACGCTGAACGGATTGCCGAGCGTGTGATCGGCGGGGACCACGAAATCGATGTCAGGTTTCTCGTCGCCGAATTGCAGACCGAGCGGCTGCGCCTCGGCGGGCGTCGTCATCCCGGGATAGTAGGTCTTCTGAACGGTAGGCATACCGATGATGATCCGAGTGTTGCCGACGACCTGAGGCGTCGGCGTCATGCTCATCGTCATGACGACGACGATGAAGGTTCCAGCCGGAAGACCAGCGAGACGATATTCACCACGATCATCGGTCTCGGCGACTGCGACGGACGGGGAATTGTCCTGACCGCTCGACGGCGTTTGTGCAGCGACGCGCGCCGCCACCACGGGATCGCCGAATGCATCGACCACCCGGCCGGAGATCGTCGCGCCTCGTCGCAGACGGATTTCGATCGGCTGCCCGGCGATCGCCGGCGTCGCCTCGCTGCGCGCATAACCGGATTTGCTGGCGACGACGCTCTGACGCCCGGATGGAGCGGTGAACGCAAAGCGTCCGTTGGCGTCTGTCAGAACCACCGGTGTTCCGAGCGCGGCGGTGCTCAGCGTCACGCGAGCGTTGGGAATCGCATCCCCTGTTGCGTCGGCCACGACACGTCCGCTCATGCTCGACGACTGCGCGTGGCCAGCCACCGCGACCGCGCCGACGATCACGACGGCAACCGCTGCAGATCTCATGAAGCTTGAGACGATGAAACAGTCTCTCCGGACGTAGATTAAGCTACTCGCTTGCCAAATGCTCGCGTTGTGATCGTCGGAGGAGGGTTCGGCGGGCTCTTTGCCGCGCGTGCGTTCGAGCGTGCGCCGGTCCAGGTCACGCTGCTCGATCGGCACAACTATCACCTCTTTCAGCCGCTGCTTTATCAGGTGGCGACCGCGTCGCTGTCGCCCGCCGACATCGCCTCGCCGATCAGGTGGATTCTGCGACACCAGGAGAACGTCGAGGTCCTGCTCGCAGAAGTGCAGGCGATCGATCCGATCGGCCGCCGCCTGCTGCTGGATCACGACGAGCCGGTCTCGTTCGACTACCTCATCCTCGCGAGCGGCGCGACGCATTCGTACTTCGGTCACGACCAGTGGGCGCGCTTTGCGCCGGGTCTGAAGACGCTCGACGATGCGCTCGGCATTCGGCAGCGGATCCTGCTGGCGTTCGAAGTGGCGGAGCGCACGATCGATCCGGAGGCGCAGCGGCGGTTGCTGACGTTCGTGATCATCGGCGCTGGGCCGACGGGTGTGGAGATGGCCGGCGCGCTGGCGGAGATCGCGCGGCAGTCGCTGCGCGACGACTTTCGCCGGATCCAGACGGAATCGGCGCGCATCATCCTGCTCGAAGGCAGCCCGCACGTACTTGGCACATTTCCCGAACCGCTGCGCGTCGCCGCGCGCCGCTCGCTCGAGCGGCTCGGCGTCGAGGTGCGGACCAACGCGATCGTGACCGGTGTCGACGAGCGAGGCGTGACGATCGGGAAGGCTCCCGACAGCACGCACATCGGCGCGCACACGATTCTGTGGGCGGCCGGCGTGGCGGCGTCGCCGCTTGCGAAGTCGCTTGACGTGCCGCTCGACCGCGCGGGCCGCATCGCGACCGAACCCACACTCATCGTCCCTGGCCATCCACGCATCTTCGTCGTGGGCGATTTATGCGCGTTCGTCGACAACGGCAGGCCGCTGCCGGGCGTCGCGCAGGTGGCCATGCAGCAGGGCGCGCACGCTGCGCGCAACATCGTGCGAGCGATCGAAGGGAAGCCGCTCGAGGCGTTTCACTATCGCGACTACGGAATCCTGGCGACCATCGGTCGCGGCGCTGCGGTCGGTGACGTGTTCGGCCTGAAGATCTACGGCTTCTTCGCGTGGCTCTTCTGGCTCTTCCTGCACATTTTCTGGCTGATCGGTTTCCGTAATCGAATCGCGGTGATGGGGGAGTGGGCGTGGGCGTATCTCACGTTTCACCGGCGGGTCCGTCTCATCACCAGCGACAAGCCCTGGTCGTCTTCGAGAACGTAGCAGCACTCACTGAATTGTCGGGATTCATCGGGTAAGTCGCCGCGTAGCCGCCAGACCTCCTGACTGAGTCGCCAGGCCTGTATCACGCGCTCGCGCTCGGGGATCTGATGCCAGAACTCGAGGTCATGCCGGTCGGCCTCGGCCGAGGACGCAAAACGCCGAACAGTCATTCGGTCGGTTCGCGTTGACGGTCGCTCAGTCCTCATCCTCTTCATTGTAGCTGCCCGATCGCTTCGCGCCAGACGTTCGGGTCACCAAGTCTCACGGCGGCGTCGGCGCCCACGTTTTCGAGCAGGAGGCCCAGCAGCGTCAGGCGCTCTTCGTCATCGGCGAGAAGCTTTCCCCCGATCATTTCGATTTTTTCCGGGGTGAGCTCGTATCGCGGAAATGCTTCGCCATACGCCCAGGCGCGTCCCTCGCGACGGATGTCCCACGTGACGGCACGGTTAGCCATCGTCTTTTCTCCAGAGACGACGATAGCATCGTCGAGGTGGGCGGAGATGGCTCGAGCACGACGTCAGCATTCGTGATGGTCGTCGAGCACGCGGGCGTTGCGGATCAGCAGGTCGTACCGCGCGGGGCGTCTGTGCCGGGATTGTTGCAACGAGCGCGGTGCTGAACACGCGAACTGTGAAGAGGTGTGTCGTCACGTGCGTAATGTGACGGCAACGTTCTTGCTGAAGCCCAGGCGGATGAAACGGGCGTTACCGAACGTATGGCGCAACCTGCGCACCGCCGAACAGCCGTCGACGCGGCAAACCGGCCGCATTCGGGCGCTCGTGCGCATCAACAGGCCACTGCCGCCGCCGGAATCGGCGAAGGTTGCGGGTCTTCGGTACGTCAACGACGAACGTACGCCGGGCATCCGCCGCATCGGCGCACGCAAACGGTTCCGCTACGTCGACTCGCACGGCCGGACCATTGCGGATCGCGCCGAGCTCCAGCGGATCAAGGCGCTCGTCATCCCGCCGGCGTGGACCGACGTGTGGATCTGTCCCGATCCGCGCGGCCATTTGCAGGCGACCGGCCGCGATGCACGCGGCCGCAAACAGTACCGGTATCACCCGCGCTGGCGCGAAGTGCGCGACGAGGTGAAGTACGGGCGCCTGATCGCGTTCGCGCAGGCGCTGCCGCGCATCCGCGCGCGCGCTGACGCCGACCTTCGCAAAAGCGGACTGCCTCGCGACAAAGTGCTCGCGGCCGTCGTCCAGCTTCTCGAAAAGACGCTGATTCGCGTCGGCAACGAAGAATACGCGCGCGAGAACGGCTCGATCGGCCTCACGACGATGCGCGATCATCACGCGAAGGTGCGCGGCGAGACCGTGCGGTTCGAGTTCCGCGGCAAGAGCGGCATCGCCCACGCCGTCGATCTCCGCGACGCGCGTCTTGCGAGGTTCGTGAAGACGTGCCGCGAGCTCCCAGGCTACGAGCTGTTTCAGTACGTCGACGACGACGGCGCGCGTCAGGTCGTCGACTCGGCCGACGTGAACGCGTACCTGCGCGAAATCAGCGGCGAAGGTTTCACCGCGAAGGATTTCCGCACGTGGACCGGGACCGTGCTCGCCGCAAAGGCGCTCGCCGACGTCGCCGCGTTCACCTCCCACGCGGATGCGAAGCGCAAGATTGCCGGCGCCGTGGAGTCGGTCGCCAAGCGTCTCGGCAACACGAAAGCGGTCTGCCGGAAGTGCTACATCCATCCGGCCATCCTCGACGCGTACATGGACGGCGCGACCATCGAGACGGTGAAGGCGCGCGCCTCGCGGCTGGGGAGGATGACGCGCGGCCGCGGCAGCCTCAACGCGGAAGAAGCCGCCGTGGTCGGGATCATTGAGCGGCGGTTGAAAAAGACGGCATAATCGCGGGGAATGCCCCGCGCAGTCGGTCGAAACGTTCTCCGCAAGGAAGGCGTCGAGAAAGTCACCGGCGTTGCGCGCTACATCGACGACCTCACGGTCCCCAATCTTCTGCAGGCCCGCACGATCCGCTCGACGATTCCGTCCGGCGAGATCGTCGACATCCGCTACGACCTCGATCCCAAGGCGTTCACCGTCGTCACGCACCGCGACGTCCCCGGCCGCAACATCGTCGCGCTGATCGAGGACGATCAGCCGGCGCTGGCCGAGAACACGATCCGCCACGTCGCGGAACCGATTCTGTTGCTGGCGCACGAGGACCGCGATGCGCTGCTCGCGGCGCGCGTCGACATCGTCTATCGCGAGACCGCGCCGAGCTACGACCCTGAAGCATCGCCGATCACATTCAAGAACATTGCGATCGAGAAGGGCGATCTCGATCAAGGATTCGCCGCGGCCGACGTCATCGTCGAGGGCGAATACCGGATGGGTCATCAGGAACAGCTCTACATCGAAACCAACGGCGTGATTGCGGTGCCGGGCCCAGATGGCGACATCACGGTCTACGGATCGATGCAGTGTCCCTACTACGTGCATCGCGCGTTGAAGGTGCTCCTCGGCCTGCCTGACGAGAAGGTCCGGGTCATTCAGACCGAAACCGGTGGCGGGTTCGGCGGCAAGGAAGAGTACCCGTCGATGATCGCGGGGCACGCGGCGCTCGTCGCGCTGAAATCACGGCGTCCGGTGAAGTTGATCTACGACCGCGTCGAGGACATGGTCGCGACGACGAAGCGGCATCCGGCGATCGTGCGGCATCGGACCGGCGTCAGGCGTGACGGGCGGTTGACGGCGGTCGACATCGACGCCGTGATCGACGGCGGCGCCTACGCGACGCTCAGCGCCGTCGTGCTGTCGCGCGGCGTCATCCACGCGAGCGGCCCGTATCGCTGCGATCACGTCCGCATCCGCGGCCGCGCGACGATGACCAACACGCCGCCCAACGGCGCGTTCCGCGGGTTCGGCGCGCCGCAGACTCAGTTCGCCGCCGAAGTGCACATGGATCGGATCGCGGAACAGATCGGGATCGATCCCGTGCGCCTTCGCGAGATCAATGCGCTGCGCCCCGGCGACACGACGGCCACGGGTCAGCGGCTCGGCCGCGACACGAGCGCGCTGCAGGTGCTGCGCGAAGCGGTGAAGCGGACGCATTTCAAGCGCCGCCGCCGGGCCATTGCCCACGACAACGCTCGTGTCGCCGGAACGTCTGACGTCGCGCGGGCCCGACGAGGAATCGGGCTGTCGCTGTTCTTCCACGGTTCCGGTTTCACAGGCGGCGGTGAAGTGAAGCTCGCGTCGAAGGCGTCGCTCGCGCTCACCGAGCGCGGCGTCAGGATTCTCGTCGCGAGCACCGAGATCGGGCAGGGCACGCGGACGATGCACGCGCAGATCGTCGCCGACACGCTCGGGATCCCGTACGACGATGTCGAGGTCAACGCCGCCGACACCGGCGTCGTGCCCGACAGCGGGCCGACGGTCGCCTCGCGCACGTGCATGATCGTCGGCCGCATCCTGCAGCGGTGCGCGGAGGAGATGCGCGCGCGCCTCGGGAAGATGACGCCGAAGGAATACCTGCGCAGGCACGGGCCGCTCGTCATCACCAGGGAGTACGAGCGTCCGACCGGCATGGCGTGGGACGACGTGCGTTATCGCGGCGACGCGTACGGCACCTACGGCTGGGCGTGCGACGTCGTGGAGGTCGAAGTCGATCGCGACACGTGGGAGGTGAAGCCGATCGCCTTCACCACCGTGCACGAGATCGGGAAGGCGATTCACCCGTTGCTCGCGCTCGGACAAATCGAAGGTGGCAGCGCCCAGGGGCTCGGCTACGCGCTGCTCGAGGACGTCGTCATGCGCGAGGGCCGGATGGCGAACGCGTCGTTGACCAACTACATCATCCCGACGACGCTCGACACGCCGCGGATGGAGGTCGTGGTCCTCGAGAATCCGTACCAGCACGGGCCGTTCGGGGCCAAGGGCGTCGGCGAGATGCCGATCGACGGTCCCGCACCGGCGGTCATCAACGCGCTGCGACACGCCGGGTTCGATCTGCGTGAGATCCCCGCGACGCCGGAGAAGATCATGGCAGCCCACGTTGAACCGCAGAGCACGCAGAGATCGCGTGGTTCGGCAGGCTCACCATGAGCGCTCATCCTGAGCTCGTCGAAGGATGCGCGCTCCGCGGTTGCTTCATGACATGCGACTGACGCTGAACGGCAAACGCACGCGCGTCGACGTGCATCCGCTGAAACGATTGCTGGATGTCCTGCGCGAAGACTGCCGGCTGACCGGCACCAAGGAAGGATGCGGCGAAGGCGAGTGCGGCGCGTGCACGGTGCTCGTGGACGGTGTGCCCGTGAACTCGTGTCTCGTGCCCGTCGCTCATGTCGACGGCGCGCGCGTGACGACGATCGAAGGACTCGGCGGCCGTCATCCGCTGCAGCACGCGTTTGTCGAACAGGGCGGCGCGCAGTGCGGCATCTGCACACCCGGCATGATCATGGCCGCCGTCGCGCTCGGGCGAAAGCCGTCGCTCGACGAGATTCGGGTCGGCCTCGCCGGCAACCTGTGTCGCTGTACCGGCTACTCGGCGATCTATCGATCGATTCAAAAGGCGTAAGAACGATGTTGAAGAAACCGCCGAGTTCGCAGAGTTCGCTGAGTGAAAAACTTCAACTTCAACTTCAATGTGAAGTGGCTTTCGAGCGGTGGCTGGAAACGGTTGGTCAATGATTTTCCTGATTAGAGGTTCTGCGGGCTCAGCGAACTCCGCGGTTGACGTGAGGACGTGTGCAGTCCTCGATCGCTGATCGCATTTTGCTCCAGCCACGGTCGCTGAGCGACGCGCTGAAGATGTTGCGCGACGAGGGGCCGCTGACGCCGCTCGCCGGGTGCACGGACCTCTACGTGTCGCTGAATTTCGGGACGCTGAAGGAGACGCGCTTTCTGAATCTGTGGGGTCTGGACGCCCTTCGCGCGATCGAAGTGCGGCGCGATGTGCTCACCATCGGCGCGCTGGCGACGCACACGGATCTGATTCGGTCCAAGCATGTCCAGAAGCGGCTGCCGATGCTCGTCGCGGCCGCGCGCGAGATCGGCGGTGTGCAGATTCAGAATCGCGGGACGATCGGCGGCAACGTGGCGAACGGATCGCCGGCGGGCGATACGCTGCCGGTCCTCGCGGCGGCGGACGCCGTGGTCGTGCTGCAGAGCGCGGGCGGCACGCGACGCGTGCCGTTCAACGAGTTCTACACCGGGTATCGGCAAACAGTCTGCCGCGCTGACGAGCTGATCGTGGCGTTCGACATCCCGGCGGTGCGCGGACGGCAGTGGTTCCGGAAAGTCGGCACGCGCGCCGCGCAGGCGATCTCGAAGATCGTGATGGCCGGTATAGCCCCTGCGGGCCATGTGAAAAAAGCCGCGCCGCGGATCGCCCTAGGCAGCGTGGCGCCGACCGTCGTCCGCGCGCGCCGGACGGAAGCGGCGCTCGCACGCGGCGAATCGATCGAAGCCGCGCAGCGCGCGCTCGTCGAGGAGCTCTCGCCCATCGACGACATCCGCTCGACCGCGGAGTACCGCCGGCGCGTCGCGGCGAACCTGCTCGCGCGGTTCATGAGCGGATCGTAAAGAATCGCAAGTGGCTGAAGCTGCATAAAGAAACGGTTTCATCACACGTCCTGTCATTGACAGCCCCGATCGCGTTCCATAAGTTCCAGCACACGTTGTTCTGACGAGCCTGTCATCCAACGCGTCCCCCGTGGAATCCCACACACCTTGAAAGGAGTCACGCTATGCGCTCGACAACAGTGGGGTCCTTTTTATTCACCTTGGCTCTCGCGTTGCCGCTGATCATCCAAGCGGACCAGGACAGAGATCGAAAGGGAGGAGATCGCGATTGTCGAGAGAGTGAGCACCACGAGCACAACGCAAGAACGCCGGTCCACCTGGCCGGCGTCATCGCGGTTCCAGGCAACCCGATCAGGAGCACCGACATTGGGTGGGTCGATCCCGGAACAGAGCGCTTCTATCTCGCTGATCGGTCGAACTTCGGCGTGGACATCATCGACGCGGAGAACAATTTCTACGTGGACCGAGTGACTGGCATGGCGGGACCGTTGCCGAGTGGCGGAGGCACGTCCACCACGAACGGGCCTGGCCCCAACGGCGCGCTGGTGACGCCGAATCGCCGCTTGTGGGCGGGCGACGGCAACAGCACGGTCCAAGTGGCTGACGTCGACCCAGACTCGCCAACCTACCTGATGATCCTCCAGTCGATCAACACCGCGAACGCCTCGTGTGATACCAATACTCCGCCGGGAAACCGCGCCAGCAACACCGGACACTGGTGTGGTCGCGCTGACGAACTTGGGTACGATCCCAAAGATCATCTCATTCTCGTCGCCAACAACGCACCGCTCTCGCCGGCCCAGGTTTGCCCGACCCCGACGAACCCCTCAGCGCATTGCCTGGTCAAACCGTATGCGACCCTCATCGACGCAAAGACCTACGCCGTTCTTGGCCAGATCGCCTTCGATGGTGCCGGAGGGCTGGAGCAGCCGCTGTGGGATGCCGCGCTCCGCCGATTCTGGATCACTGTGCCTGGACCGGCAGGTGGCAACACTCCGAGGATTGATCGCATCGACCCCACCAAACTCCCGCTGACGGTCGACAAGTCGATCGTGCTCGACTGCAAGGCGCTCACAGGCACGACCAGCTCCAGCATTACCGGCATCGCGCTCGGACCCTTTCAACACCTTCTGGTGGCGGCGTGTGGCGCGCCGATCATCCTGAGCGCGCTGAACGGCCACGTGTTCAACGTGATCAAAGAGGTCGGCGGCGGCGATGAGGTGTGGCACAACCCCGGAGATGGCCGCTTCTATGTGACGGCACCGGATACCAGCACGCCGCCCGTGCAGTCGCTCGGCGTCATCGACGCGGAGACCAGCATGTGGTTACAGAATGTGCCGGAGGTCAGAGGAAGGAACGCTGCCGCCTTTGCGGAGAACAATCACATCTTCAATGCGGTGACGGCTCCTGTCCCTCCGGTCGTGGAAGACCCCAGGAGCCCGTGCGTGCAGTTTGGTCTCGTGGGTAGGGGTTGCATCGCCGTGTTTACCCACGCAGAAGACCCCGACGACAGGTAAACAGGGCCGGGAGCGTGGCAGTGTCGCAACCGCTGTGGTCCCGACGCCGTTTCGTTCTCAAAAGCTCGCCCGCTGTGGATCGTGCCCCGGAAGCACGTTCGCCGCGAATCTGCTCGCGCGCTTCATTGAGGATTGAGGATTGCGGATTGCGGGTTTATTGAGGATTGTTGATTGCGGTTGTTGTGATTTGTGGCGGATTCAATCTACGATAAATCCGCAATCCTCAATCCGCAATCCGCAATACAGAGATGCGCGCCGCCGTCGTCGTCGTCGGGGATCTCGGGCGAAGTCCCCGGATGCAGTACCACGCTCAAGCGCTCGCCGCCAATGACGCGACGGTCGATCTCATTGGGTACGAAGGCGCGGCGCTGCCGCGCCTGATTACCAATCAGCCGCGGATCACGGTGCATCGTCTCGCCGAGCCGCGGTTGCGGCGGCGTGCCGGGCCGTCGATCACGCTCTATGCGCTCTTCGCGATCATCGACGGCGTGCTGTCCGCGTACCGGCTCTGGCGCACGCTGTTGAAGATTCCGCGCCCCGATGTCATCCTCGTCCAGAATCCACCGTCGATGCCGACGCTCGCCGTCGCATGGGCCATCGCGCGCGTGCGCAAGGCGCGCCTCGTCATCGACTGGCACAACCTCGGGTACACGCTGCTCACGCTGCGGCTCGGGCAATGGCATCCGGCGGTCCGGCTCGCGCGATGGCTCGAGCGGATCTTCGGACGGCTCGCGGACGCGCACCTGTGCGTGTCGCGCGGCTTCGCGAAGTTTCTGCACGATCGCTTCGGCGTCAAGGCCGTGAGCGTGCTCTACGATCGGCCCGCGGCCGTCTTCGTCCCCATCGAGCGTAGCGAGCGGGAGCGGCTGCGGCAGTCGCTGTTCGCGCGGCTGGGCGTACGCGGCGCCGGTGCGGTCGGTTTCATCATCAGCCCCACGAGCTGGACGGCCGACGAGGACTTCGACGTCGTCATCGACGCGGTGCGCTACGTCGAGGATCGCATCCGCGGCTGGGAAGCGGGAGAGCCGGGACGCCGGTTCGCGGATCTCGTGATGCTCGTCACCGGCGACGGCCAACGGCGCGCGGAGTTCGAGCGCCGGTTCGCCGGTTTGCCGGCGCGGCGAGTGCAGCTTCGCACGCGCTGGCTCGAGCCGGAAGACTACCCGCGCATTGTCGGCGCCGCGGACCTGGGTCTCTGCCTCCACCGGTCCTCGTCTGGGCTCGACATCCCGATGAAGGTCGCGGATCTGTTCGGCGCGGGCGTGCCGGTCTGCGCGCTCGACTACGGCGCGTCGCTCGCCGAGCGCGTCAGGCACGGCGACAACGGGCTGCTGTTCTCGACGGCGCGGCAGCTCGCCGATCTGCTGTTCGACTTGTTCGAGAGCTATCCGGACGAGCCGTCGCTGCTCACGCGATTGCGCACCGGCGCGCGCCGGTCGGCGCGACCGACCTGGGAAGAAGGGTGGACCAAAGAAGCGCGTCCGGTGCTGTTGAACGGGTAGTCGGCGCGGCCGATCTCCCTCATCACTCGGAGGACGTCTGGCCCGTGTTTCGAGGGACGCCCGCGCTACGCACCTTCGAGGTCACCGCCGTCGCGGCCGGAGGGCCGGCCGCCAACTGACGCACGAACGCATCGAGCTGATCGCCGAATCGTTCCCGCGAAAAACGCTCGTCGACGTGCGCGCGTCCGTCGGCGCCCATGCGCCGTGCGAGATCGGGCTCGGTGATGAACCGCGCGATCGCGGCGGCAAAGGCGCCGGGCGTCGGCTCGCACAGCAGTCCCGTGCGCCCGACGACGACCGTTTCGAGCGGGTCGCCGCGATTCACGGCAATGACCGGACGCCCGGCTGCCATCGCCTCGAGCGGCACGATGCCCAGGTGCTCGGCCTCCGCCGTGTACAGGACCACGAGCGCGCGCTCGAACCACGCCGCTCGATCCGCCGCGCTCAGCGAGTCGACGAACACGACCTGATGCGCGAGATTCCACTCGCGCGCCTCGCGCTCGAGAGCCGCGCGCGTCTCACGCGCTTCGGCGAGCCGATCGTCGAGGCGACCGGCGAACACGAGACGCACGCGCGCGAACGCGTTCGGCGCCATACGCGTTCGCAGGGCGGCCACGGCGTGAATCGCCAGCGGCAGATTCTTCCGCGGATCGAAGCGTCCCAACGACAGCAGCACGATCGCGTCGTCTGCAACAAGGGCGCGGCAGGCCTGGGCGGCCGCGCGTCCAGCGTCGCCGCTGACGCTGTCGTGGCGCATGTCTTTGGGCGCGCCGACGCCCGGATGGAGCACTTCGATCGGCATCGACGCGAGCTCGGGAAACGCGTGGCGAAACGCGTTCGCGGTGAAGCGGCTGTTCACCACGACGGCGTGCGCGGCGCCCAGCCCCTTCGACTCCCAGCGATCGAGCAGCCGCCGCGTTCCGGGCAACTGCGCGTCAGGACAGTGTCCGAAGTAGAGCAAGCGTGCGGAGGTTCGTCGTTTCAGCCACGGCAGCACGTGGGGCACGACGTCGCAGACGACGACGTCGTAGCCAGGACGCATCGACACCAGGCGGCGCGCGGCGGCCATCGTGCGCGCGATCGCGCAGGGCCGGCGCAGCCGTCCGCCGATCTGTTCGGGGATCCACGCCCCGTCACGATGAAACGGCATCGCGGCGGGGATGTCTTCGAACTCCTTCTCGTTGCCGCGGGCGGGCACATGAAAGGAGACGTCGTGGCCTTTGGCGATCAACTCGTGTGCGGCGTCGACCATCAGCCGCTCGGCGCCGCCGATTCCGAGGCGCGGGCGCAGGAACGCAATCCGTAAGCCCATCCGTCTGTGAGAGAGTGTCGCGGTCAACGGCCAATGCTATTGCATCAGCGCGACGTGAATCGGCAGCCAACCTATAATGGGCGTTTTCCGTGAAAGCGCAAAAAGGGAAGGGCCTCTATGTCATCGCACGCTGCAACGGCACCCGACGTTCAAACGCTCGACAACTTCATCGGCGGCCGCTGGGTGAAAGCCCAGACCTCCGAATTCTTCGACGTCCACAATCCTGCTGTGGGCGAGGTGATCGGCCGCACGCCGCTGTCGACCGCGGCTGACGTGGACGCCGCCGTTCAAGCGGCGACCAAGGCGTTTCCCGCATGGCGCGACACGCCGGTGAACACGCGCGCGCAGGTGCTCTACAAGGTGAAGCAGCTGATGGAGCAGCACTTCGACGAGATGGCGCGCATCGTCACGACCGAGCACGGCAAGACACTCGACGAGGCGCGCGGCAGCGTGCGCCGCGGCATCGAGTGCATCGAAGTGGCGGCCGGCGCGCCGTCGCTGATGCAGGGCTTCGCGCTCGAGGACATCGCCGCCGGCATCGATTGTCACGTCGTGCGCCAGCCGCTTGGCGTGGCCGCGGCGATCGCGCCGTTCAACTTCCCGGCGATGGTGCCGATGTGGTTCCTGCCCTTCGCGATCGTGACCGGCAACACGTTCGTGCTCAAGCCGTCGGAGCAGGTACCGCTGTCGCAGCGTAAGATGATGGACTTTCTTCAGAAAGCCGATTTGCCGCCTGGCGTCGTGAATCTTGTCAACGGCGGCAGCGAAGTGGTCAACGCCATTTGCGATCACCCGGGCATTCGCGCCGTGTCGTTCGTCGGGTCGACGCCGGTCGCCAAGCATGTCTACCAGCGCGGCACGCACGCCGGCAAGCGCGTCCAGGCGCTCGGCGGCGCGAAAAACTTCGTCGTCGTGATGCCGGACGCGGATCTCGATCGATCGATGGGCGCGATCAGCGAATCGTTCTATGGGTGCGCAGGCGAGCGGTGTCTGGCCGGCAGCATGCTTGTGCCGATTGGCGAGGTGCATAAGGAAGCGCGTGAGCGGCTCGTCGAATCGGCGAAGGCGCTCAAGGTCGGCGACGGCACACAGCCGGGCGTGACCATGGGTCCAGTGATCAGCGCCAAGCATCGGGAGCGTGTGCTCGGCTACATCGAGAAGGGGGTCGCGGACGGCGCAAAGCTGCTCGTCGACGGCCGCCAGGCGCGCGTGCCCGATCGGCCGAACGGGTACTTCGTCGGGCCGACGGTCTTCGATGAGGTGTCGCCGACGATGGCCATCGGCCACGAAGAGATCTTCGGGCCGGTCGCGTCGATCTGTCCGGTGAAGACGCTCGATGAAGCGATCGCGCTGATGAAATCGCATCCGAACGCGAACGCGACGTCGATCTTCACGACGAGCGGCAAGGCCGCACGCGAGTTCTCGAAGCACGCGACGGCATCGATGGTTGGCGTCAACATCGGCGTCGCCGCGCCAATGGCGTACTTCCCGTTCGGCGGCGCGAAGGACAGCTTCTTCGGCGACCTCAAGGTCCACGGCCGCGACGCCTTCGAGTTCTACACCGACAAGAAGGTGACGATCAGCCGCTGGTTCTGAGGCGGGACGGGCTGGATAGGCGGGATAGGCAGGAAGCGCCTGCGGCCACACCTCGCCGCGGACTGGGAATTCGCGGCGAGGTGTCAGCGTCAGTTCGCGGCGGGGGTGGGGCCCCGCCGCCAGTGCAAAAAAGTTAGACAGATGCGCACACTCATCAAGGGCGGCACGATCGTGACCGCGGTCGATCAGTACAAAGGTGACGTGCTGATCGAAGACGAGAAGATCGCGCTGATTGGAACCGCGATCGACGTGCAGGCCGACAAGACGATCGACGCGACGGGTCAGTACGTGCTGCCCGGCGGCATCGACGTCCACACGCATCTCGACATGCCGTTTGGCGGGACGACGTCGGCCGACGATTTCGAGACAGGGACCACCGCGGCGGCGTTCGGCGGCACGACGTCGATTGTCGATTTCGCGATTCAGTATCGCGGGCAGACGCTGCACCACGCGATGGAGACGTGGGCGAAGAAGGCGGAAGGCAAGGCGGTGATCGACTACGGCTTCCACATGATCATCACCGAGCTGAACGATCAGGTGGAAGGCGAGATGGACGCGCTGGTCCGTCAAGGCATCACGTCCTTCAAGTTGTTCATGGCCTATCCCGGCATCTTCATGCTCGACGATGGGAGCATCTTCAAGGCGCTGCTGCGGACGGGGAAGAACGGCGGGACGATTTGCATGCATGCCGAGAACGGCGGCGTCATCGACGTCCTCGTGCAGCGCGCGCTGGCGGAAGGGAAGACCGCGCCCAAATATCACGCGCTGACGCGGCCGGCGCGGGCCGAAGCCGAAGCGACGCATCGCGCGATCGCCATGTCCGAAATCGCCGACGTCCCGATCTACATCGTGCATCTGTCTGCGGCTGAAGCGCTCGAGATGGTGACGGAGGCGCGCGATCGCGGGCTGCCGGCGTTCGCGGAAACGTGCCCGCAGTACCTGTTCCTCTCGTACGACAACTACGAAGAGCCCGGCTTCGACGGCGCGAAGTACGTGATGAGCCCGCCGTTGCGCGAGAAGGCGAAGCAGAGGGAGTTGTGGCGCGGCCTCGCGTTCAACGATCTCCAGTGCATCTCCACCGATCACTGCCCGTTCTGCATGAAAGAGCAGAAGGCGCTCGGCCGCAACGACTTCTCGAAGATTCCCAATGGCGCGCCCGGCATCGAGACGCGCATGAGCCTCGTCTACGACGGCGGCGTGCGCGAGGGCCGGATCTCGCTGAACCGCTTCGTCGAGCTGACGTCGACGTCGCCGGCGAAAATCTTCGGGCTCTTCCCGCGCAAGGGCACCATCGCGCCCGGCTCCGACGCCGACATCGTCGTCTTCGATCCGAACCGCACTATCACGCTGTCCGCGAAGACGCTGCACATGAGGGTCGACTACAACCCGTACGAGGGGCGTCAGGTGACGGGCGCGGCCGATACGGTCGTCTCGCGCGGGCGGCTGGTGATCGAGAACGGGAAATTCGTCGGGCGCGCGGGGAGCGGGGCGTTTCTGAAGCGCGCGGCACGCTCGTGAAACTCTCCACCACGGAGGACACGGAGGACAGGAGGTTGGAACGCACGCTGTGAACAGGTTTGTTCCCCCGTGTCCCCCGTGTCCTCTGTGGTGGCGAGCTTGATTATCCGCAGCCGCCGCGTCGTTCTCCCCGACATCGTCCGCCCCGCCTCGATCCACATCTCCAACGGCACGATCACCCGCGTCGCCGACTACGACGACGTGAACGAGGACGCGATCGACGTCGGCGATCTCGTCATCTCGCCGGGCATCGTCGACACGCACGTGCACGTCAACGAGCCGGGCCGGACCGAGTGGGAAGGGTTCGACACGGCGACGCGCGCGGCGGCGGCCGGCGGCGTGACGACCATCGTCGACATGCCGCTCAACAGCGTGCCGGCGACGACGAGCGTGGAGGCGCTGGAGACGAAACGGGCGGCGGCGCGCGGGAAGTGCCACGTCGACGTCGCGTTCTGGGGCGGCCTCGTTCCGGAGAATGCTCCGGGCAACGCCGGCGAGCTGGACGCGCTCGTCGACGCGGGCGTTCGCGGATTCAAATGCTTTCTGGTGCCGTCTGGCGTCGACGAGTTTCCTCACGTCGACGAGTCGGACCTGCGTCGGGCGATGCCGGTTCTGGCGCGCCGCGGTGTCCCGTTGCTGGTCCACGCCGAGTCGCCGCGCGTCATTGCGGATTGCGGATTGCGGACTGCGGATTTATTGCGGATTGAATCGACAATGAATCCGCAATCCGCACTCCTCAATCCGCAATACACGGTCTATCTCGAGACTCGACCGCCCGCAGCAGAAGTGGAGGCGGTTCGGATGATGATTCGGCTCGGTCGGGAGTTCGGCGCGCGTGTGCACATCGTCCACGTCGCGTGCGCGGAAGCCGCGGACGAAATCGCGCGCGCGAAGTCGGATGGCGTGCCGATCACCGCCGAGACGTGCCCGCACTACCTGACGTTCTCGGCCGAGGAGATTCCGGACGGCGCCACCGAGTTCAAGTGCGCGCCGCCGATTCGTGAGGCACGGCATCGCGAGGCCCTGTGGGGCGCGCTGCAGAGCGGTGTCCTCGATCTCGTGGCCACTGACCATTCGCCCGCGCCGCCGTCGATGAAATGTCGCGGCGATTTCATGCACGCCTGGGGCGGCATCGCCTCGCTGGAGATGTCGCTGTCGGCGGTCTGGACCCGCCTTCGCGCCTCCGGCGCTTCCGCCTTCGCTGAAGCGACGGCGGACCGCCGAAGCCTTGGCGGAGGCTGGTCGGCGGGCTTCGCGCGGCTGGCTCGCTGGCTCTCCGACTCGCCAGCCGCGCTCGCGGGTCTTGCGGATCGCAAAGGACGCATCGCGGCAGGCTTCGATGCAGACCTCATGGTCTGGGATCCGGATGCGGAGTACACCGTCGATGCGGCGCGGCTGCAGCAGCGCCACAAGCTGACGCCGTATGCCGGACGCACGCTTCGCGGCGTGATTCGGACGACGTTCCTGCGCGGCGAGCGCGTGTGGGCTGGTGATCGCCTGACGATCGAGGGAGCGGGCCGGCTGCTATGACGGCGCCGTTTCTCGACCTCGTCGATCTCGCCTCGGAGCGTCTCGGCGCCGCCGTCGTGGAGGCCAACGACGAGTTCTTCGCGCCGAAAGAAAACCTGATCAAGCCGGACACGCCGATCTGGATGGAAGGGAAGTACACCGAGCGCGGCAAGTGGATGGATGGCTGGGAAACGCGCCGTCGCCGCGATGACGGCGATCACGACTGGTGCATCGTCCGCCTCGGCGTTCGCGGCATCGTCCGCGGCGTCGACGTCGACACCGCCTTCTTCAAGGGCAACTATCCGGAAGCGTGCGCGATCGACCTTGGCGACGGATCGAGCTGGCGCGAGGTGCTCGCGCGATCGGCGCTCAAGGGCCACGCGCACAATGTCTTCGCCATCGACGCGGCCCCGGCGGCGACGCACCTTCGATTGCGGATCTATCCCGACGGCGGCGTCGCGCGCCTGCGCGTGCACGGTGACGTGGTGGCCGACTGGGAGTCACTGCGCCGGCGCGGTGAAGTGGATCTGGCCGCGGTCGAGCACGGCGGCCTCGTCGTCGCCTGCAGCGACATGTTCTTCGGATCGCGTCACAACCTGATCATGCCGGGCGACGCGACGCACATGGGCGACGGCTGGGAGACGAAGCGCCGCCGCGGGCCTGGCCACGACTGGACGATCGTGCGCCTCGGCACCGCCGGTACGATTCAGCGCATCGAGGTCGACACGCGTCACTTCAAAGGCAACGCGCCCGGCGCGTGCAGTCTTGACGCCAGCGGTGATGGCGAGCATTGGCGCGAGCTGCTCGCGAAAACGCCGTTGCAGCCGCACGCGCGGCACACGTTCGAGGATCAGGTGCAGGCGATCCGCGACGTCACACACGTGCGGTTCAACATTTTTCCCGACGGCGGCGTGGGACGACTGCGGCTCTATGGCCGGCCGAAATAACGCAACCGCCGAGCGCGCTGAGATCGCCGAGAAAGGTTTTGTCCGCGTGCTCTGCGAGCTTTGCGGTTAACGTGATCGGGGTATGCGACTCGGGGAGTTGAACGCGCTCGACACGGAAGTCGCCGAGCGCGAGCTCCTGCGCTGCTGCGGATCGACGCAGTGGGCGCGGGAGATGGCGGCGTCGCGGCCGTTCGACAGCGCCGAGACGATGGCGCAGACCGGCGACACGATCTGGTCGTCGCTCGAGCGCGTGGATTGGCTCGAAGCGTTCGCCGCGCATCCGAGAATCGGAGCTAACGCAGAAGCGCCTGCGGCCACGCCGAGCGGTCTGCCGCGAGGCGTCAGCGACAGCTCGCGCCGGGGCCGCGGCCCCGGCGCCAGTGCAGAAAAAGTTGACGGGTCCCCTCGCACAGAATGGGCGACGCAGGAACAGTCTGGCGTCGCCAGCGCGCCCGACGAGGTGCGCGCTCGCCTCGCCGCAAGTAATCGCGACTACGAGGCCCGGTTCGGCTACATTTTCATCGTGTGCGCCACCGGGAAATCGGCGGGCGAGATGCTGGCCCTGCTCGACGGGCGTCTGACGAACGATCCGGATGAAGAGCTGCACATCGCGGCGGAGGAACAGCGGAAAATCACGCGCCTGCGGCTAGCGAAGTTATTGGATGCGCGACACTAGAACGTGTCTCATAAACCCGAACAATCACGAAACCACGAAAGCACGAAACCACGAAAAAGAAAACCTTTAGGTTGTTTCGAGTTTTCGCGTCCGGACGTAGAGCATCGCGATGCGCGCGCCGAGCGAGGTGATGCGGTACTTGTGGCTGCGCGGCACGCGTGCGATCAACCCATGGAGTCGCAGCCGACGTAGGTCGTACGTGGTCTGGCCGGCGGCGTACTCGTCGGGGTCGCGGCCCAGTAACTGCGCGATGTGCGTCCGGACGTCGCGATGTCGAAAGCCGGTCGGATTCAGGGCGAACAGACAGAGGGCCTGCATCAGCGCGAGGACGCGGCGATCGCCGAAGCGGAGGCCCGCGGCGCGTTGGGTGTCGACGACGATGGGCTGGGTGACGGCGTCAAGGTGATCGGCGCCGATCAGGCAGTCGTGGCTCAGATGTTCGACGCGCAAGAGGCGCCGGTTGGCGGCAAAGCCGATCTCCCGCAAGGCGGGCAGATTGTGGAGCGCACGACCGATCTCGAAGTCATACGTGTCGTTGATGGTGGTCTCGGTGCGAAGGGCCTGCCCTTCTTTGTGGTACTGCTTGACCTTGGATTTTTTGTATTGCACATGGAGCGACGGCACAACGCCTTCGGTGAGGACGCGGGTGCGAAATTGGCCGGGCGTGCGGCGGGTGATGCGCCGATCGAAGATCAG
>MNEX01000115.1:0-10009 GCA_001917905.1 Acidobacteria bacterium 13_1_40CM_65_14
ACGGTTCACAAACGGAGTAACGGAGTAAACGGAGAACGAACGGAGGACGCATTCGACGCGGGCGCCGCGAAGCGGCGCGCAGGCCGATCAACAACGAGCACACGAGCGCGTCACAGATTCAGAAGCGCGCTCGCGTGCTCGTTGTTGATTGGCCTGCATCCACGGCCTGCTCCGCAGGCCGTCCGCGTCGAATGCCTGATTCTCCACTGGCTGTCGCCGCTCAGCGGCGCGCGTCGAACCTGTATTGTCTTCTCCGTTCGTCCTCCGTTGCCTCAGTTCCTCCGTTTGTGAATTCGTTGTGTCTTTTGTGTTAGTTCGCGAAATCGATTTCGAGGAAATTCTCGCTCTTCACTCTCGCGCCGGCTGAATCTTCGAGCACACTCATAATCTTCTTCGTCGCGGCGTCGATCACGTCGCCGGTTGATGCGTACGCGTAGGCACCGTCCGTGCTGAACGCGATCCATCGCGGCTGATCGCGCAATTGGATCGCCGCGCGCGCGACGGGCGGATAGACGCCGGCGTCGAACACCTGGAGCCGGTTCCGCACGCCGTCGACCACCCACAGCTCGCGCTCGTCCGGCGTGAACGCTATGCCGTGGCTCGGACATTCGTACTTCGCCGCGGCATCTTTGTCATACCCCTCCGCCTCCACGCGGTCGAGAATCAAGCCGGTCTGCAGGTCGCCGACCTCGAATCCCACCAGACCGTCGACGTTTGCGAACGCCAGCGTTTCCTTGGCGTTCAACGTAAAGGGACAGAGAGACGCGCTGAATGGACCGACGGTCTTGACGATCTCATGGCTGCTCGCGTCGCTGACCGACAGCACCGGCGATTCCCACGCTGCCAGATACGCGTGCTTGCCGTCGCGTGAGTACATCGTCTCGCGTGGCCAGCCGGTCACGCCGATGGTCGCGCGCAGCTCACCAGTCGCCGCGTGAATGACATACCATTTCGCACGGCCGAATGCCGGCGCGTAAATCGTCTGGCCATCGGGAGAGACGGCGAGGCGGTCGCAACAGTGGTTCTCGTAGCTTCGCTCCCAGACGATCTTGTCGGTTTTCAGATCGATCGCCGCGAGCCGTTTGGTTGTGCTGATGTACAGACGCCCGGTCCGAGCGCTTGCCGCCGTACCTCTCACCGCCTCTGCGTCTTCGCCGCCGGCGGCCGGCCAGAGCGGAATGCGCCTGACGAAGCGATGAGCATTGGTGATGTCGAACACGAGGATCCGGATCGAGCGGTCGGGATCCGCGTCATCCGAGCCGGGCAACGCGACGTACAGATAGTGCTGCTCTTGCGGCTCGGCCACAACGATGAACGCAAAGGACGCAAAGAGCGCAAAGAAAACCATGTGAAGTTGATTCTTTGCGGTCATGGTCGAAACCTCGGCACCACGGTGGACACGGAGGACGGGAGGCTCAAATCCTACACAAAGCGGATTTGCCTCCGTGTCCCCGTGTCCTCTGTGGTGGAGAGCGTAATTGTGCAACCTGCTCTTAGTCGCTACACGTCGGTGACACCATCTCGAACGCGCTGATCGTCATGCGCTGTTCGTCGGCAAGCTTGATCAACAAACCGCGGACGTACATCTTATGCCCTCGATGATCATCGGGCGCGTAGGCCATCGCGTCCAGCAGGTGAAACGTCTGCGTGCCGAGCGGCTTCGCGGTGGCGGCAGGCCCGGCAGATGTCGACGACGCCGAAGCAGCGGCGATGGCAACCGACGTCGCGCTCGCCCGCGTCAGCAGCCACGTGTGCTGAGGGCCCGCGGTGAGGCAGCCAACCACTTCAACGTAGGAAAAATCGCCGATCGGAGGAGGCGGCTTGGGTCGTCCTGGCAGAACGCGGATGCCGTCGAGCGTATCGGCGGTGAGCTCGTGCGGACCGGCAGGGAATCCGTTTTCTTTCAACAAGTGCGCAACGATGTCGAGGTACACGTTGTCGCCGAGGCTTGCCGGCGCGTTCCGCGGCATCGTCGTCGCGATTTTCGTGAACAGCGTTTTCAGATCCTTACCGGCGAATTCCCGCGCGAAGCGCTGTTCTTTGAGCGAGGGACCGGTGCCGCCGCCGAGATCCGCGCGATGGCACCCGCTGCACGCGCCGTCATAGACGACTGCCCCGCGGGCCGCCTGGGTGTCGGCGTAGACACCGTCGGCCACGGTCTTCGCGCTCTCCTGCGTGGAGGCGATGACGCGGACGCCTGACGCGGCGGATACGATCACGATCGAGAACGCCAAAAACAACTCGCCACCACGGGGGACACGGAGGACAGGAGGTTCAAATCTGTTCAAAACGGGATTTTTCCTCCGCGTCCCCCGTGTCCTCCGTGGTGGAGCGCTTGATTCAGCAACGCGCTGCAACGCGCTCTTATCGAACATCGCCTCGCGACTTACAAACCGGGTTGCGGTGGTTTGACGGGTTCCCACGCCACAACACCCGTGCGTTTGGTTTCCCTGCGGAAGACCTTGCCGCCCTGTGTGACATACAGCCACGCGCGGCCGGGTCCGCCGAACGCGATGCTGGTAATCGGTGTCGCATTGAACTCCGGCTTGTTCAGGATGTTCGTGCACCGGCCCGGTTGCTCGCACACCTGAATCCCCATCGCGCTGGTCGCCCACATGTACCCAATGGAGTCGACGGTGAGGCTGCCGACCCCGCTGAATAATCCTTCTTCAGGCATTTCCAAACGCTGGAACGGCTCGCCGTTGACGAGCGATCCATCGGCGGCGATCTGAAACGACCACTGATAGCGATCCATGCCGTCGCCGACCAGGAGCATCGCCTGATCGGGCGTGAGGGTGAGCGCGGTTGGGCTCATGATTTCGCCGCGGTTGTACACCACACGCCGCTGGCCCTTCCCGTCGATGTACCCGACGGTTTTTTGCGCGGTATCGACAAAGTAGATGGCGCCGCTCTTGGTGAGCACGAGATCGTTGGCTTGAATATTTTGCGCGACGACCTGTTGTACGTCACTCCCAGGACCGGCAGAGCCGTACGACACGAGGCGCCTGGCGGAAAGCTGTGATGCGTACAGACGCCCATCGGCGCCGAAGCGAAGCGCGCGCGCCCCGCCAGTGTTCTCTTTGAACACCGTGACGGTACGCGCGGCGTCCGATTTGTAGATTCTGTTGCTTGCAGGGTCGGCGAAAAACACATTGCCGTCTTTGTCCACCGCCGGACTTGCCGCCGACTGATAGGTGTCGCCGACCTGCTCCCATGGTTTGTCGCGATAGAGCAACGCGTAGACGGCGCCGCGCGGACCGGCGCCTCGTCCTGCCGGTGGTGCAGCTGGGACTGGCGCCGGAGCGGCGGGCGGAGGAGCCGGCGGCGGCACGAGCTCACGACGCGGGACGAGCTGCGCGAAAATACCGCGTCCGGCGCCGGGCGGCGGCTCCTTCACCGTGACGGGCTGCGGATAGCCGCGCCACAACCATCGCAGCGACTCGGGCAGGATCGACGCGCCGTGCCGGTTGCTGTGACCGTCTTCACCTAAGTCGATGTTGACGTCGTTGCCCGCATACTCGAGCGCGGCCGCCATTCGCGGGTTTTCGAGGTACCAACTGCCGGCGTAGTTCACCAAATCCTGCCGGCCTGTCTGCATGAAGACGCGGATCGGCCGCGGCTCGGTCCGCCGGATCAAGCCCGGCAACCGATCGGCGCCCCTGAAGTTGCCGAAGCTGCCGACCCACGTGATCACGCGACGAAACTGATCGGGACGATTCCATGCGGCGACGAACGCGCCGACGCCGCCGGTGCTGATGCCGGCGATGCCATGATCGTTCGCATCCTTCGAGAGGTTGTAGGTCCGGGCGACTTCGGGAACGAATTCCTCGATCAGGAAATTCGCAAACCGCGGCGTGAGCGAGTCGTACTCGAAGATGCGCTCGTATCGATTCTGAGCCTGGTCGGAGAGAGCGGGCATGATGCCCGGATCGATGAACATCGCGATCATCGGCGGAACGTCGCGCTTGGCAATCAGATTGTCCAGGACGACCGGCACGCGTACGTTGTTGCCCGCATAGCCGCTGCCGTCGAGGAAGATCATGTACGCGATTGGATGGCTCGGATCGTACTGGGCCGGCACGTAGACCTGATAGTTGTGCGGCGTACCGGGAAAGAATTTTCCGGGCGGGAGAACGTGCCGGGTCGACGTTCCTTTCGGCACGTTCGGCTGCGGCTGCGAGTCGGCGGTGAGCGAATAGTCGAGCGGAGGCAGGCCTCTGGCGGCATTGTCCGGAGCCTGCGGAGGCGCCGCCGCCTGAGTGCCGACCCAGAGGGCGGCGCCGAGCGTGAAATATCCCGCCGAGTGTTTCATGGAAATACTTCTGTTACTTTCTCGCGGGGCCGCCACATTTTCCACTGCGCCGGGGCCCCCCGGCGCTGTTGCTCGGCGCATGCGCCTCGCAACGGCTCAAGGCTGTCGCCCGCTGATGCCTTTGCACGCAACGCTCGGATGCGCGTTGCGTGCCGGCATGGCCGCAGGCGCTTTCAGCGCTTGGAGGGGATCTTCGGCTTTCCCCCGCGCTCAGTAATGAGTTTGGTCAGAAGGTCCACCGCCAGATCGACCGGCAGGCCATCGGCGATCGCAATCGGGGTCCGTCCTGCGCCGTTCATCTCGTCCAGCTTGGCGCGGTGGTCGGCCAGGAACTGAATCACTTCGCACACTTCCGGTTGGGTCCGGCCGTTCATGCCGACGGCGACGTGCATGGGGGTGTTGCCCGTCGTCGTCACCACGTCGACGTTCGAATCGATCTCGTATGCGTACGTAAACGTTTTGAGCCTGGCTCCCGAGGCTGCGGCCATCAGCACGCTGCTGCCATCCTGTGCTCGAAGAGTCGCATCCGCGCCGGCGGCGACCAGCGCGCGCATGACGTCTTCATGATCGCCGCGCGCCGCTATCATCAGCGGCGTCTGCTCGCCTGCCATCCCGCCGCGGCCCAACCCGCCGCCGCCTCGAGCTCCCACCGGCGCCATCGATTTCGGCGTCCGCGCGTTCGGGTCGGCACGTTTGGCGAGGAGCGCGCGAACGAGATTCATGTCGCCGGCCTGCGCCGCCAGATGCAGCGTCGTGTTCCCGCCGCGATCGCGCGCGTTGATGTCGGCGCCGCCCTCGAGCAGCACAAGCGCGGCAGCCGTGTGCCGATACTGCATGGCGACGATGATGGGTTTGGCGCCAGAGAGGAGGGCGACGTTCGGATTGGCGCCAGCCTCGAGAAGCGTCTTGATCGACGCGACGTCGTCTTTGATCGCGGCGAAGACGAGCGGAGTGAAACCCGTCTTGGACGCGGCGTTGACGTTCGCGCCCATCTCGACCAACCCGGCCACGACATCGCTGTGGCCTTCGGCGGCGGCCCACATCAGCGCGGTTTGACCGCCGCGCGGTTCCGCGGCGTTCACATCGGCGCCGTGGAGTACCAACTGCCGCACGGCGTCGAGACTCCCCGCGCCTGCCGCAATCATGACGGCCGTCTCGCCGTTCCATCGCGCCGCGCGGGCGTTTCCGCCGGCCGCCACTAATCGCTGGACGAGTCCCGTGTCTCCGTTTGCCGCCGCCAGCGTCACAGGCGTTTCGCCGTATTCGTCAGCGGTGTTGGCATTGGCGCCAGAGTCGAGCAGCGCCTCCGCCATGCGGCGTTCACCGAGGTGTACCGCCCACGCCAGCGCGGTCGCGCCATCGGGCTCCACCGCATTCACGTCCGCCTTCGCTCGCAGCAGTGCGGCGAACGCCTTGTCATCGCGGCGCTTGACGGCTTCGAGGAGGCGGACATCGCGCTGCTGTGCGTGCAGCGGAAGCCAAGCCCCGAGTATGCAGACGCAGCACGCGGCGAACAGAGACGCCCGTGAGGCGATGCGCGAAACTCTCCACCACAGAGGACACGGAGGACACAGAGGAAGAATCGCGTTTTCGTCCAGGGATTGAACCTCCGTGTCCCCCGTGTCCTCCGTGGTGGAGAGCTTCAAACGGTCGGACACGTTTCTACAAGTTTGCCAGCCGGCCCGTGCTGTCTCCAAACCCGTCGACGTGCGGCAAGCCCGCCATATCGAACATGTTCAGGAACAGATTGTTCAGCGGCGTTTCCTTCGGGTACACGAGATGACGGTTGCCCTTCAGCTGTCCGTTGGCCCCGCCGGCCAGCACGATTGGCAAATCGTCGTGCGTGTGAATGTTCGATTCACTGAGACTGCTTCCGAACAGCATCAGCGAGTGGTCGAGCAGCGTGCCGTCGCCGTCGGGCGTGTTCCTCAGCTTCTCGAGCAGATACGCGAACATCGCGACGTGGAGCTCGTCGATCTTGATCAGCTTGTCGACCTTCTCGGCATCGTTCTGGTGATGCGAGATGGAGTGGTGGCCGTCGGAAATCCCGATCTCGCGATACGAGCGGTTGCTGCCGTCGCGGCCGAGCATGAACGACGCCACACGCGTCATGTCCGTCTGCCACGCGACGACCTGCATGTCGATCATGAGCTTCGTGTACTGCAAATAGTCGTCGGGAATCGCGCTGGGCCGATCGATGTGTGGCAGCGGGATCGTGGCGTTCTGCTCCTCGGCGCGTTGAATGCGCCGTTCGATGTCGCGGACGGCCTCGAGATATTCCTCGAGCTTGCGTTTGTCACCGCTGCCAAGTGTCATGCGCAACCGCGAGAGACTGCCGGTGACGTAGTCGAGCACGCTTTTCTGGTTTTCGAGTCTGGCCATGCGCGTGGGAGCATCCGTGCTGTCGCCATCCCCAAACAGCCGCTCGAAGACGGTCCGCGGATTGATCTCGGCGGGCAGCGGGCTGGTCGGTCCACGCCACGACATCGACATGTACGCGCACGTGTAGCCGCGATCTGATCGGCGGAGATCCCGAGGTGGAAATCGGCGCCGCCGGTCTTGTGCGGATGGACACCGGTGAGGAACGTCGCGGTCGCGCGCGCGTGATCGCCCGGGCCGTCGCCGAGCGCCCGCCCGTTCACTTGCGCGAGCCCGCTGAACACGTTGACGTGCTCGCGGAACGGCTCGAGCGCCTTCATCGTCGGACTGAACTCGAAATTCGCGCCCACGTCTTTCGGCGTCCACATGAACGGGCGAGGGCTCTTGTCGGACGCGCCGATGATGCCGTTGGGCGTGTAGACGTAACCCAAACGAATCGGCGACGCGGCGGCACCGAGCGCGGACACTCTCGGCAGCATCGAGTCGAGCAGCGGCAGCGCCATCGTCGCGCCGAGGCCGCGTAGAAATGTCCGCCGGGGCAGGCTGCCGCCTCCGCCAAGGCTCCGGCGAGCCTCGACGAAGCCACGCGAAGTCGGGTGGTTGAAGTTGTTCATGAGTCCAACGCCCTCCGCATCTGAAACGGCGTGCTTTTGACAATGGCCAGAATCCAGGATGAGACTCGGTAATTATCGCGCGCCGCTTCGCGATTAATCGAGCGAATTGTCGGATAGTCGTAATACTCGACGCCGCGTCCGAGCGCATAGGTGAGCAGTTTTTCGGTGGCCGTTCGCAGGAAATCGTCCTGGTACTTCGTCAGGAGCAAGCGGCTGAGTCCGGCGGGGCCTTGGAACTCGGTCCCGTCGGGCAGCTTCCCGCTGGCGTCGATCGGCGCGCCCGCGTCTTGTTCACGCCATCGCCCGACGGCGTCGTAATTCTCCAGCGCAAACCCGATCGGGTCCATCCGGCCGTGGCATGCGGCGCATGTGGCGTTGGCCCTGTGCACCTGCATCTGCTCGCGCATCGACAGCACCTTGCCGTGAGGCGCCGCCTTCAGCTCCGGCACATCGGGCGGCGGCGGTGGCGGCGGCGTGCCAAGCAGATTCTCGAGAATCCATTTGCCTCGCTGCACCACCGATGTTCGATTGGGATACGACGTCACCGTGAGCACGCTGCCCTGGCCGAGCAGTCCGCGGCGATTCACGTCGGTGAGCGTCACGCGCCGGAACTGCGAACCGTACACACGCGGAATGCCGTAATGTTCGGCCAGGCGCTGGTTGACGAAGGTGTAGTCAGCCGAGAGCAGATCGAGGAGGCTGCGGTCCTCGCGAAAGATACTCGAGACGAAGAGCGACGTTTCGGTGAGGAACGACTGGCGCAGCGCTTCGTCGAACGGAAGACTGACGGGATCCGGCTTCACCGTCTCGACGTTTCTCAGGTGGAGCCACTGGCCCGCGAAGTTCGACACCAGCGCGTCGGCGCGCGGGTCGTCGAGCATCCGCCGCACCTGACGTTCCAACACCGCCGGATCTTTCAGCTTGCCGCGTTCGGCCACGTCGAGAAGCTCCGCGTCGGGAATCGTGCTCCACAAAAAGAACGAAAGGCGCGACGCGAGCTCAACATCGCTGACGCGATGAGCCGTGCCGGTCTCGGCCGTCGACGGATCCCTCTCGATGCGGAAGAGGAATTCCGGCGACACGAGCATCGCCTCGATGGCGGCCTGGATGCCGCTGTCAAAATCCCCGGACTCCGCTTCGCGGCTTTTCCTGTAGAAGGCGTACAGCGGCTCGATGTCGGCGCTCGTCACCGGACGCCGGAACGCGCGGTGCGCGAGCGCTGTGAGAATCGTTCGCGCGCACGCCGGCTCCTGCGCGGGCCGTACGGGCCGGCACACGAAAATCGTCCGGCGGCTCGGGGTATCTCCGCGCGAGGTCGCGTTGTAGGGACCGCCGATGATCAGCTTGTTGACTTCCGGCGTCGTCGCGCGTACGTCGAATCGCTTCAGGCGCGCGCCGCTCAATCTCAAGTCGACGGGTGACGGGATTTGTGCCGGACCGCCGCGGCCTCCGGTTCCGCCGCCCGGTCCGTCGGCGGGCGCGTCGCGTTCAGGCTTCAGGTTCTCGCGGGGCGATGTCACGCCGACCGTGTGGAGTCCGGCTTTCACAGCGACTCGCACCTGGTACGGATCGATCTCCGTCTCCTCTCCGCCGGTTTGAACACCGAGAAACCGAATCTTGAAGACATATTCGGCGTCGAGCGGAAAATAGTGCCCGACCGTCATGCCGGCGCGGGAGTCAAACGGCAAATCATCATTCAGCTGCTCGTTCCGGCTGCCTTTGAGCGGATCGCGTTTCGCGTCGTAAATCTCTTCGACCGGCTTCAATGTGAGATCGCCGACGGCCAAACGGCTGATCTTGTGCGCGGCCGACATATACCGGTCGAGCAACGCGGGCGAGGTCGACAGCACCGCCGCGATGTTATCGAATCCGTAGCCGGAATCGTCGACCGGGAGCCATTCACCGGGGCGGACGTCGACGGCCAGCAGATCACGGATGGCGTTGCTGTACTCGGCGCGATTGAGGCGATGCACCGGCGCGCGGCCTGGATTGGGACGCAAGACCGCCGCGCGGTCCAGCGTGGTTTCCAGATAATTCACTAACGCTCCGGCCATCTGGGAATCCGGCCGCGAGCGAACGGTCGCAGGCGGCATCTCGCCCGATCGCAGCTTCCGCGCCACTTTTTCCCAGACTTGAGCCTGTTCCGGCACGTTCGTCAGTGCGAGGGATTGAAGCGAGAGACCAGCCGTCTTGAGCCTGTCGTTGTGGCAGGTCACGCAGTAGGTGCCGACCAGACCGGTGTATTCCGGCGCGGGCTCGCGCCGCTGACCGCGGACCGATGGGGCGGTCGCGCCCGCGCAAACGAAAGCCGCCGCGACCAACCATACCAGCGGGGTGCGCACGTGTACTTGATCCGACGTAATTATACCGTCCGGCACGGACGTTCCGCGGAAGCAAACACGCAAGCAGGACCGGTCTGACGCCTGCACGTCTCAACATCGAGAACCTCCTGACACGACGCTGCCGTGCGGTTGTGATCAGGATTAACCAGACTTGGAGCGCGCGCGAGGCATGCGGTTGCTTGATCCGATCATCCTTAGAATCCCACTCCCGTGTGCACGGCGAACCCGACTGAGGTACGGTTCCTTCCCGCCGCATCCTGCTGAAACCGGATCGGCACGACCCCCTCCACGAAAAATGCGCACGCGTGGCCCGGAATTGGAAACGCGCGATTCACGAGCGGCGTGAACCCCCACGACGGCTC
>MNEX01000115.1:10097-21080 GCA_001917905.1 Acidobacteria bacterium 13_1_40CM_65_14
GTCACACCCATCGGAAAGCCGATCTTGAAATCGTCGCCTATGGTCGTCGTCTCTCCGCTCGCGTGCGTCACAAGCGGGAAGACCGCGCCGAAGTGACCGCCGAGACGATCCTGGGCGCCTGCGCGGAGCGGCAGAGCGAGTGTCGCAATCAGCACCAGAGAACGAGCGAACATGCGAGTCGAAGCGACAGACGTCATCATCGGTGTCCTTTCACTGTTGCGGGCAGTTGCTGGCTGGCCGCGAATCCGGTGGGGATGGTGGTATCTCCCGTGCCGTCCCCTCTCTTCGAGGCCACGGTGAAATGCCACGCCACGGTTTTCTTTGTACAGTTTCCCGCATATCCGCACACGCCGGCGGCCACACGTGCTGTGTAGGTCTCACCGCCTTTCAGGAAGACCCGGTCAGGAAACAACCCCCAGGTACCGTCGCCGATCTGATGGACCGAGGCGGGCACGCGCGCGCCGGCCGAATCGACCAGCGTGAAGGTGCGGTTGTCCACTTTCGTGACGGGCTCGGAGAAGGACGCCTTGGGCACGACATTCTGGTAGACGTCTGTCGCGCCGCGGCGCGGGTAGGTGGCTACGACAGTCGGTGCGGCGTGGGTGGTTCTTCCGCCGTTCACGCGGATCAGCCAGTTGCGCACGTCCATCGGCACTGGTGGCGCGCCTTCAACGACAGCCGGTTCCACGGAGGGACGACGGCCGTCACAACGTCCGCCGAGGACGCAGGGCTCCAGGAGAAAGTCGGTGTCCGTGTCGGCAAGATTGCCGAGGAACGTCTTCGCGACACTCGCCTCGATCGATTGGTAATACACAGCCGCCGATACCGCGACGGGCCCGAGGGTCCCGGGCGGGATGACGACGGCGTACCGATCCAGGGTGACGGTGGCGCCGGCGTGAGGCAGCGGGCGAAGCCGCGTGTCGCGCAGAAACGCGTCATCGAAGAGATCGCCGTTCCCGTTCAGATCGCGGAAGACTGGCACGCCGAGAGGATTCTCTTTATCGATCACCACACCACGCGCGTCAATGGGAAGCCCCTTCGCATTCGTCACGAGGTTGCGCGGCGCCGCGTAGACGAGCTCCAGCGTGGGGCAATCGTCGCCAAGTGTGGCCACGGCTTTGAACTGATACGCGTACGGATCGGGCGAGCCCGCCGGCACCTTCCATCCGCACCGTGGGAAAGACGGATCGATCATGTCCATTCCGGTCAATCGGCCGATGCCGATCGATGTGCGGTTCCAGAAAGAATCGTGGATGGGGAGCTCTCTTCCCGTGGCGAGGTCGAACGCTGAGATCGCCACCCAGGCGATGCGCCCCTCTGGAAACCCGGTGGGAAAGTTATGGCCGCTGCCGCTATTGGTCACCGACACGGTGATGCGTGCCTGCCCACCGGCCGCAGCGTCGGTCGGGCCCGAAAGATCCAGATCGAGGACGTTGCGCAGTCGGTCCCAGGCGAGGCGCGCCTGCTGGGTCGCCGCGCCGCGTTTGTCCGCATTCATCCAGTACGCGTTGTGGTAGACACTTCTTTCATCCGCCGACGAGAAACTGAAGGTCGATAACTCGGGATAGGGCTCGACGTTGCCGGTATCGTCGAGACTGGCGCCGATGAGCGACGGGACGTACGCGTTGCCGCCGATGAAGTGGTGGCTGAAATAGTCGCGCGACGGACCGTCGGTCGCCACAGGACCGCGAAGCGGCGTGATCGGCACGCCTCTGTCGTACAGCGTGTGCGCGGTGCCGGGCTGCCCGTAGTCCTGCTGCATGTGACAGGTCTGACAGTCGCGCTTGAAGGCGGGATTGAAGTTCACGTTGCCCGGCCGATCGGCATACCGGCTGCTCGCCCACTCGGCGTACGTCCGCTCGATAGGGAATCCGCCGACCCATTTGCCTAAACGGTTCTTGATCGTCACCAGGTTCGTCACGTCATGACAGGCGCTGCAGAATTCCGACCGCGTGGACAGCACGTGGCGATAGCCGTCATGCTTCGGCGACTCCATCGGCTGAGAGACGGCCGGTTTCTTGAACACGTCACTGAGGTACATGTCACGCTCCGGACGCCGCCGAGCGGACCAGAGCGGGCCCAGACGCTCGGAAAATGCGATCGCGTGAGGCGACAGCCGAAATGCTCCGCCGCCGATGCCGTACCCGAGATTGCTGGTGGTCGGATCAGCCACGTCGACGATGTCCTGATCGGCCGGCGAGACCAGCTGCGCTCGCGACTGCATTCCTAACGCGGGGATGTATCTGCTGCTCGCGGCGGTCGTTCCTTTGTTGTGGTAGGGCGTGTTTCGGGTCTCGGCCAGGCTGTGGCACACCATGCAGACGACACCGCTCTTGCCTGAGCTCGTATTCCTCACCTGCGCGGCAAGCGTGGCAAACGCGAGGCCTGTCCCATTGTCCGACGTCGGGTTGAAGTTGACGTCAACGGCCCCGTGCTCCAGTCCTGTTCGTGTATCGACGGTCACGTTCTGAAGCGGCACATTGTCGATGTAATTCGTCGGCATGTGACACCGCGAGCAGGCGCCATCCACCAGAGACCCCTGGCGGGCCAGCGTCTGACGGCCGTTGCCAAGGTCGAATCGTGACACGCACTCGTCGACCTCGGCGAACGGATTGTGGCGGGCCTTCTCGGTTCCGTCAGGCGGCGCCGGCGTGTCGCAGTTCCCGCGTGTCGACATCTCGCGGGCGGACAGGAGGAACGCCGCGCGCCAGGCGGGGTCGCGCCAGGCGTTCGCCATCATCGATCCGTTCCATTCATCGAAGATCGTGCTGTGGCAGTTCTGACAGTGTTCCGGGTGGTCGTTCGTCTGCCAGTACTCCTCGAATGGCGGCGCCACGAACGCGGCCTCGGCGGTCACGTACGGCGCGGCTTCGGGGATGCGGTTCACCAGCTCTCCGCTGTCAGCCGCAGGCGGGTAGACCACCGCGACCATTCCCAACGCGGTGCCGAGCGCGATCGACATCGTGAGCGCGATCCCCAGCGAGCTGTTTCGTCGAGCCTTCGACACGGCGTTCACTCCTCACTGACGATGCGCGAGACTCTCGTGGAACGAGGGATTATTCAAAGGGACCAGCGGAGCGCTCGCCAGTGCCCGTGTCGCCATCAAGAAAAAAGACGCGGCATAGCCGCCGACAATGAGCAGGTCGAGCGGTCCGACGCTCGGAGTGGCACGCGTCTCGGGCATGACGGCGAGATACAAGTCCAGCCATCGACCCGCAAGAATGATGATCGCAATCCATTTGAGGATGGCCGGATTGCGCTTGGAGGACCGCGGCATCAGCACGAGGAACGGAATCACCCAGTTCACGACGACGTTCAGCAAGAACAGGACGATCCAGCTCTTACCCGTGCGGCTGACGTAGTACGTCGTTTCTTCCGGAAGATTCCCGTACCAGATCAGAAGGTATTGAGAAAACCAGATGTAGGCCCAGAACGTGCTGAATGTGAACAGCAGTTTGCCACAATCGTGCAGGTGGTTCTCGTTGACCACGCCGACAAGATATCCGCGCTCGCCGAGCAGCACGAGACACAACGTGATCGCGGCCATGCCCCCGACGAGCACCCCCGCGAACGCGTACACCGCGAACATCGTGCTGCTCCAGTGCGGCGTCAGAGTCATGAGCCAGTCAAAGCTCGCGAGCGAGAACGAAATCGAAAAGACGACGATGAACGCGGCGGAATAGCGGACCAGCCGGTGATGGTGGATCGGAGTCGGGTCCTCATCCTGCCGCAGCGAGCTGCGTCGCATGAGACGGGCGAACACGGTCCACACAACGACGAACAGCGCCATGCGCCCGAAGAAGAACGGTGCTCCCAGATACAGGGCTTTGGCCGGGTCGGCCGTGTCAGCGCCGGGTCGGCTCGCCGGGTACAGCCACTCGCGTCCGAAGAACAGGGTCAACATCAGAACGCCCGCAATCGGCAGCGCCGACATCAGTGCTTCGGGAATGCGTCGCATGTTGGCGCTCCACGTTGCCCCCGACAGGTACTGGAACGAGATGAACACCATCCCGGCCAGCGCGAGGCCCATGGTGTAGAACCCGTTCAGCAGCAGGTCCGGCCACGTCCGCTGCGGGTCGGCCGCGACTCCCACGGCCGCCGCGACGGCTCCAACGACCACCATGGCCCACGCCAGGTTTCGAGGCACCGGTCCGAGCACGAACTGCTGATGGCGAATCATGGCTGCTCCGCCCGGTTCTGCAGTCTCTGAACGTGAGCGGCGATCAACCAGCGATCGTGCGCCGCCAGTTGTGATGCGTAAGACGCCATGCGGCCCGATCCAAACGTCATGACATGAAAGATGCGGCCGACCGGCATGCGTTGCACCCGCGCGGACGTGTAGGCCGGCGGATTCGGGATCTTCGGAACCAGCGGGCCATCGCCGGCCCCCTGGTTTCCGTGGCACACCGCGCAGTGCGATTCGAACAACGCCTGCCCCTCCGCCGCCGAGCGCGCGGTTCGCGGCACCGGATTCTGCAGGTCGCGTCCGGCTCGTTCGGCGTCCTCGATCGTCGCGCTGTAGTGCAGCGGCAGATAGCCACGCGGGATCGTGCCGCGAACCGGGCGCTGCAGCGTCAGGCCGTCCCTCGTCACGGGATTCGGCGCAAAGCTGTCGTACGCGAGCGAGTACGTCATGTCGCGCGTGTACTCCAGGCCGCGCTTGTCCCGCGCCGGGCCGCACGCGCTTGCCGCCGCGCACAGGATGACCAAACCCCACCTCGGCAGCGTGGTCATACGTCGCCCACGATTTGCCTGACCTCGCTTGCACCGCTGTCGTGCAGCAAGCGGCGCGCTTCACCGGTGTCGAACACGTTGGTCCGCCATCGAAGCGCGATGGCGAATCGGTCGTCGGTGACGCGGGGTGCCGCGAGCGTCGCCGTGACTCCCGGAAACAGGCCGCTGCGCAGGAGGAAGGCGGCAGCCGTTGCCAGGCCGCCGGCCAGAACCGCGATCTCGAACGTGATCGGCACAAACGCCAGCGTCGAGTTGTCCGGTTTTCCCCCAACGTTCAACGACCAGTCGAACACCGCGGCGTAGAACTGGAATGACATCGCCGCAACCATGCCCACAACCGCGGCACACAGCGTCACGTACGGCAGACGCGACCTCCGGAGACCCATCGCCTCGTCGAGTCCGTGCACAGGGCATGGCGCATAGACGTCGTAGATTTTGAACCCGTGGGCGCGGATCATCGTCACCGCGTTGACCAGCGCATCGGGCTCAACGAACGTGGCGACAAGGTACTCCCTAGGCATGTCTCACCACTTCGTGCGGTTCAGCGCTCGCACCCGTCTTCACCTCCCAGATCGCAATCATCGGAAGCAGGCGGATGAAGAGCAGAAAACAGGTGAAGAAGAGGCCGAAGCTCCCAATGAGTGTTCCGACCTCAATCATCGTTGGACGATACATGACCCAGCTTGACGGGAGATAGCTCCGGTGCAGCGACGTCACGATGATGACGAAGCGCTCCAGCCACATGCCGACGTTGACGAGAATGGAGAGGACGAACAGCGCTGAGATGTTGCTCCTGACTCGCCGGGACCACAGCACTTGCGGCGCCAGCGCGTTGCAGGCGACCATCGTCCAGAAACACCACGCATACGGCCCGGTCGCGCGGCCGTAGAACACCGCCTGCTCATAGGGATTCCCGCTGAGCCATGCGACGTAGAGCTCCGTCCCGTATGACAACCCGACGATCGAGCCGGTGAGGAGCATGACCTTCGCCATCGCGTCGAGGTGCCGGTGCGTGATGTATTTTTCCAGATGCATCAGCGTGCGCGTCAGGATCAGCAACGTCATCACCATGCCGAACCCGGAATAGACAGCGCCGGCGACGAAGTACGGCGGGAAGATCGTCGTATGCCAGCCCGGGAGAATCGACGTCGCGAAATCCATGCTGACAATCGAGTGCACAGAGATCACCAGCGGTGTGGCCAGTCCCGCCAGAATCATGCTCAGTGTCTCGTAGCGCGACCACGTGCGATGCGATCCGTTCCACCCGAGACTGAGAATCCCGTAGATCGACTTCTTCACCCCTGCGGACGCGCGGTCTCGAAGCGTGGCGAAGTCGGGGATCATGCCGACGTACCAGAACACGAGTGAAATGGTCAGGTAGGTGTTGAGGGCGAACACGTCCCACAGCAGCGGCGAGCGAAAATTCACCCACAGCGGGCCTCGCGAGTTCGGGTATGGGAGCACGTAGAAGGCGAGCCATGGACGTCCCATGTGGATGAGCGGGAACATGCCCGCGCACATGACGGCGAAGATCGTCATCGCTTCAGCCGACCGGTTGATCGATGTCCTCCACTGCTGCCGGAGGAGCAGCAGGATGGCGGAAATGAGTGTGCCCGCATGACCGATGCCGACCCAGAAGACGAAGTTCGTGATGTCGAAGCCCCATCCCACGGTCTTGTTGAGCCCCCACACGCCGATGCCGGTCGTAATCTGATACCAGACGCAGCCGATCCCAACCGCCAGCGCGGTCAAGGCCGCCGCGAAACACGCGCACCATCCTTTGCCCGGCGACGCGTTCAGGGGCCGTGCGACGTCGTCGGTGATCTGGCTCAACGCAGGATCGCCCTCGATCCAGCGACGCTGCTGGAATCGGCGCGCAGGATCCGCAAGGGTCAGCGGCTCGTAGACCCTCATACGTTCTTGACCTTCGTCAAGTACGTGACGCCCGGCCTGGTGCCGAGCTCTTCGAGCACGCCGTAGCGACGCTGGCTTCGACTCAGTCGGGTCACACGGCTGTTCGGATCGGCGAGATCTCCGAAGACAATCGCGTCCGCCGGGCACGCCTGCTGGCAAGCGGTTTTGATATCGCCGTCGGCCACCGGACGCCCGTCGCGTTCGGCTTCCAGCTTCCCCGCCTGAATTCGCTGCACGCACAGGCTGCACTTCTCCATGACGCCGCGAGAGCGGACCGTGACATCCGGATTGAGAACCATCGTGCCGAGCGGGCTGTTCATGTTGAAGTCGAACCGATCGTTGCGCGCGTACTCGAACCAGTTGAATCGGCGCACCTTGTACGGACAGTTGTTCTCGCAATAACGAGTGCCCACGCAGCGGTTGTAGACCTGCTGGTTCAGGCCGTCGGAGCTGTGAACGGTGGCGAGCACCGGGCACACGGGCTCGCACGGCGCGTTGTTGCAGTGCTGGCACATCATCGGCTGCACGACCGTGTCCGGGTTGTCTTCGGAGCCGGTGTAATAGCGATCGATCCGGATCCAGTGCATCTCGCGCCCGCGCCGCACTTCGTCTCTGCCGACGACAGGGACGTTGTTTTCAGCCTGGCACGCGGTCACGCAGGCCGAGCATCCGGTGCACGCGGAGAGGTCGACGGCCATCCCCCACCTGTGCTCGCCGGACGGCCGCTCGGCCCACAGCGTCGGAAGCTCGGGCTGCTTCTCGTGGCGCGACGCCGGCGACTCGACGAACGCCGCGAGGGTTGTCTGCTTGACGATCGTCCGCCCTTCCATCGAATGATGGGTCTGCGTGGCCGCGAGCGGCTCGAGCCGGCCCGTGCGAGTCATCTTCACGCCGGTCCGGAAGTATCGCCGTGTGCCGGCGATCACGTGGGCGAGCGGATATACGTTCTCTCCGACACCCTGGCCGACACGTCCCACACGCGTCCGTCCGTACCCCACCGCGAGGGAGATCGTGTTCGCGGACTGACCGGGCTGCACATGCACGGGGACCTCGACACGGATTGGCCCCTTCTCGATGGCCACGACGTCGCCGCTGTCGATGCCGAGGCGGGATGCGACGGTGGGCGCAATCGCGGCGTAATTTCCCCAGGTCACTTTGGTGACAGGATCCGGCAATTCCTGGAGCCAGGGATTATTCGCATGGGCGCCATCCCGGAGACCGACGGTCTCATACAGATGCACCTCGTAGTGATCCGGGCTCTCTTCTGCGGCGACTTCTGCGTGTTCGCGAACAACGCTCGTGGCGGCTTCACT
Organism: Acidobacteria bacterium 13_1_40CM_65_14; assembly: GCA_001917905.1. GTDB lineage: Bacteria > Acidobacteriota > Vicinamibacteria > Vicinamibacterales > CAVVIG01 > QHWF01. The sequence goes on from MNEX01000115.1 coordinate 18,059, forward strand.
CCAGTCGCCGACGAACTGGTGCTCCGATACCGTGCGTGGCGGCAGCACGAACACGCCGTCGTGGAGACTGTGGTCCCAGAAATCGTCGAACGTCGCGTACCGATCCTGTTTGGGATACAGCGTCTCGTGCCAGAAGCCGCGGAGGTACGCGTAGAAGTCCGGCGAATGTCCGAGCCACTTCAGTAGGCTCTCTTGCGCCGCGCGTGTGTCGAAGAGCGGCGCGATCGTCGGCTGCGCAAGACTGTAGAAAGAAGTCACGGGCTCTGCGTCGCCCCACGCTTCGAGGAAGTGATGATCCGGACACACGGCGTGCGCGCGCGCGGCCGTTTCGTCGAGTCGATCGGCGAATGACACCGTGAGGGGCACTCTTTCCATCGCGGCGATGAATCGATCGGCCTGTGGGTAGTCGTACGCGGGATTGACGCCGTACACGATCAGCACGTCGAGGTTGCCGCGGCTCATGTCTTCGACGAGCCGCATGACCGCGCCGTCGTCTCCCTGTTTCTGCAGCGACGGGTGGTCCACGTCGATCGTGCGACCGATGTTGCCGAGCAGCGCGTTGGTCGCATGGACGAGCATCTGTGTCGGCACGTCGTGCGCGCCAGAGACGACGAGCGATTGACCACGATTGCGCCACAGATCTTCGGCCGCCGCGTCGAGCGCACGCCGGTCGAGCGAAGCTTCGGACGAGTCGGGCACACCTGTCGCGCCGTGCTTTCTCGCAATCCGTCGCAACAGGCCCAGCGCGACCAGCCCTTGCTGCGACGGAGCGATCGCCGCCCGGATGTCCGCGTTGCTGCCGGTCAGCGAGACGCCAGACTCGAACTGGATGTGCCGCGACATCAACGTCCCGGACTCCGGCCGGCGGCGGCTCGTGTAGTCGTGTGTGAATTCGACGGGGGACAGCCAGGTCCCGAGAAAGTCCGCCTCGATCCCGACGATGACGTTGGCGACGGCGAAGCGGTAGTGCGGAATCGCGTCGACGCCGAACGACGCACGCGTGGCCTCGCGCAACGCGCTACACGACATAGGATCGTAGGTGACGTGCTCGACACCCGGGCGGCTCGACCACTCGCGAATCAGTTTCCGCGTGGCAGGACCTGAAACGGTACGCGTCAGCAGCGCGACTCGCTTGTGTCCCGCCATCGCCGCGGCCAGACGCTCCTCGATCCGCGCGTCAATCTCCGCCCAGGACGTGGGCTGTCCATGCCAGACCGGCCCCTTGAGCCGCGCGTCGTCATACAGCGACAGCACCGTGGCCTGGCCGACCGCACACGTTCCGGTTCCGAACAACGAAGATTCGCTGTTGCCCTCGACCTTGATGGGACGCCCATCGCGCGTTTTCACGAGCAGGCTGCACCCTGAGGTGCATCCGCCGCATGTCGTGGCATACCAGTTCGCGACGCCGGGCGTCAGCTCCTCGGGTTGGTTGGCGAACGGGATGGCTTTCTGCACGCGTCCGCGTGAGCAGACGCTGATCGCCGCGGCCGCCACACTGAATCCGGCGAGCGTCAGAAAGTCGCGGCGTGTCGCCGTCGGCGGCGGCCCGGTCTGCGCGCGCTGACCAGCGAAGCAGTCGCGTCCGGACCCGGCAGGTGCCTGGGAATCGGCGCGAAGCTCCTCGACGCTCTTCCAGAATCTCAGCTCAGTGTGCACGATTGCCCCTTGTCGCTTCTGCCTTCAGGCGGACTCGGCAGCGTCCGCCTCCGCCTGACCTAGTAATGGCATTTCCCGCAATCCAATCCAGGGATCGGCGCGTCGGGATGCCCTCGATTGAGAGCCGCCTGACGTTGCCGCTGAAGCTCCGGACCTCGCGTTCGGTGACACTCCAGACACCAGCCCATCGTGAGCGGCGCGTCCTGACGGATCCGCTCCATCGTTTCCACCGGGCCGTGGCACGAGCGACAGGTCACCCCGCCTGCGACGTGCTGACTGTGGTTGAAGTACACGAAGTCTGGCAGGTTGTGGACCTTGGTCCACGCAATCGCCTGCCTCCGCTGAACGGCTTCCTTGAGCTTCTCGATCTCGACGGTCTGCCTGGTCAGGAGCGAATGACAGTTCATGCACACATTGAGGGCCGGGATGCCGGCATGCCGGCTCGTTCTTGCGCCGGAGTGGCAATACAGACAAGGGATCTGCGATTCGCCCGCGTGCAGCTTGTGGGAGAACGCGATCGGTTGCTCGGGTTCGTATCCCTGATGGACGCCGACGCGTGATAATTCCCGCGCAACGAGCGCGCCCGCGACTCCCGTCGTTGCAAGGCCCGCCGCGATGAGGAGAACCGCTGCGCGCATGGCCTGATCAGTTCTCCTCTTCGTCGTTCCGCACAATCGAGTGCAGCGGTCGCACACGCTTCGTGCTCCACTCTTCGATCGCCCACCACGCGGGACGGAGAACGTTCGAGCCGCCCGCGACCATCCGCCGCGTCAGCCGGTCAACGCGGAAGATGACCAAGCGAGCCAGGCCGCTGAAGGGCGCGACCGCAAGAAGCGCAAATGCGCAGAAGACGTGGAGCCTCACCAGGAACGGCAGACGTGTCACCAGAATCGTTGAAGGCTCGAGCCGCAGAAGCGAGTGCAGGTAGGGCGCGATCGTCACTTCCGACCAGGACGACCCCCACCGATAGAGCCACGCGATGGCGACTCCACACGCCACGTCGATGAGCATGAGCGTCCCCGCGATCACGTCGAATGGCGACGGCGCGCCGCACTGGTCGGACGCACAAAGAGATTGCAGGACCATCGCGAGGAGAGTGACCAAGGCGACACTTCCCGCAATCAGGCCCGAACCTTCGAGAAGCAGCAGTCGAATCGGATGTCGATTCCAGATCAGGACGACGTCGGTCAATGCGAACGCCAGCAGGTGGCCGAGCGCGACAAGGCCGATGGCCCAGCGCCAGGTCAGGGCGATTCGCCCGCCGCGGTCGCCACTCGTGAAGGCCGTCCCGGCTCGTTCGGGCTGACGAGACCACAGAACGTACCGCGCGATGCAAACGGGCACGACCGCGAGGGCCGCGAGGTAC
>MNEX01000178.1 GCA_001917905.1 Acidobacteria bacterium 13_1_40CM_65_14
CGCCTTCATAAGAATGTCGAGAATGTCCCGGGTGTCGGCGCCCGTCGCGATCATGATTGCCTCCGGTTCTTGCGGACGCGATCGATCTCGGCGCGCAGCGCGTCGATCTCTTCGTCGGTCCAGTTTTCTTGCTTGAGGAGCGCCGTCACCGTTTCGCTCTTCGACCCGCCGAAGAAGACGCTGACGATTTTCTGCAGCGCCTTGCGCTGCGCGGTCGCGCGCGAGGTGGTCGGCACGTAGACGTACCGCAACCCTTCCTCACGATGGCGCACGAAGCCCTTCGCCTCGAGCTTCACGAGCATCGCCCGCACCGCCGAGTAGCTCGGCGCGTCGTGAAGACGGCCGCGGATCTCCTCGGCCGACCCGTGGTTCCCGAGTGCGAAGAGGACGTCCATGATCTCGCGCTCGCGGCGGCTCAGTTTTTCATGCGGCGGCGCCATCGCGTCTCCCCGGCTGACGTGCTACGGACGCAGCATAGTGCTACGTTCGTAGCATGTCAAGTCCCGCCCGATCACGCGCGGCGTTCAGCCGACGTTCAGCTCCGTTTGCGCTATAACGATGGCGTGCGGGTCCTGGTCGTCGAAGATGAAGCGCTGCTGGCGCAGCAGCTCGCGAGCGCGCTCGGCGAGGCGGGTTACGCGGTGGATTGCGCCGCCGACGGCGAGCGCGCCGACTTCCTTGGCCAGACCGAACGGTACGACGCGGTGGTGCTGGACCTTGGACTGCCCAAGGTCGATGGCCTGACGATCCTGCGGCGATGGCGCGACGCGGGCCTCGCGGTCCCCGTGCTCGTGCTGACCGCGCGCGGCAGCTGGCACGAGAAGGTGCAAGGCATCGACGGCGGCGCGGATGATTACGTCGCGAAGCCGTTCCGGATCGAGGAAGTCCTCGCGCGGCTGCGCGCGCTGATTCGCCGCGCCAGCGGACAACTCACGCCGGAGCTGCGATGCGGCGCGCTCGCGCTCGATCCACGTGCGGCGAAAGTCACGCTGAACGGCGCGGCCGTGCGGCTGACGAGCCACGAATTCCGCGTGCTCTCGTACCTGATGCACCACCGCGGCCGCGTCGTGTCGCAGACCGAGCTGACCGAGCACATCTACGCGCAGAGCGCGGATCGCGATTCGAACACGGTCGAAGTCTTCATCGCGCGCCTCCGGCGGAAGTTGGGCGCATCGTTCATCGAAACCGTGCGCGGCCTCGGCTACCGCATCGTCGAGCCGAACGAATGAGTGTGGTGTCGCTGCGCACGCGCGTGATGCTGGGCGCGGCGCTCTGGAGCCTCGGCCTGTTCGTCATGGCAGGGCATCTCTCGACGGCGATGATGATCCACTACCCGCGAACGCCGTTCATCCTGCACGGCATCTTCGCCCACGCCGTCCTCTCGTCGGTCGTCGCAGTGCTCTGCATGATCCTCGGTTTCTGGCAGGTGAAGACGGGGTTGTCGGCGCTCCACGATTTGCGATCGCGGCTCGGCGGCGTCCGCGCCGGCCGCGAACGGCAGATTGCCGGACGGTACCCGGCGGAGGTGCAGCCGCTCGTCACGGATCTCAACGCGCTGCTCGATCACAACGAACGCGCCGTGAGCCGCGCGGTCGCGAAAGCCGGCGACCTCGCGCACGGACTGAAGACGCCGCTCGCCGTGCTCTCGCATGAAGCGGAGCGCGCCAGGGTCGAAGGGCACCATGAGTTGGCGGAGACGATCGCGGAGCAGGTGGAACGCATGCGCCGGCAGATGGACTATCACCTCGCGCAGGCGCGCGCCGCGGCGTCAGGCGCCACGCCGGGCGCACGCTGCTCGGTGATCGCCTCAGCCGAGGGACTGTCGCGGACGCTGCTCCGTCTTCACGCCGGCCACGGGCTCGCCATCGACGTGCGCGTGGCTCCCGATCACACCGTGCGAAGCCACCGCGAGGATCTCGACGAGATGCTCGGCAACCTCCTGGACAACGCGTGCACGTGGGCGAAGTCGCGCGTCGCGGTCGAGTCGTCGGTCAACGGCGCGGGCGTCGTCATCACCGTGGACGACGACGGCCCGGGTCTCGACGCGTCGATGCGGGAGGCCGTTCTCCAGCGCGGCGTGAGAGCCGACCAGATCGCGCCCGGGTCGGGACTCGGACTCGCCATCGTCCGCGATCTCGCGGAGCTGTACGGCGGATCGATCGCGTTGAGCGACTCGCCGTTTGGCGGCCTCCGCGCGCGGCTTCAGCTTCCGGCGTGCTAGGACGCTAGCTGCCAGTTCGCTTGACGTACTTGGTCAAGCCGCCGCCTGCGACGGGCCGAGAGATCGGTCCTTCCGCGGCGTACACGTTGCCGTCCGGATCCACCGCGACACCTTCCCCTGCGGCGCCTTCGGGGTTCTGGTTCTGATGCGGTGGAATGAACGCCAGCACCTTGTCTTCGCTGGTGCTCCCAATCCGGACGCCGGTCTTCCAGTTCGGGTGACGCGCGGCGCTTGATTCCGAATCGATCGCATACAGCCGATCGTTCTTGTCGATGAAAAGGCCGCTGACGCGGCTGAATTGCTTCCACTCGCCGAGGACCTTGCCGTCCTGATCGAAGATCTGGATGCGGTGGTTCCCGCGGTCGGCGACGAAGAGACGTCCTTTCGAGTCGAACGCGAGCGCGTGCGGCGTGCGGAACTCGCCTGGCCGCGACCCGAGCTTTCCCCACTCCTTGACGTACTTCCCGTCCTTCGTGAATTTCACGATGCGTCCGTTCGTGTTCGGCGGAGGATTGTCGGACTGCCCACTGTGTCCGTCCGAGACGAAGATGTCGCCGTTCGGCGCGGTGATCACATCGCACGGCTCATTGAACGTGTCCGGACCGTTCCCTGGCACACCGGCCTTTCCGAGCGTCAGCAGCACCTTGCCTTGCGGACTGAATTTGATCACCTGATGACCCTTGGTGCCTTCCTTGTTGCCTTGTCCGTCGGTCACCCAGACGTTGCCATCCTTGTCGACGTGGAGGCCGTGCGGAAAGAGGATCATGCCGCCGCCAAAGCTCGCGAGAACCTTGCCGGACGATCGATCGAACTTGAAGATGGGCGCCAGCTTCGAGTCGGCGCATGTGTTGGTGCCGCACCGGTCATAGGCCCAGACGTGGCCGTCGGGTCCGATGTCGACGCCGGCAGTTGATCCCCACGTCCTGCCATCGGGCAGCTGTCCCCAGTTCTTGATCACGGTTGGATTCGGATTCGGGAGCGTCCCCTTGGCCGGGTCGACGACATCGGTCTGCGTGAACGCCCTGCCTGCCGACAATGCGACGACGACGACGCTCGCGAGAAGCGCAAGTCTCGAGCGACCTGAAACTGACATGGCGGCCTCCATAGAAAAAAGATCGCTGCCCGTTCAATCCCCCAACGCGCGAACGAAATTGTTGGTCAGCTCCGCTGCCGTCGTCCGGTTCAGCGTTTCGTTGACACCGACGAGGAACACGTCATTCTGCGCCGCCGCGAGCATCAGGCCCTTTGACGCGAGCCGCCGCTGGAATGCGACAGGGTCAGCGCCGCGAACGCGCAGGCGGAACAGATTCGTGCCCGACGGCACGCGGTCGATCGTGAACGCGTCGTGGCTGCCGAGCGCGCGAATCCAATCCTCGGACAGCCTTACGGCGGGGCCTACCCCCGTGCACATTCTCAGCGCTCACGGGCCCCAGCGCTGTTGCTGGATGCTACGCCAAAACTGGGTCAAGATTGCAGACATGCTTCGCCGATTGCTCGAGGCGGCGGCCGTCGGCGTCGCCGGATTTCTCGCGATTGGCCTGGTGCTCTATCTATTTGGTCTGCGGGTGGTGCTCTACGGCGGCGGCACGCCACGTCTGAAATTCGTCGAGTCGGCCGGCGCGCGCGCGGCCGCGGTTGCGCGCCATCGGGAGGCGCAGCGTGCGCAGGCCGGACCCGCATCTTCCGCACCGCCCTTGCCCCCTTCTTCGTCGCCGACAGCGGCCGCCGCTCCTCCCACCCCCGCGGCCGTCGCGCGCGTTGCAGCCGCGGAGAATGCCGCTCCCGTGGCATCGTCGCCGTATTGGACCGACTTTCGCGGGCCGAGCCGCGACGGCCATTACCGCGAGCGGCCGATCCTGACCGCGTGGCCGGCCAGCGGACTGAAATCGATCTGGAAGCAGCCCGTCGGTGGAGGGTACGCGTCGTTCGTCATCGCCCGCGGCCGCGCGTTCACGATCGAGCAGCGCGGTCCGGAGGAAGTCGTCGCGGCCTACGAGGTCGCGACAGGCCGCGAGCTGTGGACCAACGCGTGGGCGGCGGAGTTCCGCGAGTTCATGGGCGGCGACGGTCCGCGCGCGACACCGACCTGGTCGGACGGCCGCGTCTACGCGCTCGGCGCACTGGGCGAGCTGCGATCGCTGGATGACGCGAGTGGCCGTGTCTTGTGGCGCATCAACATCCTCGAGGACAACGGCGCGAGCGTTCTGCAGTGGGGTACGGCGACGTCGCCACTCGTGGTCGACGACACCATCATCGTCGTGCCGGGCGGACCCAACGGCCGCTCGGTGGTCGCGTACGATCGACGCACCGGCGCGCGCGCGTGGTCGGCGCTCGACGACAAGGCGGCGTACTCGTCTCCAATGCTCGTGACGCTCGGCGGCGTCCGGCAGATTCTCGTCTTCAGCGCGTCACGCCTCATGGGCCTGACGCCGGATCGCGGCGAGGTGCTCTGGGACTATCCGTGGACGACGCAGTACGACGTCAACGCGGGGCAGCCGCTCGTCATCGGCGACAACCACGTGTTCATCTCGTCAGGTTACGGAGCGGGCGCCGCGGTCGTGGAGGTCTCGAGAAATGGTGATCGCTTCTCAGTCCGACAAGTGTGGAAAAACATCCGGATGAAGAATCAGTTCACGAGCTCCGTCCTGTACGAAGGGTTTGTGTACGGTCTCGACGAATCGATCCTCGCGTGCGTGGACGCGGCGACCGGCGATCTGAAGTGGAAGGGCGGCCGGTACGGCTACGGCCAGGTGGTGCTGGCGAGCGGTCATCTGATCGTGCTCACCGAGGACGGCGACCTCGCGCTCGTGCGCGCAACGCCGGAACGACACGAAGAGCTCGCTCGGTTTCCCGCGCTGGATGGCAAGACGTGGAATCACCCGGCGCTGTCGGACGGCTATCTGCTCGTTCGGAATCTCAAGGAGATGGCGGCGTTCGACCTGCGGATCACCGCCGCCACTCGACGGTGATCGCTCGGCTAATGCCTTCCAGCCTCCGCTCGCCTTGAATTCAGCGAGCTTCGGCTTGGCAAGCGCGCTTACGACAAGGCAGGCCTGAAGGCCTGCGCTACGCACAAAAAATACGCTGCCGGTGCAGGTCGAACGCCGTCTGCGATGGCTGCACTTCTTCATCACTTCGCGCACGGCCTTCAGGCCGTGCCATCGCGTCTGGGCCGGTCTGAAGACCGGCCCCTACCGAAACGCAGTCTCTCGTAAACGCGTTCGGTGATGGTGCGCCGCTTTGGCGAGAACTGACCGATCGCCGCGCGGACGTAGGGACGAAGCTGCCGGCTCGCATATGTCCAATACCCGACCTGCCGCATCTCGCTCAGCGTCTGCCTGTAGTGATCGAGCAGCGCCGCCGCCACGATGTGGCCGGTGCGCGCCGCGCCGACTCGTGCGGAGGCAGAGAGCCAGCGCACGCCGTCGGGAAGCGCGCGCGCAGCGGATACCGCCATCATCGACGATGTTTCGAAAACCGATCGATCCTGCCGGGCGGATTCTGTTTTGAGCTGCGTCCACATCGTGCTGATCGTTTCCCAGGTGGGCAGACTGGCAGGCTGCAGGTGGCGCGCTTCTTCGCGAACGGCGTCCCATTCCGCTCGCAGTCCCGCGACGCCGAGCGGCGGCGTGTTGATCGTTGAGGCCAACCGAGACGAGGTCCGCTCGAGACCGTCGAGCATCTGATCGATGCTGGTGAATTGTCTGTCCTGTTCCAGCAGGCCCTGCGTTTTGAGTGCGTCAGCGATGTCTGGAATCAGCTGCCGGCCCATTCCGGAGAGGTCCGCCAGCGCTGCGAGCACCCAGACGGGCGACGCGCGAAACGCGACGATGCCCAGCGCTTCGACCGCGTTGCCCGCCGTCCGCCTCATGAGGAAGTTGTCGGGCAGTTGTTCCTCAGCGTGGTACACACCCTCGGCGCCTCCGACGTCCTCGATCAGGAACCGGCACGTCGTGTCGACGAGGTTCTGATACAACAGGCTGCGGCGGACGCCTGCTGGAAGCGCGACCTCTCCCACCTCACGCGCCACGCCAGCGCCAAGCCCCAGCGCGGATCGGACGAAGCGCTCGGGGAACGACAGCAGGTACCGCTTGACTGTCACCGTCGCATCTCGACGACCATGACTTCGATCGGCTCCTTGCCGCGGTTCAGATCGGCGTGCTCTTCGCTGACCGGATCGACGCCGAGCCAGTACGCCTTCCCCGACTCCCACACCATCTTCTTCTTCGTCTGGCCCTTGCCGTCGACCACGTCCATCGTGCCGCCTTTGAGCGCGACGATGGTCCGGCCGTGGTCGTGGCGATGCAGGGTCAACGGCTGGTTCGGCAGCACGATCGACTTCCACACGCGGACCTCCTCGTTTTCAAACTGCGGCTCACGACGTGATTGCGACGCCTGCTGCTGGAGCGCGCCAACGGCGACTCCCGCCGAGAAGACTATGACCAGAACTCCACAGAACATCCACTTCGAACGCATATGACCTCCCGGGACGACACGTCACTATAATCGCGTTCACACACAACTCGCGATGGCTCCTCGGAAAACCTGTCAGCGTCTAGTCGCGTCGTGCCTCGCGGCGGCCGGCGGCATGCTGCCGGCCACCGTGTTCGCGCAACCACCGACACCGGCGGCCGGCGCCGAGCGAGCGACGGCGCATGCCGTGTACGTCACCGAATCGCCGCGGATCGACGGCGTGCTGGATGAGCCTATGTGGAGCGCGATCGAGCCGGTCAGCGCCTTCACGCAGCGTCAACCGAACGAAGGCGCGGAACCGAGCGAGCGGACCAAAGTGCGCATCGCCTTCAACGATCGCTTTCTGTTCTTTGGGATCACCTTCCAACCGGACAGATCACTGCGACTTCTTAGGCTGGGGTCGGCGCTGCCTGACGCCTCCTTCCGTGAGGGCCTTAGTGAGATTGCAGGGGTCGTTGCTCAGCAATGAGGTGCATGACAAACGGTTGCAGCGGACGGCGTTCCGCCGCCGGTGAGCCGCATTCCGTTACGTCGACGTAGGTGGTGCGATGGCAAGAGAGTCTCAAGGAAATCTACGGCTCTGACCGTCTGTGATCGCTGCAGTGATTTTTCTTGAGGGAACGGCTTTCACACGAAGACACGAAAAAGAAGAGGTCTTCTTCGTGCCTTCGCGTTTTCGTGGTTGCGTTTCAGCTAGAAGTTCTTCAACGAGACTCCGTCGTCGGGTTACTGAAAGCCTTGCCCTTCCAGAACTTCGTCAACGTGGCCCAGCGCTCGGCGGCGAGATCCTTGTGACCGGCCGCCGCGTGGGCCATCGCCGATCCGTGCAGTGACCGCGCGCGGTTCGGCATCCGGACCAGACACGTATCGAACGCAGCAGCGGCGTCGGCCGGCTTGCCGACTTGCAGCAGCACCTCGCCCAGCAGCTCGTGCGCCGGTTTCACCGGATCGGCCGCGCCGTTGGGCGGCCGCATGCTCTCTTCGATCTGCACGGCCTCGTTCAGCAGCGTGACGGCCTGATCCTTCTGGCCCTTCGCGTAGGCGATGAGCGCCGACAGCTCACGATGTATGACGAGTACCGACTTGCCGCCGTCGCCTCCACCCGCTGCCGCCGCAGCCGGCGCGGGCGCCGGACCGTGGTCCGCATGCGCGCCGCCAGCCGCCGCCGTACTGGCCGGCGCGACCTGCGTCTTGGCGGCGAGCAGCGAGTTCATCTTCTCCGCCGTGGCCAGGTCTCCTGTCTTCACAGCGCTGAACCCGTTGGCCAGCAGCGTCTCGTTCGACGAGCCCTCCGCCATCGGTTGCACCTTCCACTCCTCGGTCTCGATGATGTAGCGGGCCTTCACCAGCGCGGCGGCACTTTTCGCGCGTTGATGCTTGGTGGTCTCGGCCATCTGGTCGAACAGCTCGATGGCTTTCCGCGCCCCGGCGTAGTCGCCCAGTTGAAGGAACCCGTACTGCCCCCAGTCCAGAGAGTGCACCATATCGCCGGGCACATCGCCGGGCTGCCAGAGATCCTTCGCCACCTGGAAGGCGCGCATGTTCTGGCCGGACACCTCGTTCCACATGCCGTGCTGGATGAAGATGTGCGTCGGCATGTGGACGCCGTGCGAGACCGCCGGCACGATCGCCGCATAGGCGTGTGCGGCATCGAGCGCCAATGGCGCGTGGACGGGATCGTCGAACGCGTGGATCACGTAATGGGGCGCTCCGGGGTGCTTCGGGTTCCGCTGGAAGACCTCCAGCGCCAGCGCGCCGGCCTTGACCTCGTACCGGAACGTGTTGTCGTCCAGCGCGCGGGCGCCGCTCAGCAGCGACAGGGCATAGAACGTCTTGACTTCATCGTCGGCGGGAAACTGTTTGTAGAGTCGCTCCATCGCGTTCATGTAGGCGACGCGGCGTTTGCGCCAGTCGCCTTCGCCCCAGAGCTCCTCGACCGCCTGGAGGAATCCCTTCTCCCGCGGCGTCGGCGCCTTCGCGAGGCGGGCGGCGGTGTTCGGCCCGAGGCGCGTGAGCACGTCCCGCGGGTTCTTCCCATCCTGCTCCGCCATCAAGGGGTGGTTGTAGCAGAGCGTCTCGCCCCAGTACGCCATGGCGAAATCGGGCTGCGCCTGTTGCGCGAGCTTGAACTCGGCGATCGCCTGCTTCCAGCCGAAGCTGTGAAGGATGGCCACGCCACGCAGGAAGTGTGGCTGAGCCTGCGGCGAACCCGATGTGGGGAACGAGATCGTGCCGACGTTCTCGAACTGGGCGGAGAGCGGCGCAGTGAGCGCGAGGACCACCAGAGCGCACGCAAGGCGACATCGCATGGAAAACTCCCTTCGTTACCGGAATGATATCTCCTTCGCGGACCGCGCCCGATGCCCGTAAGAGCCTGTGAAAAAAACACGTGTGAACGCAAACTCGCAAAGCGCGCAAAGGATTTTGGCAATTCTTCTTTGCGGTCTTCGCAGCCTTTGCGTTTAGCGTAATTTCTTCACACGCTCGTAAGGGCTGCGCTATATCTCGATCGGTCGAAGACACGGCACTACGTGGCCGGCCGGACGTCGGCGTCAAACGCCGCCGTCATGACGCGACCATCGTGTTTCATCTGCACCCAGATGCGGTAGCGTCCGGCCTTCGGAAAGGCGTAGGGAATGGAGAGATCGCCCGGCGCCGGCGTGATGTGCGCCGCGTGATCTCCCGCCGCAACGTCATGGGCCTTGGCGGCGAATTTCTGCAGTGCCGCCATTGAAATGCTGCCGGCCGGGTGCAGATGCGCGAAGATCGATCCGTCCTCGTGCGCGACGGCCACGTGACCGAGCATGCCCATGTACGGCTCGATCGGCACCGGTGAACCGGACGCGTCCTGCGCGGAAAACGTCAGCAGACGCTCCTCTTTCTCGACGATGGGACCAGCACCGCGCCGCCACACGATCGTGGGACCGTCAGCGTACGTGAATCTTGATGAGGATGCTTCAGGTGCGCCATCGCCCACGAACCAGGAATCGTCTGGATCGGCGGCGGCGAGTCGTCGTGACCGCGCCCTGCATGCGACGTCGCGGGCGCAACGTCTACACTCGCCACGAGCGTCTGCGCGTACCCGCTTTCGTGCACGATGTCGCCGTACACGCGGTAGCGGCCCTGCGGCAAGGGAGGCACGTCGGCGTCGAACGCCAGGCCCGCCGGCGTATGAGCCACAGGATGCAGATGGGCGAACGCATCGAGGCCGGGCTCGCGCACGAGGAACAGGTGCATCAGCTTTCCATGGTCCGGCATCAGCGCGTTGTACCGCACGGCCGGCAGCGGCGTTCCGGTCCAACGGCGATCGTGAATCTCCAATGTCAACACGCGGCGGCCCGCATCGTCGCGCACGGCCGCTCGTGAATCGAACGGACGGTACAGGACGGTGTTGCGGTAGCTCTCCGCCTCTGCGGTCCACCAGCGGCTGCCGCCCCACAGCATCACGGCGACGACGATAGCGGTCGCGCCAACCGCCATCCGGGCTTTTCGGCGCCGTTGAGCATCGGGCACGACTCCCGGTTTCAACACGCTTTCGCGGACCCCAGAGCCGACGATGGTCAGCATGCCGACGCCGAGGAACACACCGAGCGCCGCGAGGATCAGTCCAAGCGAGCGGCTCATTCCGCGCTGCTCGGTCGCGAGCGCGAGCACTGGCACCACGGCGGTCCCGGCTCCGTGCGCGCCGTCGACGTTGACGAACAACTGATACGACGTCGGCGTCATGAACCACAACTCGGCGGCATAGATCGCAGGATCGCCGGGGACTGACACGGCGGCTTCCGGCGGAGGCGCGCCATCGATGCCGACGTTCCACTGACCGGCGCGCACCGTCACGTGCTGAACGGCGCGCGCGGCCGCATCGTCTGTGATCCTGACCGACACCTGAGCGCGACCGGGAATGACGCCAGGCAGCCGCACGCTGACGCGTACGGGATACGGCCCGGCATCGCCGACGAAGAACGTGTCGGGGCTGCCGACGTGAGCCATCGTGCTCACTGCCACGAGCGCCAGCCAGATCACAACGGCCGATCGGGCGCGATCGATCATCGCTGCACCCGGGACATCCAGTTCCCCCACCAGAGGCCGCATCGCGTGGACACGAACGCCAGCAGCATCGCGATCGGTAAGCCGGACGCGAGGTGGTTGTCCGGCTTGTTCAGCGTGAACCACCGCGCTTGAAACGCCGGATCGATGCTGTACGGGATGCGGTCGCTGATGAAGAAGGCGTTCTGCGCCCACGGCGTCATCAGGAAGTCGGCGAACGGCCACTGGACCGCGAGGAACGCGATCACGAACGCGATCGCAATGAGGGCAGACAATCGCCAGTCGCGTCCGCGGCCCAACCGCTGCATGGCGAGATCGATCAACAGCGCCGGGACGACGAGGAGGATCGGAAAATCCGGCGGCATGAATCGAGTGACATGGACGTAGATCGGGCCGAGGAGCGGCTCGGCGCGAAACAGCGGGAGCACGAGCAGCATGACGAGCATGAAGCCCATGTACACCAGCGCGGTCGCCGTTGCGGGCCAGCGCGAGATCGAGGCTCTCGCCGTGCTCACGAGCATGAACGGGAACACGCCCGCCGACACCATGTAGAACAGCGACTGGTGCATATCCCATCGCTGCAGATACTCGGTCGCCAGGGTCGCAATGAGGACCACCAGGAGGCCGGCGCTTATCAGATACAGATGGCCGAGTCGCGCGCGCATCGCGTCCGACCGGTTCTGCCAGGCAACCGCCATCAGCATCGCGCCGCATTGGATGGCGCCGATGCCCGCGGCCAGCAGCGCGTGTGGCGGGCTCAGGATCTTGACGTCGAGACCGTAGCTGTTGTGCCACCAGTCGTCGAACGGCGCCGACGTCAGCATCGCGAAGGCGCCCCAGATGCACACCCACGCGCCCAGTGGCGCCCGGAAGCCCCAGAAGCGGACCGTCGCGGCGCGCTCGGCCTCGACGACCTTGCCAGATGCGAACGTGAGACGCAGCGCGAGCCACCCGCACGTCAAGCCGGCGACGATCCCGCCTGTGTAAATGGCGAGGTGGGCGGGCGTCCAGAAGGTGTCACGGCCGATCGTGCGATGCCAGGAGATGTCCCAGGTCACGCCCACGATCACGCTGGTCGAAGCAAAGAGGACGGCATACAGAAACCACGGCACCGTGCCGGAGACCGTACCGGCCCATTCGTCACGAGCGTCGACCACGTAGGCAGGTGTCGCCATGGCCTCCATTATCGACGACATGGCATATGTAAAACGGATTGCCGGTCCCGTCGAGGACGCGACCGTTTCGGATGAGCAGCTCGTAATCAGCAGGTTTGGGCGCGAGGACCGGCGACGGCGAGGACGCAGGCGGTGACGAACAACACGCGCGCGCGGTGACGGGACGGCCGCATGGCACCTCCTGACGGTGCCGTTGACAATCGCTTGTGCGGCGCGCCCTGTCAACCGACGCGGTTTTAGAGCAAGATCAGGAGGGTTGCGCGGGCGGGGTTTCCGCGGCCCGTTTCATTTCGATCTGGCCGCGAAGGATCGAACACCACTCTTTGTGATCGGCGACCGGCATCCCGCACTCGACGCAGATCCGGATTCGCTGCTTCGGGGGTTCGTTGTTCTTGCCTAACAGACGCTTCAGCAGTGACATGCCGCCTCCCGGCCACTAGCGGAGAGTTTCTTCGAATTCACGACCGGGCCGCTCCGCTCCCACCCCGCCGCGCAGGCATGCGCGTCGGGGGCCCCGGGTTGTCGCGGCCCGAAAATCACGGTCGAAGGCTCGTTATACGTAGTACTCCACCCGCTCATACGGTCCACTAGAACCGATACGTTAGACGGGACGGACGGGTTCCGGGTTGGGAGGCCGGTATGAAAACAGTCGTGCTCGCGATGGCGCTGGCCGCTCCGGTGCTCGGCCAGCCGCCGGCCAAGACCCCTGACATCCACTTCACCCCGACGCGCCAGGCGGTGGCCGACGCCATGCTGAAGCTGGCGCGCGTGACCGCCGATGACCTCGTCTACGACCTCGGGTCGGGCGACGGCCGCATCGTGATGCTCGCCGCTCAGAAGTACGGCGCGCGCGGCGTGGGCATCGAGATCGACCATGGCCTTGTCGAAATCTCCCGTCAGATTGCGCACGACGGCGAGGTCGACGATAAGGTGACCTTCATCGAAGGCGATCTGTTCACCACCGACATCTCAGCCGCGACCGTCGTGACGCTCTATCTGTCCACCAGCGTGAACCGGCGTCTGGAGCCGAAACTGAAACGCGAACTGCGGCCCGGCGCGCGCATTGTCTCGCATCAGTTCCCGATTGGCGACTGGACACCGAGCCAGACCATTCGTGTGAACGATGACGACCTCTTCCTATGGATCGTGCCTCCGCGCTGAAGTATAAGTGCTGGCAACAATGTTGCTGCGAGGTGCTTGATCGGTCACGATCGGTAACACACGACGTACATGGGCCCCGCAAAGAGCCGTCTCAAGGCCGAACCGCCTACGATCCTCATCATCGACGATGATATGGACGCGCGGAGGATGTACGCGGAGTACCTCCGGGTCAACAGATGTATCGCCTTCACAGCGGCCGACGGCCGGAGCGGCATCGACAAGACCAACGATCTCTGCCCTGACGTCGTCGTCCTCGATCTTGCGATGCCGCGCGTCGATGGCTGGACAGTACTCAAGCACCTGCGTGAGTCGAGCTGGACCGAAAACATTCCGATCGTGGTCGTGACCGCAGTCGGTGAAAGTCGTGACTCCGCGTACCAGGCTGGATGCGACGCCTATCTCACCAAGCCGTGCGTGCCTGAAACGCTCTGGCTCCAGATCCGCGCCATCCTCCGATGGCAGGCTGCGCACGCGCGGCGCGGCGTGCGACGGCCCGCCACGACCTGAAGAGCGAAAACCGCGAAGACCGCCAGGACAACTTTCGGTTAACCAGCCCGTGGTGAAAGTCTGGCGTCGCACCGAGACGGGCGAGGCGCCCCGCGGGCAAGGCGCGACGACCAATCAGCAATCAATCTGGAATCTGCAATCTGAAGTCTGAAATCTCGTCGAGATACGCCTGCGCCGCCTCCAGCGTGTGTTCGCTGAAGACGCGCACGCCGTTCGATTCGAGCAGCGCAGCGGTCACGCCGACGCCGGCCGCGCGCGTTCCCGCGAATGTCCCGTCGTAGATGAACGAGCTGCCGCACGACGGGCTGCCATCCTTCAACACGGCGATTTGAATTCCGTGCCGCTTCACCGCATCGAGCGCGATTGCAGCGCCCTTACGGAACGCGTCTGTCACGTCGACGCCGGCTGACGTTCGCACAACGGCGAGCCGTCGGACCACGCCGTGGCCCGCGCCCGCGCCGACGATTTCCGCTGGCGGACGCGGCGTCGGCAATCCGCCGTCACGCTCTGGACACACGGCCACCAGTCGTCCTTCCTCGAACCACCGCTGGAGAATCGGGTGGTCGCAGGCGGCATCGCCGCCGTGATAGCGGACCCTCGCGCCGAGGAGGCAG
>MNEX01000316.1 GCA_001917905.1 Acidobacteria bacterium 13_1_40CM_65_14
GCAACTCGTCCGGCTCCTCTCTTCTTTGGAAGCGATCAGTGCGCACCAAAGGTGTGCACCAAAGGTTGACAACCGCTCCGACCGAACGATAATCAGCGCCGAGAGTCTGGTTGGTGGCTTTGAAATGGTGGCCTCGTGGGCGGACGTGTTCGGGTGTTCGAGAGCGGCGTGTGCCTCACGAGTGCTTCGCGACCCACGTGAACGGAACGAGTCGTTCCCGAGGAGAATTGCCATGCGAACCATTCTGACGACGGTGGGTGTGTGTCTGGCGCTCACGGCGGGTTTGTCAGCTGCCGTCACAGGCAGCATCTCGGGCACAGTCAAGGACGACAGCGACGCCGTGATGCCCAATATCATCGTGACGGCGACCAACCTGGCCACGGGAGTCAAGAGCACAACGCGGACGAATGCCGCTGGCGCGTATTCATTTCTTGCATTACCGGCCGGTCGATATCAGGTCGACGTTCGTCAGGCCGGCTTCAAAGACTTCCGTCAAACCAACATTACTCTCAACGCCAACTCCGCGCTGCGGCTCGATGTCGTGCTTCAGCTTGGCACCCTCTCCGAGTCAGTCGAAGTTTCGGCCACTGCGGTTCACGTGGAGACCATGAGCACGCAGATGGGCGACGTGATCGACGCCACCAAGATCACCACGGAGCCGCTCAACGGACGCAGCTACATCGATCTGCTCGGCCTTCAGCCGGGCGTGGTGCCAGTGAACAGCCGAAACCAGGGCGGCAGGGTCTCCGGCAACCTGCCGGGCGGCAACCTCTCCGTCAGTGGCCAGCGCGAGAACGCGAACGGGTTCATGGTCAACGGCGGTCTGGTCGAGGAGCAGGTCAACAACGGCACCGCGGTGATCCCCAACCTCGATTCGATTGCCGAGTTTCGCGTGCTGACCCACGCCTTCGATGCCGAATACGGACATTACAGCGGCGGCCTGGTGAACGTGATCACGAAATCCGGCGCCAACCAGTTTCATGGTATCGGGTTCGAGTTCTTCCGCAATCAGAAGCTGGACGCGAACAACTGGTTCAACAACTACAACCACGTCCCACGTGGGGACTACGATCGCCATCAGGCTGGCGGGACATTCGGCGGGCCGCTCACGCACGACAAGATGTTCTTTTTCGCCGACTACCAAGGCACTCGCGAGAAGATCGGGACGCCGCAGACGACGATCGTGCCGAGCGACGCTCAGCGTGCGGGAGATCTCTCCGCTATCGCCGATTCACTCACCGATTCGGTGAAAGGCAGCGCATGGGCCCAGATTTTGTCGAGAAGGTTGGGTTATCCGGTCATGGCGGGCGAGCCATACTATTTTCCGGGATGCACCAGCTCGGCCAGCTGCGTCTTTCCGAACGCCCGAATTCCGACGTCGGTCTTCGCAGCGCCCGTGACTCCGTTGCTGAAGCTGCTTCCAAGGGCCAACGGTGCACTGGAGGGGCAGCCCGCCTTCTCGACCTCGGCATTCAATAACACGTTGCGTGACCACAAGTGGAGCACGCGAGTCGATGCGAACACACGCTTCGGCATGCTCTCGGGCTACTACTTCTTCGATCAGTCGTTGGTCGACAGGCCGTATCCCTCCGCCAATGTGCCCGGCTTCAATGCCGACACGTGGCTGCGCGCGCAGCAGCTGAACGTGAGCGATACCAAGACGATCGGCTCGGCGACGGTCAACGAACTCCGCTTCAATTTCTTGCGGAACGCGACGCTTCGCGATCGGTACCGCGGCGGCGTCGGTGTCTCTCTCGCGTCGCTTGGTTTCGTGACGGGACCCGACACGTTGGGCATCGTGGGGGTTATTCCCGGCCTGGACTCCGTGCCCAACATCGCGACTCACAATTGGACGATAGGAACTCCGCAAGGGCAAACCGGCATCTACAGCAGCATCTTCCAGGGGACGGACAACGTCTCGCTCCTTCGCGGCAATCACACCGTCAAGTTCGGCGGTGAGTTTCATTATTCCAAAGTCGATGAGCGCAACACGTATGCGCCGAATGGAAGCTTCGACTTCGACGGCTCGGAGACGGGGAGCGATCTGGCCGATTTCCTGATCGGCGCGCCGGCAACCTACATTCAAGCGACCCAGCAACTGCTCGACTCGCGCACCGCGTACGTCGGCGCCTACGCACAAGACAGTTGGCGCATGAGTCCCCGGCTCACATTGAACTACGGCCTGCGCTGGGAAGTCAGTCCGTTCTGGTGGGATACCGAAGACAAGATCCAGACCATCGTGCCTGGACTACAGTCGACCGTCTATCCCGGCGCTCCCAAGGGCTGGGTTTTCCCTGGCGATCCCGGAATCCCCAGAACCTTGGCGCCGACGCACTACGACAACTTTGCTCCTCGTGTCGGCGTTGCGTATTCTCCGGACGCGAAAGGCGGTGTGCTGCGGGCGCTATTTGGCGACGCCGGCCAATCCAGCATTCACGCGTCGTGGGGCAGGTTCTTCACAGCAGTGGATGACAGCCAGCTGTTCATCGAGGTCGGCGACGCGCCATTTGGGTTGTATTGGTACAGCCCTCAGCCGCCCTTGTTCGACACACCGTTCATCGACCGTGCGACCGGCCAAAGCCAGGGTCAGCGTTTTCCGCGCCCCTTGCCGAAGCCCGGCGACACCAACATCGACTGGTCCGCGTTCCTGCCAATTGCCAGTTCACCTGGAATCGCGACCAGTGCGCAGCTGCCATACTCAGACAATTTCACTCTTTCGTTGCAGCGGCAGCTCACAAGCAGGACGGTCGGGAACGTGGCATATGTTGGAAGCCGTGGACACCGACTCCTCGCTTCGGTGGAGGCGAATCCGGGATATCCGGATGTGTGCCTCAGTCTGAACAAACCATCGCAGGTCGCACCGGGCAGCCCGACGTGCGGACCGAACGGCGAGAACGAGGTGTATACCCGGGCCAATGGCGAAGTGGTCTACGGCACGCGCAGTCCCCTCGGCATCGATTTCGCTGCCGGCAATCAATACATGACGACTATCGCGCGCTCCAGATACAACGCGCTGGAAACGAGCCTGCGCTACAGCGGAAGCTCGGCCTCCTTCCTCGTCTCCTATACGTACAGCAAGTCGATGGATAACGCGTCGGCACGCGGCGATGCACTGAATCCGTTCACGTACACGGGGCCTCTGGCGCTTTCCGCTTTCGATCTGAAGCACAACTTCGTCGTCAGCTACAGCTACACGTTGCCATTCGAGAAGCTGACAGGCCATCCTTCGCGCATCTTGAGCGGGTGGACGATTTCCGGCGTGACGCGGCTGACGAGCGGGTTCCCAATTACACTCACCGAGTCCGATGACCGCTCGCTGATCGGCACCTTCGGCATCGACCGGCCTCAGTTCAATGGAGGCGACCTGACGCCGAACGATCCGCGAACCACCTTGAATTGGATTAACAATCCGAAGCGCGTCTTCAGCGTCGAGCCGCTCGGACAGATCGGCAATGCCCCCCGGCGGTTCTTCTACGGACCGGGAATCAACAACACCGATTTGGCGGTGCTGAAAAATGTGAATCTCACGCAGGGCAGGTCGCTGCAGCTCCGGGCCGAGCTGTTCAATGCGTTCAATCACGCACAGTTCCTGAATCCCTCGGGCAACATCAACTCGCGGGCATTCATGGTGATCCGGAGCGCGCGCGATCCCCGGATCGGGCAGCTCGCGGCCAAGTTCCTGTTCTGACGGCGGCTGTCCCTACCGAAAACTTCATCGGCGGCATTCGTGGCGATCCAATGGCGTAGTGTCCCAGGAGTCAGCCGAGCAACCCGGCCAATCCGAGGCTCGGTCCGGCAGCGTAGACTCGTGGTGTGGTTGACCTCACCCGCGTTCGGATTTTTCTGGCGGCCCTGTCCGGCTGGCTGGATCACCAACAGCAGGACGTCATCGCGTACTTGATTGAGGAAAACCGCACGCTCCGGAGTCGACTCGCCGGTCGAGATTGCGGGTCAGCGACGAACAGCGCCGTCGTCTTGCGCAGCGCGGGAGGCGCCTGGGCTGACGTGTGCTGAGGCAGGTCGCGACGATCGTGACGCCAGACACAATTCTGCGCTGGCATCGACGGTTGATCGCGCGCGAGTGGACGTACGCGACACGACATTCGCGTAGTGTCCAAGAACTCGATCGAGACCTCGGGCACGTCGCGTCCAGACACGAGGTCGGCACTTCGCCGCGCTCTTCTGATATAGGACGGATTTATTGGCCGGGACGCAATATTTGCGAATCACCGGGCAATCTCATTTGTCCGAAAGAATCATCATTTTTCGGACATCTACGCGCTCAGTTGTTCGACGTGCTTTAGTGTTGGCAGTTTCTTGATTGCCTTGCCGCTCTTCGCTTCGGCCAACCGAAGCTCGTAGAGGCTCTGAAGGTTCAGCCAGAATTGTGGAGTCGTTCCGAAGAAGTGAGCCAGACGTAACGCGGTGTCCCCGGAAACTGCGCGTTGCCCGTTCAGGATCTCCGTAACGCGATTCGTCGGTACCTTCAACCGACGTGCGAGTTCGGCGGCGCTCATGTCGAGCGCCTTGAGCTCCTCGGCCAGATGTTCTCCCGGATGGATGGCCCTGCGTACCATGGTGCGCTCCTCCTCAGTGGTAATCCACAATCTCGACGTTCGTTGGGCCAGGCGACTTCTCCGGCCACTCAAAGCAGATCCGCCATTGGTCGTTGACGCGGATGCTGTACTCGCCCTTCCTGTCACCCTTCAAGGCTTCGAAACGGTTGCCGGGAAGGGCGGCCAAGTCTTTGAGCACGTGAGCCGCTTCGAGACGATCCAGCTTGAGTCGAGCAGGCCGTTCAATGCCCGAGAAAGCCTTGACCCGTTTGCCCGCGGCGAAGTCAGCCGTTCGCTTGTCGCGGTAGCTGACAATCATTCTCCGCCATTATCGCACGGATTATGCGTTACGTCATGCATAACGGCCCAGGCGACCACGACGGCACGCCAGGCGTTTTCAGTACCGTCACGCCCATTGCGTCAACCGCGTATTGTCCAACAACCCGATCGACGCCATAACCGAGTGCCTTGTTTCGATAGAAGGGGACCCTCGATCGACGGCCGGTGTGGCTACAGCAGACGATCCGGCGGAAAACCGGTTGAACGCCTCAAGAGGCCGGCGGCGCAGTCTCTTCGTTTGCAAGGCTACCTGGCGGATAATGACTCCCGGCGAGGTAATAGCCATCCCTTCGCCAACGAGGTGCTAATGGAAACCCGGCGATTCGTGCTCAATGCAGCTGCCGCTCTGGCTGCCATTCTCCTTCAAATCCCACTCGATCAACTTCTCGCCCACGCTCAGACGCCGCCGTCAGCGTTGACCGGGCAGGTGACTTCCGCTGAGGAAGGTCCGATGGAAGGAGTGGTGATCAGCGCCAGGGAGGACGGCTCGACAGTCAGCATCAGCGTTGTCACAAACGCTCAAGGTCGCTTTGCCTTCCCTGCTGAGAGACTCGAATCTGGACATTACACATTGAAGGCGCGCGCCGCCGGCTATGAGCTCGACGGAGTGAAGGGTGCGGCCGTCGCCGCAGGTCAGGAAACCAAAGTCGAGATCAAGCTCAGGAAGGTGAAGAACCTCTCCGCTCACCTCACCAATGCCGAATGGCTCATGAGCATGCCAGGCACGGACGAGCAGAAACGATTTCTGCTCAACTGCACGGGCTGCCACACGCTCGAGCGCATCATGAAGTCGACGCACGACGCCGACGGCTTCCTGGAAGTCATCCAACGAATGAGCCTGTATTATCCCGGCAGCACGCCGTTGAAACCGCAGCGCCTCGCCGGCACTGCAACTCGCGATGTCGAGCGCGGTGGTAACGGCAGGAAGACCGCGGAATGGCTCGCAAGCATCAATCTGAGCCAGGAGGCGACGTGGACGTTCCCGCTCAAGACCGAGCCGCGGCTCACGGGCAAATCCACTCATGTGATCATCACAGAATACGACCTGCCGAATTCGTTGATCCAGCCGCATGACGTGATGCTCGATCGCGAGGGCAGCGTGTGGTACTCGGATTTCGGTCAGATGTTTCTCGGCAAGATGGACCCGAAGACCGGCAAGGTGACGCAGTATCCGATTCCGGTCGTCAAACCCGGATCGCCGGAAGGCACGCTCGATCTCGAATTCGACAAGGACGACAATCCGTGGGTCGGCGTGATGTACCAGAGCGCCATCGCGAAGTTCGACAAGAAGACCCAAAAGTTCCAGATGTGGACGACGCCCAAGGAATGGGATACAGACGGCGGCCAACTCGGTCATCTTGCAATCGAAGGCACCAATATCGACAACAAGGTCTGGATCAAGAACTCCGACGTGGGCAACATCTACCGGCTCGATCTCATCACCAACAGGATGGAGAACCTGGGCAACTTTAAGGATCCGAGGACCGGTAAACGCATCGGGACCTATGGGATTCACTCGGACGCGCAGAACAACGCCTATCTGCTCGACTTTTCGGCCGGCAACATCGTCAAGATCGACGGCAAGACCAAGAATGCAACTGTCTACCAGACTCCGACTCCTGACTCACGCCCGCGGCGTGGTCGCGTCGATCACGAGGGTCGGTTGTGGTTTGGCGAATACCAGGGCAACGCCATCGGCATGTTCGATCCCAAGACCGAACGCATGACGGAGTGGAAGGTGCCCACGCCGTGGAGCGCGCCGTACGACGCCGTGCTCGACCGCAACGGCGAGGCGTGGACCGGGTCCATGCTGACCGACCGTGTGGCCCGCCTCGACATTAAGAGCGGTCAGTACACGGAATACATGCTGCCCCGCCCGACCAACATCCGTCGCGTCTATGTCGACGATTCGAAGAATCCCGGCGCGCTTTGGATCGGCAGCAATCACGGTGCATCGATCGTCAAGGTGGAACCGCTCGACTAGGGTATTTTCGACTGATACGACAGTCGGGACCAAGCAGACGGTCGCATCTTCGGCAATCTCGATGATGCCCCCCGCGCGGCGAGCTGCGCCCGCAGGTCCGCACCGCGATAGACGAACAGTGCCCACGTCACGGGCTCAGAGAGTTGCCACTTGCGGACGATTGAGGATGAGCAGTTGAAGCTTGACGAGCACCGATTCGGCGACCACGGAACGCGCACCGCCGGGACCGGCGAGTCGGGCGACCGCGTATTGTCCAATAACTCGATCGGAATGCGTCGGCACACTCAGCAACAACATCGACCGCGAGGTTCGGCCGAGACTTTCTGAGTGGAACACTTTCGGACGGTTGGCTTGAAGCCGGTTCAAAACATCTTTCTTCGTCTCGCTGTGTTCTGAACGGCTCAACGATCATGCGACTGCTGCGTCCGGGCGGGTCACGCGGCTGGCCGGTGGTAGTACTTCAACAGACCACCCAGCCGCTCACGACACGCGATGGTTCCGTCACGGCGATCGGCGCCCGGGCGGACGATGAGCTGATTCTGGAGTCCTTGATGGTTCCGTTCGCCGTGATAGTGCGCGACGAACTCTCGGATCGCCCGGCGTAATGAGGCTTCGCCGATGAGGATAAGCCGATCGAGGCACGATTCCTTGATCGTCCGCACGAAGCGCTCGGCGAACGCGTTGAGGTTTGGCGAGCGCGGTGGCAGGCGGACCGTCTGAACGCCGGCTGCCGCCAGCGTCTCCCGAAACGCCTCGCTGAACAACGGATCGCGATCGTGCAGCACGAAGTGCTTCCCGATGAGGAACCCATCGACCGCATCGGTGACCTGGCGCCCGCACTGCACCACCCAGGCGCTGTCGGGCTCTGCCATGATGCCGGCAATCTCGACGCGTCGCGTCGCCAACTCGATGACAAACAACACCGCGAATCGCGTAAGCCCGGCACCGGTCCACACCTCCACCGTGAAGAAATCCGCGGCGGCAAGCACGTCCCAGTGTGTTTTCAGAAACTCCTGCCACGTCGTTCGCCGCTGACGCCCCGGCGCCGGCTCGATTCCGTGGTGCTTGAGAATATTAGCGATGGTTCCTCGCGCGACGTGATGATCCAGGTTGGCCAGGGCTCCCTGGATCCGCGTGTAGCCCCAATCGCGATTCTCCGTCGCCATCCGCACCACCAGTTGCCGAATCTCCGCCATGACGTGGGGCCGGCCCGGACCGCGGCGTGGGTGGCCGTCGTACTTGCGCGCGATCAAGTGCCGATGCCACGCCAACAGCGTGTCGGGGCTCACAACCGATACGATCTCGTGGAGCACCCGCCGGGGCAGTCGCTTGGCCTTGGCGGCCAGGCGAACGCGCTGTTCGTCGGTGACGCGCAGCCGCCGCGGTCCAAGCTGCTCTCGGAGCACGCGGTTCTCCTCCTGGAGGTAGTCGATCACGTCGCGCTGCTGCTGATGGATCCAGCCGGCCAACGCCACAAGCAGAAACCGCAACGGATGCGACAGCGAAGGCATGACGCGCAGGTTACCAAAGCGACCGGACGCGCGT
>MNEX01000118.1 GCA_001917905.1 Acidobacteria bacterium 13_1_40CM_65_14
GAAGGTCAACGGTCACGCGATAGAACGTAATCGGGCAGCGCGAGAAGAGCGTCGCGTTCGGCGCTTGGCGGGAAGGCCGACAATGGTTTCTTCGCGCGCTCGGCGTACTCGACCGCCTTGCGGTACGCGTAATCGATCGACGCGTGCTCCTTCAGGCTGCGCAGGAGCTGGCTCCACTGGTCCTCGGTCACGTTGTGCGACGCGATGATGTCGCGGACGATGCGCGAACCGGCGCCGTCGTTCTGCTGCCGCAGCAGGTGGATGAGCGGCAGCGTCACCTTACCCTCGCGCAAATCGCTGCCGATCGGCTTGCCGACCGCCTGCGCGTCGCCGGTGAAATCCAGCAGGTCGTCGACGAGCTGGAACGCGACGCCGAGGTTGAAGCCGTACTCGCGCAGCGCCTGCTCGCGGTCGCTCGTCACCTTGCCGAGCATGCCGCCGATCTGCGCGCAGCCGCCGAACAGATACGCGGTCTTGCGGCGGATGATGTCGAAGTGCTCGTCCTCGCTGATGTCGGCGTCGCCGTTCTTCGTCAGCTGATACAGCTCGCCTTCGATCATGTGCAGCGTGACGTCGCACAGCAGCCGGATGATCTCCAGCGCGTCGTGCGTCAGCGCCAGCGCCATCGACTTGATGTAGAGGTAATCGCCGAGAAGCACGGTGATGTCGTTGCCCCAGCGCGAGTGCACCGCCAGGCGGCCGCGCCGCAGATCCGAGTCGTCGATGATGTCGTCGTGGACCAGCGTCGCCGTGTGGATGAACTCGACGACCGCCGCGTAGAGGATCGCGCGATCGCCCTCGTATCCCGACAGGCGCGCCGACATCAACAGGACGGCGGGCCGCACGCGCTTGCCGCCGCTCGTCTGGATGTATTTGCCGATGGTCGGGATCAGCTCGACCTGCGATTGGACGTGCCGCCCGAATTCCCGATCCACTTTCTCGAGATCGGCGCGAATCGGCTCGAAGATGTGCGACAGCGCAGACGAGGTGTTTTTCACGGCGTTTTTCGGCTAGGACTCTATCACGGCCGGAAGAGCGTGTGGAAGTTGGCGGAGGTGCGCGCGGCCATGTCGGCCGGGGCGAGGCCGTGCAGGTCGGCGAGGGTGTCGACCACGCGCGCGACGTACGCCGGCTCGTTGCGCTTGCCGCGATGCGGCACCGGCGCGAGGAACGGGCTGTCGGTTTCCGTCAGCAGTCGATCGACGGGGACGCGGCGTACGGTTGCCCGGAGATCGCCCGCCCGTGGGAACGTGATGATGCCGGCCAGTGAAATGTAGAAACCCAAATCGAGCCCCGCGCCGGCCAGCGCGTCGCTGCCGGTGAAACAGTGCAGCACGCCACGGACTTGACCATCCTCCCCGGCGCCCTCCTCGCGCAGGATCGCGAGCGTGTCCTCGTCGGCCTCGCGCGTGTGGATGACGATCGGCCGCTGCAGCTCGCGCGCGAGCCGCACCTGGCCGCGAAACACCGCCTGCTGCACGTCGCGCGGCGAGAAGTCGTAGTGGTAGTCGAGGCCGATCTCGCCGATGGCGCGCGCCGAGGGCGTGGCCGCGAACTGCTCGCGCACCACGGATACGGCACTCTGCGGATCGTCTGAGAATTGATGCGCCTGATGCGGATGCACGCCAATCGCGAATCGCGTGTCCGGCCAGAGCTGTTCGAGGCGCGCGGCCTGTTCCGCTTCCTTCGCGTTGCCGCCCTCGAGGATCACCATCACGCGCTGGAGGCCGGCGTCCTTCGCGCGCGCGACCACTTGATCCAGATCCTTCGCGAACGTCTCATCCGCGAGATGGCAATGACTATCAATCACGTCGCCATGGTAGCCTGCCGGGCGTCCACCGCGTTTGGCAGCCCTATTGTGCTCTCAAATTACCTCGCCACCACGGGGGACACCGAGGATAGGAGGTTCAAACCTGTTTCAAAACGGAATTTTTCCTCCGCGTCCCCCGTGTCCTCCGTGGTGGAGAGCTTACTTGTGCGGCGCACTCTCAAGCCTGCCGGGCGCCAGCCGCCACGAGAGCGGCGGGGCTCAGTACACGTCGAGATCGTTTCCGACGACGACCTTGCCCTTGTAGGTCAAATCTGGAAGGCCGACGTGTGATCGGAGTGGAGGTGCGTGATGAACGCCGTGTTCAGCCTGCCGACGGCGAGCGCGGCGACGCCTTTCTCGAACGCTTCGGTCGCACGTCTGACGATGCCCGGTCCGGCGTCGACCAGATAGGTGGCGTCGTTGACGACGATCGCCGTCGCGGGCCCCGAACGGCGCGGATCGGCTCGCGGCGTCCCGGTACCCAGGAGCACGACCTGGGTGTGACCCTTTGCGGGGTTGTCTGGTTGCCGGGCCTGGGCGGGCTGCAGCGCGATCACCGCCAACGACACGTAGTGGGTCAGTTTGAAGCAACCGCGGAGCTCGCAGAGCCCGCAGAGATTTGGTTTCTCAGCGATCTCCCCGCGCTCCGCGGTTGCTTTTCCGGTCGAATGTGAGTCGACCCACTACCCAACGACACGATGACTGCGCGCATACGCTCGCTCCTAGCCTACTTCTCGGTGAAAAATGCAACATAGAAGACTCGAAGACGCGAAGAACCTCTGGTACAAGAAAAGCATTCTCTTCGTGCCTTCGTGCCTTCGTGCCTTCGTGGTTGCGTTTAGTTTAGCTAAGCCTAGGACTTCGGGGCGCGAGCGGATTGCAGCCGCTCGAACGCGGTCAATGCCGATTCGAGATCGGATTTGAGACGCGCTTTCGTCGCTGAATCGGCGAACGCGTACTCGATCGAATTGCGCACCATGCGCTTGAGCGTCGGATAGTCGAGATCCTGTTCTTCGACCGCCTTCAGGTATTCTTGCGTGTGGCTCGAACGCGCGACGCCCATGTCGTCGGTGACGAGCGTCACGGGCACGCCGTGCTGCAGATACATCCGCAGCGGATGCCGCTTCCCTTTCACGCCCAGGATGTGATCGTTGCTGCTCAACGCGATCTCGACGAGCACTTTCTTCGCCGCCATGTCGCGCAGCAGCGCGAACGGGTCGTCCTCGTTGAAGATGTCGACGCCGTGGCCGATGCGCGCCGCGTGGCCGTTCACCACCGATTCCCTGATGTGGAACCGCAGCGCGTCAGGCGGCACGAGGCCCTCGGTCAGCTCACCCGCGTGCAGCGTGATCGGCACCGTTGGATACCGCGCGTGCAGAAAATCGAGCATCGACATGTGCAGGCGGAAGTTACCGAGCGCATTGGGATCGTCCTCGGCCTGGACGAGATTCAGCGACACGACCGGCGTTGCGGCGCTCGCGAGCTCGAAGCCCGCCAACATCAGCGCGAACACCTGCGCCAGTGCGCCGCCGCGCCCGACTTGGGCGATGTAGCGCACCGTGACGCCGCAACCCGCGTCCTCGGCGGGCGTTCCACACTTCAGCAGATCGCGACGGCGTGCCTCCGCTTTCGTCAGCCGATCGAGCGCTTCTGCCTTCACCGCGGCGCTGAACTTCCCGCCGTCCATGATCCGATCGCGCACCTGCGGAAGCAGCTGCGTTAGCGGAATGGTCGCATCCCAGGCCACGTTCTGCGACGCCGCGAACGCGGCGGTACCAGCCGGGGTCAGCATCAGCTCGAGGTAGCTCACGCGTTCTGCCGCGGCACGCGACGTCACGTCCGCCAGCATCTCGCCGGTCTTGCTGGAGGTCGATCCGAACTTCGCGAACGCCTGAAAGAAATGATCGTGACCGTTGACCGTCTCCGGCCAGTGACGCATCGACAGCGCATCGATCGCCTGGTTGTACAGCGCGGAGTACGTCGACTGGTTCTCCATCACGTCGGCGAGCGGAACCTGCGGCGTCTTCCCATCGCACGCGACGATCGCGATCGCCGTCGTCGCGAGGCAGAGCTTGTCGTCGGCGCCCCAGCGAAGGAACTTCTCGGCGTAGACGGCGCCGGACAGGTGATTGTGGAGGTCGCCGCCTTTCGGCATCTCGCGGAGAAACGCGAGCAGCGCCAGCGGATCGTTGCGGATCGCGGCGAATCGCTTCGCGGTCGCCGCCTCCGCGCTGTCGGCGCGAGCCGTGCGCTGCGGTTGGGCCGCCGTTCCAACGATTGCGAGAACGAGAACGACAGCAGTGACGCTCAGACGTCGCATTACCGCTCAATCCGCACGAGCGCGACGCCGTGGGCGTCAACGTCTGTCGCATACCCCGCGTCGAGGCGTCCGAGATCGCGACCGGTCCACAGGTCGCGGACCGCGTGTGCTCCTTGATGAAGTCCGAGCTCGGACCAGCGCACGGTGATGCGCGCCGGCGACTGGCCGCGGTTGAACAATCCGACGGCGTGCGCGCCGGACTGGAGCGGCTTGTCCCAGACTTCAATCACGCCGTCCGCGCGAATCCGGTGACCCTGGCGTCCGAGCGGATCCTGATCGACGGCGATGATCTCGCGGTTGGTGAGAATCGCGATCGTCTCCGGCGACATGCTGCGCAGATCGTTGCCCGCGAGCAGCGGCGCGGCGAGGAGCGCCCACAGGCTCATGTGCGTCCGATATTCGGTGTTGGTCATGCCGCCGTTGCCGATCTCGAGCATGTCCGGATCGTTCCAATGTCCGGGACCCGCATGCGGCGCGAGCGCGTCCTGACCGAAGCCGATGCGCGTCATCGAGTCCCACGAGTCGCCGATGTCGCCGGTCGTGCGCCAGAGATTCCCGCCGACCTGCGGTCCCCAGGTCCAGACGTTGTTGCGACCGTACTGACACAAGCTGTAGACGATGTCGCGTCCCGAGGCGCGCAGCGCGTCGCCCATCTTCTGATACACGGCTTGCATCTCGTCGTCTTTGTAGATCCGGCCCGCACCGCACCAGTCGTACTTCAGGTAATCGATGCCCCACGCCGCGTAGGTTCGCGCGTCCTGCTCTTCGTGACCGTAGCTGCCTTCGTAGCCCGCGCACGTGAGATGACCCGGCGACGAGTAGATGCCGAGCTTCAGGCCTTTGCTGTGCACGTCATCGGCAAGCGCTTTCATGTCCGGGAATTTCCGGTTCGTGAGGATGCGACCGGAGGCGTTGCGTCCGGCTTCCCACGTGTCGTCGATGTTCACGTACGTGTAGCCCGCCGCTTTCATCCCGCTCGACACCATCGCGTCCGCGATCGCTCTGACCGTCGCAGCGTCGACGCGCCCGCGGAAATGATTCCAACTGTTCCAACCCATCGGCGGCGTCCGCGCGAGGCCGTTGTCCGGCACACGATGCAGCGCCGGCGGCTCGAGACGCGCGGGCAGATCGCCCGCCGTCGCCGATCCGCGCGACGCGGTGAGCGACTGCGGATTCTGACTCGGCCGTGTGACGGTGATTGCGAGTGATATTTCCTGACGGGTCGCGCGGTACTCCGCTCGCCGTTCGTTCGGCGGCCGGCCGGTGACGACGGCGAAGGTCGCGTTGTCGCCGATCACCGTGCCGTCGACGATCGGTTGTTCGTTGGTCGGATTGATGACGCGGCCGGTCAGTGTCGATCCGCGCTGCTCGAGCGCGAACACGGTTTCCCGAAACGTGCCGTCGCCGTTGTCCGCTCGCACGACCCATCGTCCTGTGAACGGCCCGGCGTTCGCAGAATTCTGGGTTCGCGCGAGTGTGGCGACGGTGGTTGCGAGCAGAACGAACAGGCAGGCGACGGCGATTTTTTTCATATCGTGTGCCTCGATCGTTGTGAAAGCTGTAGCGCAGGCCGCCCTACTCGAGGCCAGCTAACGCACGCGACTACCTGGCGGAGGCGGGTCTTCGAACGTCACCACTTTGGGATGCCCGCCGTCGGGACTTGCGGCGAGGACCATGCCGTCCGACTCGATGCCCATCAGCTTCGCGGGCTTGAGATTGAAGACGATCACGACGGTCTTCCCGACCAGCGCGTCAGGCTCGTAGGCTTCGGCGATCCCGGCGACGAGCGTGCGATGCTCGGTTCCAGCGTCGACCTGGAGCTTCAGGAGCTTGTTGGACTTCGGCACGCGCTCCGCAGCGAGCACTTTCGCGACGCGCAGCTCCACCTTCATGAAGTCGTCGATCGAGATGCGGTCGCTCACCGGTGCGGGACTCGGCGGCGGCACCGGCTTCGCGCCCGCCGCGGTCGGCTCGGGCGAAGCTTGCGGATTGGTCGGTACGAGCGCCGGCGCTCCGGCCAGCGTCGGCGGGACGATGGGAGATTTTCTCTGCTCTTCGCTCACGGGTGTGGACTCCTTTTTATTCGCGCGGGGCCCCACCCCCGCGCCAGACGCGCTCGCACCGTTTTCCAACGCTCGCGGGGCCCCACCCCCGCTCGCCTCGCTCGCGCCTTCGCGCTCGCTCGAGCCGCGGGCGCTGTGCTCGCGCGTATCTGGAACAGAACGTCCCTGATCGCCGACCGCGGCAGTGGTATCACGTCGGGGCCACAGAGGGCCTTCTTGCAGAAGCGCGCGCTCGCCGTCCGCGCGCCAGCGACCATCGCGATCGAGATTGAGGCCTTCGACGCTCGCGCCGACGCGCCTGAGAATCTCGCGACTCGATGACGGCATGATCGGCTCGAGCAGCACGGCAGCCAGTCGAATGGCTTCGGCCGTGTCGAAGAGCACCTGCGTGAGGCGATCGGCCGACGCCGGATCCTTCGCCAGCGTCCACGGTGCGGTCGCGGCGATGAACTCGTTGGTCGCGTCGATGAGACGGTACGCAGCCGCGGCGCCTTCGTGCAGCGCGAAGGCGTCCATGGCCTTGCGATAGTCGACGACCACCTGCTCGCCGAGGCGCACGAGCTGATCCGACGCGGCAGCGGCCGGGCGCACGACGCCGCTTCGGTAGCGTCCCGCCATCGCCGACACGCGGCTGACGAGGTTCCCGAGATTGTTCGCGAGGTCGACGTTGTAGCGCTCGTCGTACCGCTCCCACGAGAAATCGCCGTCGCCGCCGAACGCGATCTCCTTGACGAGGTACAGCCGCAGCGGATCCTGTCCTTGCGGTCCGAGACGATCGGCCGCTTCGATCGGATCGATGATCGTGCCGAGCGTCTTACTCATCCGCTGCCCGTTCATCGTCATGAACCCGTGACCGAAAATCTGCCGCGGCACCGGCAGCTTCGCGCTCATGAGCATCGCCGGCCAGATGACGGCGTGGAACCGCGTGATGTCCTTGCCGACGACGTGAAGATCCGCAGGCCACCAGCGCTCGAACATCTGCTGGGCCTTGTCTCCAGAGGCGCCCAGGCCGACCGCCGACGCGTAGTTGATCAACGCATCGAACCACACGTACACGACGCTCGACCGATCCCATGGCAGTGGAATGCCCCACGACTGCCCGGCGCGGCTGACTGAGATATCGATCAGACCGCCTTCGATGAGTCGCAGGATCTCGTTGCGGCGCATGTCGGGCTGCATGAACTCGGGATGCGCCCGGAAGTGATCGAGCAGCGGCTGCTGATATTTCGAGAGCCGGAAGAAGTAGTTCTTCTCGCGGATCCATTCGGGCTTCAGCGTCGGGTGGAGAGGACAGTTGCCGTCGACGAGATCCTTTTCCTGCTTGAACTCTTCGCAGCTGACGCAGTACCAGCCTTCGTACACGCCCTCGTAAATGTCGCCGGCATCGTAGATGCGCTGCGCGATCTCGGTGACACCGGCCTTGTGCC
This sequence comes from Acidobacteria bacterium 13_1_40CM_65_14, assembly GCA_001917905.1. Classification (GTDB taxonomy): domain Bacteria; phylum Acidobacteriota; class Vicinamibacteria; order Vicinamibacterales; family CAVVIG01; genus QHWF01. Next base: position 7,621 of record MNEX01000118.1, read on the forward strand.
TCGGTTCGGTCGTGCGGATGAAGTCGTCGAAGGAGACGTCGAGACGCTTCCACGCGGTCCTGAACACCTGCTCCATCTGGTCGCAGTACGTGAGCGGATCGAGGCCCTGCTCGACCGCCTGCTTGTACACGTTCTGCGAATGCTCGTCGTTGCCCATCAGGAAACGCGTGTCGAAGCCCGCGAGGCGCTTGTAGCGCGCGATGACGTCGGCGCACACCTTCTCGTAGGCCGTCCCGAGATGCGGCCGGCTGTTGACGTAATCGATCGCGGTCGTCAGGAAGAATCGTTTCACGAGTGGCTCACGCCGTACGCCTGAATCGCCATCGCCTGGACCTCTTTGACGGAGAGATTGTTGGCGGCGGCCAGCGTCGCGCAGTCGTCGAACTCGGGCGTGGCGTTGACGATGCGGCCGTCGCGACGCGCGATCTTGAAACGGACGGCGCCAAGCGGCGTCTCGACCGCGACGATCTCCCGGTCGAGGCACTCCCGCTCCACGTCGTAATGCCGGAGCCCGATCGTCGTTGTCTCACGGAAGATGACGTCGGCCATCCGCGCTCGCGTGTCCGGCGACGCAATCACCGTGAGCAGCGTGCCTGGACGGTTCTTCTTCATCTGCACCGGCACGTAGAACACTTCGAGCGCACCGGCCGCATAGAGCTGGTCCATGACGATGCCGAAGATCTGCGGGTTCATGTCGTCGATCTCGCACTCGATGACGGTGACGCGTTCGGCCTGAGACTGCTCCGCTGCGCGGCCAATCAGCACGCGCAGGACGTTGGGCGTCGCCGGATCGTCGCGGTCACCGGCGCCATATCCGACGCGTTCGATCGACATCGACGGCACCATTCCAAACGATGTTGCGAACGTTGTCGCAATCAGCGCGCCGGTCGGCGTCACCAGTTCCTTCTGAACCGCGCCGCTGTAGATGGGTGCGTCGCCCAGCAAGCTCACGGTCGCCGGCGCAGGAACGGGAAACAGTCCATGCGCCGAGTTGACCATTCCGCCGCCGACGTTCAGCGGTGAGCAGACGACGCGATCGGCGCCGACCCATTCCATGGCGAACACGATGCCGACGATGTCGATGATCGAGTCGAGGGCGCCGACTTCGTGGAGGTGGACCTGCTCGACCGGCATCTGGTGAATCGCGGCCTCGACTTCACCAAGCCGCTGGAACATCGCCTTTGCGCGCGCGCGGCCCGTCGCGGACAAGCTCGACCCGTCGATCAACGCGAAAATCTCAGGCAAGCTTCGATGCGCATGCGGACGCTCATGCTCATGGTGCTGGGCGGATGCTCCAAGGTGCTGGGCGGATGCTCCAGGGTGCTGGGCGGATGCTCTAGGGTGCTCGCCTGAGCCTGCAGGGTGCTCGGCGGATGCTTTAGGGTGCTGGGCGTGATCGTGATAGTGCTCGGTGGATCCTTTAGCGTGCTCGTGAACGTTGAACTTGATCGCCGACACGCCGGCGCGCAGGACGCGGTCGGCGTGGATGTGCGCGTCGCCGAGCGCGAGGCTGCCGAGCGCGCGCTTCAGCTCGTCGAGCGGCAGGCCGGCGTCGATCAAGGCGCCGAGCGCCATGTCACCGGAGATGCCGGAGAAGCAGTCGAAGTAGAGAACGCGGGACATCAGTTGGTCTTTCGCAGCTCGCTAGCAGCCACTCGCTGCTGAATCGGTACGGGCTCGGTCACAACGATGAACGCAAAGCGCGCAAAGCGCGCAAAGAAAACCAGATGAAGTGAATTCTTTGCGGTCATTGCGGTCTTTGCGTTCCAGGTCGTTCGGGTTCTGTTTCAACGAAGACGCTCCACTAGAGTCGTCCCGATTCCTTGAAGCTGCAGTACTGCACGTCGCCGAGGATGACGTGATCCACCAGGTCGATGCCCATCAGCACTCCCGCCGACACGAGCCGGCGCGTCAGATCGATATCATCGGCGCTCGGCGTCGGATCGCCTGACGGATGATTGTGGAACGCGACGATCGCGGTCGCGCCGCCGAGCACCGCCTCGCGAAAGACGTCCCGCGGCTCGACGTGCGACGTGTTCAGCGTGCCGCGCACCAGCACGGTCGTGCGGATCACCCGATGCTTGGTGTCGAGCAGGATCAACCCGAACTGCTCGATCGCGCGGCCGCCGAATCGCGGCAGCAGATACAGCGCCGCGGCATTCGGACTGAGCAGCTGCATCCGCTCCGCCGGCGCCTGCGCCAGCGTCCGGCGACCCAACTCGAGCGCCGCCAGGATCTGCGCCGCCCGCGACTGGCCGATGCCGGCGACGCGCGCCAGATCGTCGCCGCTGCAGCGCGTCAGACCATGCAGACCGTCGTAGGTCGCGAGCAGTGCGTTGGCCAGCTCCAGCGCGCTGCCGTGTCGCCCGCCGTGCGCGATGATCAGCGCCACCAGCTCGTTGTCGCCGAGCGCCGACGCACCGTGGTGCCACAGCTTCTCGCGCGGCCGATCGTCAAGCGACAGGTCTTTCATCGTACTACAGCCGACGTATACTTGAATCGATGTCCGCTCGCCGTCTGCTGCTCTCCTTCGCCGTCGCGGCGGCGTTGATCGGCGCGGCATGCGGCGATCCGCCCGACAAGGAAATCCAGCAGGCACAAGGCGCGATCGACGCGGCGCGCGCCGCCGGCGCCGATCAGTACGCGACCGCCGAGTTCACCGCGGCGCAGGAGGCGCTCAAGCGCGCGAACGACGCCGTCGAGCAACGTGACTACCGGCTCGCCCTCAACCATGCGCTCGACGCCCGCGAGCGCGCGCAGAACGCCGCCAAGGAAGCCGCGGATCGGAAAACGACCGCCCGCAGCGAGGCCGAGCGCGCCCTGCTCGATGCGATGACCGCGCTGAACGACGCTCACACGAAGCTCCGCGCCGCGGAGACCGGTCGCGCGCCGGTCAAGACAGTCGTCACGGCGCGGCGCGTGATCACGGACGGCGAGGACACTGTGCAAAAAGCGCGCGCGGCGTTCGATGGGGGGGACTATCTCACCGCCAAGACGACGATGGTGGGAACAACCGAGCGTCTGAAGGCCACGGCGCACGAACTCGAAGCCGCCACGCCGAATAGCAACCGCCGGCGTCGCTGAAGACCGGGCAAATTCTGCTCAGGGTCAGGACGCCCGGATAGGCAGAATCCGCCAATCATTACTAGTCGTACTCAAGCCTGACTTCAGCCTGACTTCAGCCTGACTCGAGTCAGGCTCCAGCCTGACTGCAGCCTGACTTCAGTCCGACTTCAGCCAGGTGCCGTCGAAGAGGACCTCGGCCCAGCCGGTCAGATAGACGCTGTCGCCGCGCCACTCGACGCGTTGCGTGCCCCCGGGCGCCGTGACCTGGGCGTCCCGCGCGGCGCCGCCGAACGCCGACGCGGCAATCAGCGACGCGCACGATCCCGTTCCCGACGACTGCGTCGGCCCGACCCCGCGCTCCCAGATCAGGATCCGCACGGCCTCGCGCGACTCGACCTGGGCGAACTCCACGTTGGTCCGCTCGGGAAACATCTCGTGACGCTCGAGCGCGGCGCCAAGACGCTGGAAACGCTCGCGATCGGGCAGCGCGCCGAGCACGACCGCCTGCGGATTGCCGAAATCCATCACCACAATCTGAAACGATTCACCCGCGGCCGCAATCGGCACCTGGCGCAGATTGCGCGGAAGGCCCATCTGTGCCCGAAACGTCTGGCGCGATCCCGATTGCCCGGTTCTGGTCAACCGTTTGGGCCCGGCCTCCGTCTGAATCGTGAGCTCGACGTTCGCGCGGCTCTCGTCTCGCAGCAACAGCGCGCCGAGCCCGCGGACCCCGTTGCCCGACACCTCCGAGCGGCTCCCGTCGGCGTTGAACAGGCGCATCGATGCGCCCTCCGCCGTCGGTTCGTAGACGATCAGGCCGTCGGCGCCGGCGCCGGCATGACGATCGCACAGCGCGCGCGCGAGGAGATCGAGCGCGAGAACGCCGACGTCGCCGTTCAGGACGTAGAGGAAATCGTTCCCATAGGCGTGAGCTTTGGTGAACCGCATCAAAGAAATCTCCACCACAGAGGACACCTCATTGCGGATTGAGGATTGCGGAATGCGGATTGATTGCGGATTCAATCGAACGATAAATCCGCAATCCGCAATCCGCAATTCGCATTTACGTGCCGTCCCCCGTGTCCTCCGTGGTGGCGAGCCTCGTTCATTTCTTACAGAACGCGAGGAGATGCCAGCCGAACCGGCGGACGAGCGGACGCGGCAGCGCATTGAACGTGCCGACGAACGCGCCGTTGTAGATCGCGCCTTTCCACCCTCCGTGCAGCCGCGACTTGACCGGGAACCGCTCGGGCACGATGCGGACGTCGCGGAACCCGGCGAGCAGGCGGCGGAACTCGCCGAGGCTGAACTTGAGGATGACGGGCGCGTCCTCGTGCTCGAGGCCGACCTTCATCAGCTTCGACAACGCGTTCAGCCACGAAATGCGGTTGTAGACCTGGAAAATCGCCTCGCCGCCCGGCTTCAGCACGCGCCGGCACTCGTCGACCAGGCGTTGCGGCTGCGCGGTGTACTGCACGACGCCGTGCGCGAACACGAGGTCGAACGTGTTGTCGGCGAAGGGCAATTGCTCGCCGTTGGCCAGCTCGAACCGGCCGCGAAGCCGTTGCTGCTCGAAGTTCGTGCGTGCCAGGCCAACCGCCGACTGGGACACGTCGACGCCGGTCACCTCGGCGCCGCCCTTTGCGAACCGCGCGAGATCGACCCCCGCACCGCAGCCCACATCAAGAACCGTTCGGCCGTGATAGCCGTCAAAGTCCACGAGCCGAACCAGATGATGCAGCTTCTCGAAGTGGTACCGGTCGAGGTCGTCGAAGAATCCACGCGACCCCGGCGGCTGCGTCGAGACATCGAGATCGTGGATATGCGCGTTCCAGTACTCGCGGACCTCTTCAATCGTCGCCACGCATCACACTATAACCGCAGCTCTCAGCTGGCAGCTTTCAGCTAAAACCCGCGCTGGACGCATGAGTGCTGATAGCTGACCGCTGAAAGCTATAGGATCCCCACAATGATCCGCGACCTGGATCTCCTGACGGCTTCGACCTCCGACGTCCTCGACATCCTCGTGGTCGGCGGCGGCATCTATGGGCTGACGATCGCGTACGACGCGGCGCAGCGCGGGTTGAGTGTGGCGCTCATCGAGCGCGACGACTTCGGCAGCGGTGCGTCATTCAATCACCTCCGCACCATTCACGGCGGCCTCCGCTATCTGCAGCATCTGGACCTCGCGCGCGCCCGCGAGTCGGTCCGCGAGCGCCGGACGCTCGCGCGCATCGCCCCGCACGCGGTCCGGCCCCTGCCCTTCGCCGTGCCGCTCTATCGATCGCTCGTCCGCGGCAAAATCGCGATGCGCGCCGGCTTTCTCGTCGATCGCGTCGTCGCGTTGGGACGAAACCGCGGCGTCATCGCCTCCAACAAGCTGCGCGGCGGGCGAGTGTTTGGCCGCGGTCGCTCGGCCCAACAATTTCCGGGTCTCAAGCGTCGAGGGCTGACGGGCGCCGCCGTCTTCCACGACTACCTCATGACCGAACCCGATCGGCTCACGTTCTCGTACGCGATCGCGGCAGGCGAGCTCGGCGCCACGCTGGCGAATCACGTCGAAGCGGTCTCGCTGCTCACGGAGAACCGGCGCGTGGTCGGCGTCCGCGCCCGGGACGTCCTCGGCTCCCGCGAGCTCGACATCCACGCGCGCGTCACCGTGAATGCCACCGGAGCCGGCATCGATCGCTTACTCACGCCGCTCGGTCTGGCGACCGGCATCCCGATGCTCAAGGCCATGAATCTGGTCACCAGGCGCGATGCCGGCGACGAAGCGCTCGGCGGCCGCGCCCCCTCGGGCCGCAATTTCTTTCTCGTGCCGTGGCGCTATCGGGCGCTGTTCGGGACGTGGGAATCGGATCGCGCGTGCGACCCGGAAGACAGCGGCGTCAACGAAGCCGACGTCGCCTCGTTCATCGCCGAGCTCAATCAGGCGTTTCCCGCGCTCGACCTCACGCTCGCCGACGTCACGCTCGTCCACCACGGCGTCGTGCCGGCCATCGCGCATGGCGATCGTGTGTCGTTGCAGGGCCACGATCAGATTCGGGATCACGCCGCCAACGGTGTCGAAGGCCTGGTGACGGTATCCGGAGCGAAATACACCACGGCCCGCGCCGTCGCCGAACGCGTGACGACGCGCCTGATGTCGAAGCTGCAGCAAAAGCCGGTGGCGTCTCGCACCGCCTCGACGCCGCTCCCGGGTGGCCACATCCGCGACGTCGGCCTGGCCATCGCGGACGCGCGGCGCGAGCACGACGAAGGTCTGCCGACCGACACGATTCCGCATCTCATCGCGGCCTACGGCTCGCGGTTTCGTGACGTGCTCGACCTGGCCGCCGATCGACCCGACTGGCGGACGCGCCTCGCGAAGGACTCGCCGGTCATCGGCGCCGAGCTCGTGCATGCGGCGCGGAAAGAAATGGCGCTCACGCTCGCCGACGCGGTGCTCCGCCGGACGCCACTTGGCGCGCTTGGCGATCCGGGAGACGTCGCGCTGGAGCGAGCGGCGACGATCGTCGGGACGGAGCGGCGCTGGTCCGACGATCGTCGTCGCGACGAAATCGCGGCGGTGCAGCGTCTCTACGGCACCTTGAACGCGTTGAAGACGTAGGTGAAGCCGCCGGTGAATCCGATCGTCGGATCGATTGACGTGAGCCCGAAGAACACGCCAGCATCCAGCCGCACCGATCCCTGAGTAAAACGGCCACCGAGCTTGAGGAGGCCGCGCGACTCCGTCCCCGGAAAGGCATCGCCGGACCGCGTCGACACACGTCCGTTCAGCTCGCCGACGAGCTCCGCCTGCTGCGTCATCGCGCGGGCGAACGACAACCCGTACAGGAACACGTCGTTCTGGTGATTCCCCTGGACCGGATCGGAGAGGATGCCGGCGCCGATATTGGCGACGACGCGGATCGATTCGACGGTTTTCGCGCCGAGGAGCGACCCGTAGAAATCCATCGTGTCGAGACCGAGGCCGCTCTCGTTGCTGGCGTTGGGCAGCTTGGTCGCGAATCGCAAACCGAACGCCGGCCGGCGCTCGCCTTCCGGAAGCAGCCGGATCTTGGTACCGACGATGACGTCCTCGATGTCGCTCGTGCTGTCGCCCGTTGCCGTGACCAACGAGGCCAGCGGCGCCTTCGCGTTGCGCTCGTTGATTGTCAGGCGATCGTGCAAGCCGCCGTCGATCTGGAACTCGGCAATCGAGCTGATCCCGAAGCTGAGGCCAATGGTCGGCACGCGCAGAAGATTGCCTTTCAAGCCCGACGCCGGGTACTGCGCGTTGTGGGCCCAGTCGAACCCGCCCTCGACGAGGATGCGTCCCGCGCCGACGGTTTCGGGATCTTCGGTGATGAGCGGACGTTGCTGAGCGAGCGCGGAGGTAGCGATTGCGAGTACCGCGAGCACGAACACAAGACGACGAATCATCGGATCCTCACCTCTCCACCACAGAGGACACGGGGACGCGGAGGAAGAATCCTGTTTTGTCGGCAGGTTTGAACCTCCGTGTCCTCTGTGTCCCCTGTGGTGGAGAGTTCATCATCAAAACCGTTTCCTGCTGTCCAACAGCAACGTGACGGGGCCGTCGTTGACCAGCGACACCAGCATCATCGCCTGAAACTCGCCGGTCGCGACCTTCAGGCCGTTCGCCTGCAGCTCGCGCACGACGTCTTCGTACAGCGGCTTGGCAATCCGGGGCGGCGCGGCCTCGTCGAACGACGGCCGGCGACCTTTCCGGCAATCGGCCGCGAGCGTGAACTGCGAGACGACGAGCACCGAGCCGCCGACGTCCTGGACGGATCGATTCAGATGTCGCGCCTCGTCTTCGAAAACACGCAGCTCTCGGATTTTTCTTGCGATGTATTCCACGTCGGCTGGACCGTCGCCCTGCTCGACGCCGACCAACACCAGCAATCCTTGCCCGATCTCCCCCACGGTGCGGTCGTCGACGGTGACTTTGGCGGACAACACTCTTTGGACGACGGCTCTCATGGAAAGGTCCGGCGAACCGCCTCCGCCAAGGCTACGGCGGTCAAGAAGCCGGACACGACAGATTCGATCAGCGAGTCCGGCTCAAGCCGGACGCCACCGAATCAATGGAGTGCGATTCGCTGGTGTCCGCCTTCTTGACCGCCGTAGCCTCGGCGAAGGCGGTTAGGCGGACCGTGGCGCGAAGCTCGCCTGGCGGGTTGAGGCGTGTGTCGAGCAGATGCCGTGGCGCGACGTTCGACAGCGCCTTGAGCATCGACTGCTTGACGCCGGGATGCTCGCGCTCCAATTCCATCAGCAGACGCTTGGTCCGCTGCCGCTGCAGACTGAGATCGCCACACGCGGGACAGCAGCAGCCGATGATCGGCAGCTCGCACTCTTTCGTGTACGCGCGCGCTTCGTCTTCGCCCACGTACACCAGCGGCCGAATGACCACGTGCTCGCCATCGTCGGACACGAGCTTGGCGGGCATCGCCTTGAGCGAGCCGGCGAAGAACAGGTTCAGCAGCAGCGTCTCGATGAAGTCGTCGGCATGGTGGCCGAGCGCGATCTTCGTGGCGCCTGTCTCTTTGGCGATCCGATACAACACGCCGCGGCGGAGCCGTGCGCAGAGGGAGCAAGGCGTCGCGCCCTCGTCCAGGATGTCCTCGATCGCTTCGCCGATGCCGGTGTGCTCGATGCGATAGTCCCAGCCGCGCGCCTTGCACGTCTGCGCGATGAGCCCGTGCTTGTATTCCTTGTAGCCGGAGTCGACGTTCACCGCGACGAGCGAGAACGTCACCGGTGCACGCTGGCGCAGCACATCGAGCACCTGCAGCAGCGCCCAGCTGTCCTTTCCGCCCGACAGACCGACCATGATGCGATCGCCGTCCTGGATCATCTGGTAGTCGACGATCGCCTTGGTCGTCTTCTTCGCGAGCCGCGCTTCGAGATCGCTGCGATAACCCATAAGAGTCGATTCTAGACCACAAGCTCGCCACCACGGCGGAGTCGATTCTGCACCACGAGCTCGCCACCATGGCGGAGTCGATTCTGGACCACAAGCTCGCCACCACGGAGGACGCGGGGGACACGGGGCGAGAGCTGTACTGGATTTCACCCCGTGTCCTCCGTGTCCCCCGTGGTGGCGAGTTCCTCAGTCGCGGAGAGCTAGATGAGCAGCAGGCGCTGCACTGCGACGTTCCAACTCATCGCCGCTGCGCGGACGGCGGCGTTCGTGCCGAGGCGCTCGGCCAGACGCCGGTCGTCGCTCAGTCGCGCGAGCGCAATCGCGACAGACGCCGGCGTGGGCTCGCACACCACGCCGGTGTCATCGTCCTTGACGAGCTCGGTCGGTCCCCCGCTGTCCGCGCACGTGACGACGGCTTTACGCGCCGCGAACGCCTCGACGGTCACGAACCCGAAATCCTCGGCGAGCGGGGTGAAGCAGACCGCTCGGCACCGCGCGAGATGATCGAGCATCGTCTCCTCGTCGACCTGGCCGGTGAAGGTAATGCGATCGGCGACGCCGAGCGTGCGCGCGAGTTGCTCGAGCTCGCGCCGCTGCTCCCCTTCCCCGGCAATCACGGCTTTGACGTGACGGGCCGAGGCGTCGGCGAGCGCGCGAACGAGGAGATCGACGCGCTTGTGCCGCGTCAACCGCGAGACGGCGAAGATGTAGTCGCCGTACCCGTCACAGCGATACGCACGCGGCGGCGGCGGCGGATAGACGACGTCCGCGCGGATGCCGAGGTCGGCAGCCAGCCGGCGCTGAATCGTCTGCGACTGCGCGACCACACGCGTCACGTTGCGCGTCAGCAGCCAGCGGTCGGCCGTGCGGATCGTCACTTTGCGGAGGCTCTCCTTCACAAGATTGGGAAACGAGATCGACGCGGTGAGCTGCGGCCACAGGTCGTAGTACTCGCGCATGGTGTGATTCAGCCAGCACACGTGCTTCGGATGGCGGACCGCGTAGCTCGGATAGCGAAGGCTGATGACTTGATCCACGCGCCGGCCATCGGTCATGGAGACGTCGGTCCGCCATGTCGCCCAATACGCCGACGCTTGACGGCCGAATCCGTGGTCGGGCGTGATCACAAGGTGAGCGTCGTGTCCCGCGGCACGCGCCGCCTCAACCAACGAACGGCCGATGACGAGATGTCCGCCTTCGACCGATGGCGGGCTGGACGTGACGACGGCGAGAACGGCCATTCAGGATCGCTCGGCTAGCTCTCCACCACGAAGGACGCGGAGGACAGGAGGAAAGCATGGGAGAGTGAACGTGGAGAGTTCTGGCACCTGCGCGAAATGCTACGCACGACCGCTGCGCGAGCCGACGACCCGGGCTGGAATCCCCACCGCAATCGTGCCGGCCGGCACGTTCTCGCGAACCAGGGCCGCGGCGCCGACGACGGCGTGATCGCCGATAGCGACGCCGTCCAGGATTTTCGCGCCCGCGCCGATCCACGCGCCGTCGCCGATCGTCACGCCCGCCGACACGCGGGGCTGCGAGATGACCGCCTTCGCCGGATCCGAGAAGTCGTGGTCACCGCCGATGATGTAGCTGTAGGCCGCAATCAGCACGTTGCGGCCGATGGTCACGCGGCTCGCGGAAAAGACTTCGCAGTTGAATCCGAGGTTCGCGCCGTCGGCCACCTGGATGTCGCCGTTCTTGCACGAGAGAATCGTGTTGCGGCCGATGAACACGCCGTTACCGATTCGGATCCCCAGATTGGTGTCGCCCTTGGCGTCGACGAGGCAGTTGTCGTCGATGACCACGTTGCTGCCGATGTGAATCTTGTGCGGATGGCGCAGCACGACGTTCTGTCCGAACACGACGCCGCGCCCGCACGATCCAAGCAGCCAGGGATACATCATTTGGCGCATCGCGAGGCCAGCCGCGCCGGCGAGTCCCTGGCACAACATGACGACCAGCTCGTACTTCGCGAGCGCGGCGAAGCCTGGACGGCCGACGACCAAATCCTGGTACTTGTCGCGGCTCGATCGCCCCGGCGCAAAGATCTGCTCCTGCGCTCTCGCGATGTCCGCGGTCGACACGGCTCCGGTCTTCGCGCCGCTGTTCGTCGTCGGATCGTCGTTGACGTTAAAGCCAGCCATGTTCGCGATACCAGTTCAGCGTGCGAGTGATGCCTTCGCGCAGACCGACGCGCGGCGCGTACCCAAGCTCGTGACGCGCACGCGAGATGTCGAAGGCGCGGCTCTTCGTGAAAAAGTCGACACGGCGACGATGGATCGGCGGCTCGATGCCGAGCGGCGTGCACAGCGCTTCGCACGCCGCACCGGCGATCACCTCCCCGCCGGCCAGGATGTAGGTGCGATTGGCGGCCGCGGCATGCTCGCCGCACAACCGGAACCCTTCAACCAGATCGTCGATGTAGGTCAGATGGTAATAGATTTCGCCGCTGCCGAGCGTGATCCAGCGGCGGCGGGCGACGCCGCGAAACAGCCTCAGAAGGCGCCGATCGCCGGGGCCGTAGATCCCGGTTGGGCGCGCGATCGTGACCTCGACGCCGGTACGCGCGCCGGTTTCGCGGGCCAGTCGCTCCCCTTCGAGCTTCGTGTCTTGATACACGTCACCCGGCTTGAGCGGCGCGTCTTCGTTGGCGGGTGGGCCCTCGACGTCGCCGTGCACGCCGACGGTGCTGCAGTGCACGACGCGGCGGACGCCACCGCGCGCGGCCGCCTCGATCAGGGCGCCGACAGCCGTCGCGTTGACCGCGCGATACGCCTCGGCCGGCAGGCCGGCCTGCCTGTAGATGGCGGCGATGTGATAGACGAGGTCGACGCCGGCCGTCGCGGCGCCAAGGGCCTGAGGGTCGCGCAGGTCGCCAGGGACGATCGTGATGCCGGCGCCGGCCAAGGTGGCCAAGGTGTCAGACACGTGTCTGACACCGGTGTCAGACACCTGGCCGCGGACGAGGGCGCGGACGTCATGCCCGCGCGCCGCGAGCGCCCGCGCGAGGTGACCGCCGGTGAATCCGGTGGCGCCGGTTACGAGGATGCGCACCGTTCGGCGCAGACGGTCACCGGCGAGCCAAACAGGCGCAGCAGGCCGGCGCGATCGAGGACCTCTTCGGAGAATTCCGTGAACCGGCGCGATCCAATCGCGCGGTGCAACTGCATGGGCATCGCGAACTGACGATGGACCGAGCGGACCCGGAACCCGTTGCGCGCGAGTTGGCGCCTGATGGTCCGGTGCGTGAATACGCGATAGGCTTCGGTGCGTCCACCGGCGGCATGCACCGCGCGTCGCGTCAGCGAGTGCAGCATCGCCGCGCTCGTCGCGGACGGGTAATCGAAGATCACCAGCCGCTCGGCCACGCGACAGAGCTCACGCATGCATTGCCGCCAGTCCGGCGCGTGCATCAGCACGCGCAGACAGACGGCGGCGTCGAAGGTCCGGTCGCCGAACTTCAGCGCGTGCGCGTCGCCACGCTGAAAATTCACTTTCACGCCGCTGTCGGCGGCGCGCCGCCGGGCGACCTCGAGCATCTCCTCGGACGCATCCACCGCCGTGACCTTCGCGCCGCCGAGCGCGAGCATCAGCGCTGCGCGTCCCGCGCCGGTGCCGACGTCGATGATGGTCCGGTCCTTGATGCGCCCGATCATGTTCGCGAGCACGCGCACCTGTGTACTCGAGACGAGCTCGCCAATCGGTCCGCCGAACCGGCGATCCTCGAAGGACCGCGCCATGGCCTTGTCGGCGTACATGGTGTAGCTGTAGTGCTGCTGGGGATTCGGTCGCTTGCTCACGCCACATCCTCGGTGTCAGACACGTGTCTGACACGTGTCTGACACCTGGTCGGTGCGGCGAGGGCGTCACAGGCCTGGCGCGTGCGTTCGAGATACGCCTCGTAGCTGTACTTCGCGTCGGCGAGCTGTCGGGCCCGGCGGCCAATTGCGGCGGCGCGGTCCACATCCGTCATCACGGCGAGAATCCCGTCCGCAAATGCCTGCGGCGTCGCGCCGGTGAGGATCGCGGTGTCGTCGCTCAAGACCTGCGTGTGCGTCAGCAGTCGGGTTGCGACGATCGGTTTGCCGGACCGCAGATACTGATAAATCTTCAGGGGCGTGTTCGTGCCGCGCGAGCGCGGCGAGACGAGCACGTCCGCCGCCAGCAGATACGCGGGAATCTCCGAGGCTGGCCGCTCACCCGCGAAGATCGTCACAGCGTCGATGCCCGCCGCGCGCGCCTGCGCGCGCGCGCGCTCGATCTGATCCGGCTTGCCGCCGGCGAGCACGAGGCGCGCGTTCGGCCGCGCGCGCTGCACGATGGCCATCGCGTCGAACAGCAAGTCGAGTCCCTGATACGCCTCGAACGTCCCGGTATAGAGGATCACCGGCGTCGACGGCTCGACTCCGAGTGCGCCGCGGACGTCTGAGGCCTGCGCCGGCGTCGCCTGATCCTCGGTCGATCCCGGCGCATTCTCGATGAGCACCGTCTGCGCGTGCGGTTCGATCGCGCGCACGGTGTCCTCGAGCGACGGGCAAATGACGATGACGACGCGCGAGCGGCGGATCATGAAGCGCTCGATGCCGAGAAACGCGCGGCGGATGAGCCGCGACCGGCTGAACGCGAAGTTCGTCAGCTGCTGCGGCAGGCTCGAGTGCATGTCGTAGAGATGCGGCACGCGCAGCAGCGCGGCGAGCGCCGCGCCAATCAACCCGCCTTCTTCGTGCGAGTGGATGGCGTCGTACCGTGCCGACAGCACACGGCGGATCGCCGTGAGCGTGAGCAGCGCGTTGAGCGGAATCTTCGCGAACGAGGGACCGATCTTCACGCCGCGCAGAAACGGCGGCCGCAGACTGCGGAACACACGCAGTCCCGGCATCGCCACATCCTGGCCGAACGGATAGGTGACGAGATCGACGTAGTGGCCGAGCGCGGTCATGGCACGGATGCGATGAAACTCACTGAACGGCGTGCCCCGCGGTTCGAAGAACGGCTCGGGTGCGATCATCAAGATGCGCACGGTCGTGTGATTTTCCCACAAAAACGTAGTAAAGTGACGCTTCTTCCTGTGTCACGCGTCGCCGCCTACCTTTCCAGCGCGTCCTCCGTGCATCGTCACGTCATCCTGGCGGCGAAGACTGCCGTCAGCGTCGTGCTGCTCGCGCTGCTGTTCTCGCGCATCGAGGTGGGACGTCTGTGGGCCACCGCGCGCCAGGCCTCGTTGTGGTGGTTGGCGATGGCGCTCCTGCTGCTGTTGATCAACACGCTCGCGGCCACCTGGCGATGGCTTGTGCTGCTTCATGCGCAGGACATCACCATCGCCCGCCGACGCTTGTTCGGATCGTTTCTGGTCGCGTCGTTCTTCAACAACTTTCTCCCGAGCAACATCGGCGGCGACGTCATCCGCATCCGCGACACGGCGAAAGCGGCGGGATCGAAAACGCTGGCCACCACCGTCGTGCTCGTCGATCGCGGCCTTGGGCTGCTTGGCCTCGTGCTGGTTGCCGCGCTCGGCGCGACCGCCGCGGGCAACGCGCATCACGCGACGCCGCCCATCTGGCCCATGTGGCTGTGGGTCGGATTCCTGATCACCGCGGCCGCATCGGCGCCCGCCGTCCTAGCGCCCGACGGCTTCGGACGCCTGCTGCAGCCGCTGACGGTGTTTCATCCTGAATGGGTCGGCGAGCGCATCGACACCCTCACGTCTGGGCTCGCGCGCTTCCGCGAGCGGCCGAGAGCGCTCGCGGAGTGCTTCGGCGGCGCGGTCTTCGTCCAGGGCTCACTCGTCGTCTTTTACTTTGTGGTCGCGTACGCGCTGCACCTGAACGTGTCGATGTGGGACCTCGCGGTCATCGTACCGGTGTCCTTCGTCGTGCAACTGCTACCGGTGTCGGTCAACGGCTTCGGCGTCCGCGAAGCGACGTTTACGTTTTACTTCGCACGCATCGGCCAGCCCATTGAATCGGCGCTCCTCGTCTCGCTCGTGGCGCAGGCGCTCGTGATGTTGTTCTCCCTCCTCGGCGCCGCAGTTTACGTCGCGCGTCATCATCAGTAATCCTCGTTCGACGTTAGCCTGACTGTTGTTCCGCGTCAGTCTGACTTCGCCCGGCTTTGGCCGATTGCCCGAGGATATCGCTCCATCCCACCCGGCGCGACCGTTGCTACGACAACTCCCATCCCGTGAACCGGATCCCCTGGGTTGTCATTGCGGCGGCGATCGCTGTGCAGGGCGAAGCGCGGCTCGGCGTCGCTCGCGCCCAGTCGCCGGCCGGCGAATACGCGCGGACCGCCACGGTCACCTCGCTGACCGGTCTGCGCGCCGACGTCACGTGGAATCCTCTTCGCGTCACCGTCCGCGAGCCGGCCACCGGACGTGTCGTCAGCCAGCTCGGAGCGAGCGGGATTCCCGCGCTGTTTTTTGAGAGCGACGCCGGATCGCGCGCGATCCAGGGCGATCCGATCGTCGAACGCACGACGCTGAACGGATATCGCGCGACGTATGCGCTCGACGCTGGCCGGCGCGCCGAGGTCGAGCTGCAGTGGACGCCGGCGGAGACCCTGCTCGTCACGCTGCGGTTCGAACCAGACGGCGAGATCCGGCGGCTCGGCGCGCAGCTGCCGGTCGCATCCGACGAGCACTTCGTCGGTCTCCTCGAACGCACCGTCGACAATCCGGCGGCCGACGGCCGGCCGCTCTCGGCGGCACTCGATCTCCGCGGCCAGACCGTCTCGATGTTCGTGAAGCCGACTCACAGTCTGTATCTGCCGTTCTACCTGTCGTCAGCCGGGTACGGCGTATTCGTCGAGGGCACGTGGCCCGGCGTCTTCGATCTCGCGGCGTCGCGCGGCAACACGACTGCGTTTTCGTTCGAAGGACCGGAGCTGAAATTCCACGTCATTCCCGGTCCCGATCCGGCGGCGATTCTCGGCCGCTACGTGCAGGTGGCCGGCCGCCCGCTCGTCCCGCCGAAATGGGCGTTCCTGCCGTGGCGATATCGCGACGAGCACGTGAACCTTCCGCGCTTCTACGACGGCACGGCGTACTCCGGGCCGTACAATTCGCAGGTCGTCGAAGACGTCCTGATGCTGCAGGCGCTCGACATCCCGCTCGGCGTGTACTGGATCGATCGGCCGTGGGCCGTCGGACACGAGGGCTACGACGACTTCACGTGGGATCGCAGGCGCGTGCCGAACCCGGAGCGGATGATTCGCTGGCTCGACGACAAAGGGATCAGATTCCTCCTCTGGCTCGCGCCGTGGATTCAAGGCTCCATCGTCGACGAGGCGAAGCGGCGCGGCTTCCTGATGCCGGATCTCGCGTCACAGAACGACCACTCTCACGTCGACTTCACCAATCCCGGCGCCACTGTGTGGTGGCAGGACTGCGTGCGTACGCTCGTGGACGCCGGCGTTGCCGGGTTCAAGCTCGATCGCGGCGATGAGGAAGTGCCAGGCCGCGTCGATCTCCGCACGGCGGATGGACGAACGACGCGTGAGGTGCACAACGACTATCCGCGGCTCTACGCCGGCGCGGCGCATCAACTCCTCACCGCTCGGCGTCCGGACGATTTCATCCTGATGGCGCGCGCGGGATATACCGGGAGCCAATCGCTGGCCGCCTTCTGGGCCGGCGACTCGAGCACGTCGGAATGGGGTCTGCGGCAAGCGATCATCGCCGCGCAGCGCGCCGCCGTCATGGGATTCTCCCTCTGGGGCACGGACATCGGCGGGTACGGCATGAGACTCGATCGCGAAGTGCTGGCGCGCTGGATTGCCTTCGGCGCGTTCACGCCGATCATGCAGGTCGGCCCGACAGAGAACCGCGGCCTGTGGGACATGCCGACCGAGCCGCGGTACGACACGGAGCTCATTGCGATCTGGCGCCTGTACGCGAAGCTCCACACCGCGCTGCAAAACTACAGCGTCGCGCACGCGCTGATCGCGCGCGAGACGGGCGTGCCGATGATCCGGCCGCTTTTCCTCGCCTTCCCTGACGATCGCCGGGCGTGGGACACGTGGGAAGAGTTTTTCTACGGCGACGACATTCTCGTCGGCGCGATCTGGCGGAAAGGTCAACGTGCGATGTCGGTCTATCTTCCGGAGGGCGACTGGCTCGACATGTGGAATCCGACCCGCCTCGTCAGCGGACCGATCACGCTGACCGTCGACTGCCCGATGTACAAGATTCCGATCTTCATTCGGCCACGCGCGGCGACGGCGAGGGCCATGGGCGACTTGAACGCGCTGTGGGACGACTCACTGAAGCGGGCGCGCGCGAAACCGGATCTCGCGGGGCTGGCCGCCGCGATCCACTAGTGAAGCGTCTTCGCTGAAACAGTACCAGGACCACAAGGAACGCAAAGACCGCGATGACCGCAAAGAAGCAACTTCACGTGGCTTTCTTTGCGGGCTTTGCGCCCTTTGCGTTCATCGTGATGGCCGTGCCGTTACTGATTCAGCAGTGACCGGGCACGAGCTTCAGCGCACGAAGAACACGGTGAACGTTTCCCAGAGGCCGGCCGACGGACGATTGACCGCGGCGCGCCCGCCACCGCCGCCTTCGGCGGTGAGATACCACGCACCGTCGTTCACGCGCATCCTGATGCCGTCTCCCGGCCGGACCGCGCCGCCTCCAGGTTTTTCGACGAGGAACGTTTCAAACGCTCCGATCTTCTCCCCGACCGCGCGCAACGATCCGCCGCCACCGCCAACGGCCTGGAAATAATGCGTCTCGTTGGCGGTGCGGAGCGCCACGCGATCGCCGTCGACGATCGGCCCTCCCGCGAGCACGCTGACCGTGAACGTCTCATATGGACCGGCCCCGAGTCGATCGGCGTTCACGTCGTCGCCGCCGCCGCCCTCCGCCACCACGTAGTTGATTCCGTTGCTCGTCCGGAGATTGACGCGAGGGATCAGCGAATTCACGAAATTCCGCTCCGGCTCGGGCTCTGACTCGATCAGGCTCTGAAAGAGCGCGTCCGGTCGATCACCTTGGATGTTGGTGTGAAAACACCACGCGGCCGCTCCCGCCAGCTTCGCGTTGATCATCTGCTCCCGATAGTTCGCCGAGCTATAGCTCGACGGAAAGTACGGATATCGTGTCGGCATCGGTTCCTGGAGGTACGCCGGCTTGCCGTTGGCTCTGAGCGCGCCGACGACCAGCTGCACCCATGAGGACTCGTAAAAGGCCCCCGTGCGCGGATCGTGGTATGCGGTCACATCGAGTCCGGTTTGTGCGGCGAAGGCGGACGCAAACGCCGCCGTGTCTTCGGAGCTGTTCGACGCCGTCACGATCCGGCTGGCATGAACGCTCTTGATGCCGGCTCGAATGCTCGCCACGTCGCCCGCGCTGAGCGGCTTGCCGAACGGGCCATAGACGTTGCGCTCGTTCTGGATGTCGAACAGCACGCCGTCGTAGTCCCGCAGCTCGGCGGTTGTCGCGAGGATGGCGTCGCGGAAGCGCGCGGCGTCCAGTCCGGGAATGTGTTCCGCGGTGAACGACACATCCACGACAAGATGCTCGTCGCGCGCGCGGTCGAGAATGAACCGGAGCGTCGACAAGCCCTCCGCGCTCAGCGAGCCGTCGCGCTTCATGAGCTGCACCGGCCCCGTGTTCAGGTTCGGCCAGATGCGTACGCCGTCAAAACCTTTGCTGCGGACGTACTTCAGGTCGGCCGTCACGTTGACCGCATTCATGGCCGCGAAATACGAAATGAAGGTCACAAACCTGGGCGTGCCGTCGATCGCGAACCGATCGCCCTGGATCGACAGACGCTGCGCGTGAGCGGTGGCGGACCAGCAGAATGTGAGGAAGATGAAAACCAGTCGCGGGAGTCGGCGACGAACCAGGATCTCCATGGGGCCTCCCAAGATCGGAGTATGGCATATCCAGCTACGGTGGGAATCCGGCGATTTCGTATAGCCGTGTGAAATCATCCCGGTACAGCAGCCTCAGATATGGCGCGAACTCCTCGAGGCGTGCGAGGACGTCGTGACGATTTTCGGTGTTGAAGCCGTACATGTGGAACACGGCGTATCGCACGCCGTTCGGCTCGAGAATCTTCAGCGCGTCGTGGCTCGGGAACGTCGCGAGCACCATCACGTTCTGGTAGAAATCCGGCGGGATGTAATCGCTGTAGCCGTTGACGAGCGGAAACCAGTGACTCGTCGACGCCAGCATGTACTTCGTGTGCTGATACAGGCCTACCTGCGGATAGAAGAACGGCATCTCGATCACCGGCGCGCGCGGCAGCGTGGCGAGGATGCGATACACGGGCTCGACCGCCGGCGCATCGGGAATGTTGAGCGGCACGAGGAGCTCCGCGGCCGCGAACGCCGCGATGACGCTGCCGGCGAGGGTCGCCCGCCGCAGCCGCGGTAAGAGCGTCGCCAGCGCCGCGCCCGCGAGCACCGAGAGCCCGAACGCGACGATGACCCCGAATCGGCCCGGTGCGCGCATCAAGGCGAATACCGGCACGACGCGATAGAGCACGCGGTAAAGACCGGCGGCGGGCCCGAACGACGCCCAGAACGCCAGCGCCGCGAGTCCGCCGTACAACACGGCGATCTCGCCGCCCCGCATGCGTCTCGCCAGCCAGACGCCGGCGACGCCGAACGTCAGCGCGATGATTCCGGGAAAGATCACTTCGACGCCCCATGGCGGCAGAAAACGCAGCAGCCACGCGTGCGCGTACGACGAGCTGGCGAGATACGCGCTCCAGTTCGCGGAGTACGCGCGCGCGTCGCTCAGCGATCGGCCGAAGCCAAGATTCCGCTGGAGCGAGACGTACGGCAGAAACGGTGGGACGACGAGCGCCAGAGAGACGACCGCCGCGGTCGCGACCGCGGTCCAGTACGCGCGATCGGTCCAGCGCCGCCCCGTCGCCGCGACCACCAGCACGGCGAAGCCGATCATCAGCGTCACGAACACGCCGTAGTAGCCGCAACAGATGGCTTGCGCCGCCATCACCGCGCCCAGCACGGCTCCGCGACCGAGCGTGGGTCGATCCGCCATGCGATGGAATGCGAGCATGCTGAACGGCAGGCCGGCGATCATCAGCAGCTGGATGTGCGCGGTGTGCGCGAAGAGATACGGACAGAACGCAAAGCAGACAGCCGACACGGCAGCGGCGCGCCGGTCGTGCGTCAGATAGCGCACGAGGTAGTACGTGCCGGTGGCCGTCAGCATGAACGCGAGCACGACGACCGTGTTGTGCGCCGCGTAGGGATTGCCGCTCGTCAGCCAGTACGCCGGAACGGCCATCGCGCCGGCGCCGAGATTGTTCTCCGAGTATGCGAGCGTGCCGAGATGTGGATAAAAGATGTTGGCGTCGAAGACGTGCCGTGGATCCAGCACGAGCGTGCGCGCCACCCAGGCGACGTTCCAGATCGACAACTGACCATCGCCGTTGTCGACGCGGCCGACGCGACCGATCTTGAACGCGAGCGGATACGTGAATGCGGCGGCGAGGATCGCGCTGATCGCGAGGACCGCGGCCAGCTCCCCGCGGCGTCGAATCATCGAGGCACTGCGGTGAAGGTGATCAACACGCCCAGGTTGCGGGGATCGGTCGAACCGGGATCCTGCAGCTGCGGCGTGAACCCTTCAGTCGAGCGCGCCGACAGCAGGTAGGAATAGCTTTTCAGTGCGCGCACGCCGCTGGCTGGCACGTCAAACGTCACCGGCTTGCCCGGCACGATGGGGATGTCTGACTGGCTATCGCCCATCGACACGAGGAAGCTCGTTTGAATCGGCGACTGCGCGATGATCGTCAGGTGGTCGATCGGCCATTCGGATCGCACGATGATATCGGCGCGGCCGTCGCCCGCGATCCAGATCCCCTGCTTTCCTGTTGCGGCGTCGACAACCTCAGGCACATACGCGTGTTGATCCAGAAAATACAAGAGCACGTCCGCGTACCAGATGTGCGTGCGCGGAGTATCCAGCATGATCGGCAAGTCGTTCGCCATCGTCAGCTCGACCGGCAGCCGGCGAGCGAAGCCGCGCTCGGCGATCGTGTACGGAGACTTCGCGGCGTAAAACGGATTCACGAGCATCTTGGCCGTGAACAGCGCGCCGCCGAGCCACGCGATCACGGCAGGCGCCGTTGACGTCAGCGGCGGGGTGAGAAACAGCAGCATCGCGTACTGGCTCATGAAGTAGCGATTCCCCGGCGGCCCACCGCCGCCGCTCCACGTGTACGGCGCAATGATCAGCCACCCGAGCGCCGATGCGACGACCGCGAGGAACGTGAACACCCGCCACGGCCGCCAGCGGTCGCGCGACGCGAGCCAGCGCACGAGACACACCACGCCGGGAAAGAAGTACGGGATGAATCCGAAATGCCGGCCGACAAAAAAGTACTCGACGTTGCGGGCGAAGCGCGCCGGGAACTCCGACGGCTCGAGCACGTTCTCGAGGTCGGCGTCGTTCGTGCTCATCTCGGTGCCCTTCTGGTCCCACGCGCGTTCGGGTGAGCCGTCGAAGGGGAAATGTCCGACAAACGATTTGCGGTCGCCGCCCTGATAGTTGAACTCTCCTGTGATGAGCGCATTCGTCCAGTAGAGTCCGAGCGTCGTGATGGTGAAGACCGCAGCGACGACCAGACCGGTGACGTACTGTCGGCGCCACCACCACCAGAGCACGATCGGCCCGATGAGGAGGGCGTGGGTGATCTTCGAATACGCAGCGATTCCGATCAGGATCGCCGCGACGATGTCGCTGCCGACGCCGGTCAGGAAGCTTCGCTCGCCGGGAGGTGCGACCTCTTTATAGAGCCAGAGGAAATAGGCGAACGAGACGAGCGCGAAGTTGAAGATCTCCGGCAACAGAAAGACCGCATAGACGGGGACGCACGCCGCTGCGACAAACGCCAGCGTGAACGCGAGGGCTGGACCCGGTCGTGACCGGGCCGCGAGAAACGTGTAGCCGCACACGCAGACGCCGAAGAGCAGCAGCACGTTGAGGACGAGAAAGCCGTTGAGGCCCAACAGCCGGACGAAGGGCGCGGCAACGATCGGATAGATCATCGCCTTGCCGAAGTAGAGGCGATCGCTGCGAACGTCGGGTGTCTTCGTCAGATGAAGAAACGGCGGCGCGGCATCGACGCGCACGCGCAGGCGTTTGCCGCGCTTGAGGAAGATGCCGTCGGGACCCGAGCGATACAGTCCGAAGTACCGCTCGAGGTCGCGCCGCTCATAGCTGAGATTGCGATCGTACGCGAGGCTCAGCGCCATCGTCACGTACGTCGCCTCGTCGCTCTTCACGCCGTAGCCGTTCTTCACGACGTCGACCGACATCGCGGCGGCGAGGGCAACGACGAGAAGTACCGCGGCGGTGATGGTGGCACCGCGTGCGCGCGGTGACGGTGGCGCGGCGACAGCGGACGCCGGATCGTTTGGCGTCGAGCTCGTCAGGCTCGACACTCTCGACGTTCCTGGCGTTCCTAACGTTCCTGACGTCCCTAACCGGGGCACGCGCACATAATAGAATACCCACGTCCGATTCCCTATGACACCGCGAGCTCCTTTCGCCGAGCGTGGCGGCGCCCTGCGCGGCCTCGTCGATCTCGCCACCGGTTGCTATCCGTCATTCGTGTTTGGTGGATCGCTCGGCGGCGTGCTGCCAGTGTTTCATTTCCACGATGTGACGCGCGAGTGGCTCGAGCCGCGTCTGCAGTACCTCGTCGAGAACGGCTACCGTACGGTCACGTGCGACGAGATTGCGCGTCTGGTCATCGACGCCACGTCGCCCGGTCCGCGCGCGGTCGCGCTGACGTTCGACGATGGCTGGGCGAGCGCATGGAGCGTGGCGACACCGCTGCTGAAGCAGTATCAGTTGAAGGCGATCCTGTTCGCGATCCCTGGTCGCATCGTGGACGGCGAGCGACTTCGCTCGGCTGAAAGCCTCGCGCTCCATGACGATCCATTTGTCACGTGGCCCGAGCTCCGCGAGATGCATGCGAGCGGCGTCTGGGACGTGCAGTCGCACACGCGGTCGCACGCGATGATTTTCAGCGACTCCGAGACCATCGGGTTCGTCACGCCGGACTACCGGCGGGAGCCGCTGCTCGAGCGTCCGCTGACGACGGTCAACGGCGTCGCCACGTTTCTGCAGCCAGACGCGCTGGGAACACCGTTGTACCTCCAGCGGTCGCGGATGTCGGATGCGCGCCGTTACTTGTCCGGCGAAACCGCCGCCGAGCGCTGCCGCCAATACGTGGCTCGCCACGGCGGCGTGCGCTTCTTCGATCGGCCGCGGTGGAGGCAAGAGCTGCATGCGATCGCCGAAGACGAAGGGACGGAGCGCGAGCGCTTCGAAACAGACGAAGCGCGCGCGGCAGCGATTCGAGCAGAACTGGCGGAAGGGCGCACCCTCTTGAACGAGCGCTTAGGAACGACGACGGTCCGCCACGTCGCGCTCCCGTGGGGCATCGCCGGCGAGACGACCCGCCGAGCCCTCGCCAATACTGGTCACGAGCTCGCCTTCGCCGAGCGTCCGCTGAAACGACGCGGCGTTCACCCCGGCGACGACCGCTATCAGCTGATGCGCCTGAACGGAAAGTTCCTGACCTGCTTGCCGGGGCAAGGACGAAAGTGGTTTTTGACGACAGTTTGGCTCGGCTAAAGAGCTTGTGACGAAATACGACGTTGAACGCAGAACTCGCAGAACACGCAGAAAGACCTTAAGTATTTTTTCTCTGCGGGTTCCGCGGTTTCTGCGTTGTACGTGATTTCTTCACACGCTCTTTAAAGCCGTCGCCCTACGATCGTGGGGGCCAGGCGTAGGCGAAGGCTTTAGCCGAGCGATCAACGATGCCGAATTTTCCAGACGACGTCGATGTTGCGATCGTCGCGCACAACAACCTGGCGATTCTTCCTGCGACGCTGACGTCGCTGGCCGAGGCCGGCTGTCCGCGCGATCGCATCACCGTCGTGGACGTGGCCAGCACCGACGGCACCGGCGAGTGGATTGCGCGCGAGTGGCCGGGCGTGCGCGTCCGGCGATTATCGAAGAACGAGGGGCCGAGCCCGGGCCGTAACGTCGGCATCACGGAGGCGTCGCGAAGATTTGTCCTGTTGATGGACGCCGACGTCCACATTCAACCTGACACCGTGCAGCGGTTGCACGCCGCGATGATCGCCGATGCGACCATCAAATGCGGCAGCCCGATCGTCGTGCACGCGAACCGGCCGGATTTGATTCAGTACGCCGGCGGCGCGATGCACTATATCTGCGAGGCGGTCAATCCCTGGCTCGATCGGCCGCTCGCCGCGCGCGGCCTCGACGCGCAGGACATCGGCGCCGCGCCCACGTGCGCGCTGCTCCTCGATCGGCAGACCTCAATCGAGATCGGCCTGTTCGACGAGCGATACTTCATCGGCAAAGAGGACGGCGACTTCACGCATCGCATCAAGATGGCCGGCTACAAAATGATGGAGCTGCCGCAGGCGCTGGTCCTGCACAACAGCCGGCCGCGCGGGTCGTGGCTCTTCTACTATCAAATCCGCAACCGCTGGCACTTCATCCTCAAGAACTACCAGGTGCGGACGATCATCGGCATCATCCCGCCGCTGCTCATCTACGAGCCGTTGCAGCTGATCGTGCTCGTCGGCAAGGGCCATGGGTGGACGTACCTGCGCGCGGTCGGCGGACTCCTGGCTATGCTGCCCACGCTGCCTCGCGATCGCGCGCTCGCACGGCGCATCCGCCGCAAGGCCGACCGTGATCTGTTGATCAGCGCGCCGATGGTCGTGCGCGACGATCTCGCCAAGCACGTGATCGTCAACCGGGGCAAAGCGATCTACGAACGGTTTCTCGATGCGTACTGGAAGCTGCTGAAGCCGCTGCTTGCGCGGAGCGGGGCGAAGGGGTCCCCGCGAAGCGTGGCCGGGGGGCAGGGGCCCCCGGAGTGATGATGTCGAAAGCCCGTGTGCGCGTGCTCGTCATGACGACGTACTACCACCCGGTGATCGGCGGTGTGGAAACACACGCGCGTCAGCTCGCGACGCACCTGCATCGACGTGGATTCGGCGTGAAGGTCGTCACCAAGCGGATCGGCGCTGACGATCCGACTGAAAGTCGCGTCGATGACATCACGGTGTTTCGCGTCGGTCCCGCCGGCGATCGCCGCGCCAGCGGCAAATGGAGGGCGATTCCGTCATTCCTCTCACAGACGCTCGCACTGAAGGACGACGTCGACGCGATCGTCTGCATTGACTATCGTGGCATCGGCGTCGCCGCGGTCATGGCGGGTCGTCGTCTCGGACGACCTGTGGTCCTGCAGGCGGCCACGGCCGGCGTGCTCGCCAGCGCCAGCGCGAACGACGTCTCCGGCGTTCCAGCCGAGAACCCGCTCGTCCGGCTCGTGAAAGCGCCCGCCCGCGCGGTGTATCGCGGCGGCGATCACTTCGTCTGCATCGGCCGCGACATCGAGCGCGAAACGTTGAACGCGGGCATCCCGCGCGATCGCGTGCACTATCTGCCCCATGGCGTCGATGTGCAGCGCTTCAGGCCGGCAACCGATCACGAGCGCACGACGATCCGACAACAGGAAGGCTGGCCGGTCGATCGGCCGGTCGCCTTGTTCGTCGGTCGCTTGAGCACGGAGAAAGGCGTGCTCGATGTCCTCGAGGCGTGGCGGATGCTCGGCGATGGGCGGGCGTGGCTGGTGCTCGTGGGTCCCGACATGCCGGCGCATCCGTGGGATGCGGGCGCCAAGGCGCGCGCCTTCGTCAAAACACACCAATTGCAGGATCGCGTCCGGCTGTACGGACCGTCGACCAATACGGCGCGCCTCTACCGCGCGGCCGATCTGTTCGTCCAGCCGTCGCACTTCGAATCGTTCGGCATTTCGGTCATCGAGGCGATGGCGAGCGGGGTGCCAGTGGTCGCCGCGCAAGTCGGCGGCATGCGCGACTTCCTCGTCGACGGCCAAAACGCGCTGTTGCACGAGGCACGATCGCCGATGTCGATCGCGCGCGCGCTTCGACGGGCGCTCGACGACGCGGGCCTGCGCACGCAACTCGCGACGGCCGGGCTGCAGACCATCCAGGAACAGTTCGACGAAGAGGCGTTGCTCGATCGCTACGCGGCCCTGATCGAATCCGCGGTTGCGCAACGCTGATGTTTCGCAACATGGCGTACGCCGGGGTCTCCGCCGCGAGCGCCGGCCTCCTTCTCATCTTGTTCATCGCCGCCGGCCGGACGCTCGGCGACGTCGAGTTCGGCAAGTTCTCCTTCGCGCTCGCGCTCGGCACGATCTTCGAGACGCTGATGGATTTCGGCCTGCATCAGGTGACGATCCGCGCCGTCGCGCGCGACCGGTCGCAGGCCACGGCGCTCCTGCATCACACACTCGGCATCAAGCTGGTCTGGACGACCGGCGCGCTCGTCGCACTCGTGGCGACGGCGACGATCCTTCGCTCCGAGTGGGACGTCCGGCTCGCCTGCTATCTCCTCGGCGGATCGCTCGTGCTCCGCTCGTACATGCTCACCATCCGTGGCGTCCTGCAAGGACTGGAACGCTTTGGATGGGACAGCTTCGTCGTCGTCACGGACCGCGCGATTCTTCTCATCGTTGGCGTGGCGGCGCTCGCAGCCGGCGGCGGACTACGAAGTCTCGCCATGGCATTCGTCGTCGCGCGCGGCGTCGCGCTCGCGCTGTCGGCGTGGATGACGCACACCCATCTGGGCGGCCTCGGCCTCCGCTTCGACCGCGCGATCTGGCGGGAGCTGCAGACGACGGCCCTGCCACTTGGATTCTTCCTCGTCGTCTTGAATCTGTATTCGTACGTGGACGCCGTGATGCTCGGCGTCATGCGGACCGACGTCGAAACGGGTCTCTACACGGCCGCGTACCGCGTGTATGAAGGCCTGAGCTACGCGCCGTCTGTCATCGCCGCCGTGCTCACGCCGCGGTTGTCCGCGCTCTTTGTGTCCGATCGCATCCGGCATCGACGGCTGGCCCTCGTGGGCCTCGCCGGATCGACGGCGCTCGCCGTGGCCGTCGGCACGGTGGCCTATCAGTTCGCGACGCCGCTGATGACGCGCCTCTTCGGCGAAGATTTCGCCCCGGCCGCCGCGCCGTTTCGTATCCTGTGTGTCGGTCTTGGGTTCGTGTTTGCGATCTGGGTGCTGCACGCGATTGCGATCTCCGTCAACCGCGAGCGGCTGCTCCTGACAACCGGCATCATCGGACTCGTGGTGAACGTCGGCTTGAATTTCTATTTGATTCCGCATCAGGGTGCGAGCGGCGCCGCGCTCGCGACGGTCGCGGGTGAGGGCGTGAGCCTCGTGGTGCTCGTCATCGGATTGTGGACCCACATGTGACTCGTCTTCGTGTCGCGCTGTTCCTTTTGCTGTTCGCGTCGTACGCGTACTTCTACCAGGCCGGCGGCTGGAATCAGAACTCGCGCTTCAATCTCGTGCGCGCGATCACGAACGACCGCTCCCTTCAGGTGGATCCCTATCACCGGAGTACCGGCGACCAGGCGCTCTTCGACGGCCACTACTACTCCGACAAAGCGCCGGGATTGTCATTTGCGGCGCTGCCGATTGTCGCGATCGCGCGCGTGGTCCTGCACGCGCGCGGCGGCGACGCCGAGTCGTACGAGGGCATCGCACTGCTGTCGTGGCTCGCGACGGTTTTTACCGCCGGCCTGTTCACCGCGCTTGCTGCGGTGACGCTGTTCAACTTGTGCCTCGAGCTCGACGCCACACCCAGCGGCGCGCTGTTCGCGGCGCTCACCTTCGGCCTCGCCACGCCGATGTGGCCGCTGGCCACGCTGTTCATTGGCCACGCGTTCTCGGCGGCGTGTCTCGTGTTCGCATTCGCCGCGGCGACGCGGATTGGAGTCGTTCGGCTAACCGCCTTCGCCGAGGCTAGCTTCAGCGAAGGCGGAAGCTTTACGCGGAGGTGGAAGCCTTCCCGCCTCCGCTCGCCTGCGAAGACAGCGAGCTCCGCCGAGGCACGCCGAAGCGTCTTCGGCGCGAAGGCGGCGCGCTACGAAGCCGGTCTTGGCCTCGTCGTCGGCCTTGCCGCGGGCTGGGCTACGGTCTCGGAGTTCCCGGCTGCCGTTCCGGCCGTTGTGCTCGCGATCTACGCAGCCATCAACGCCTGGCCGCTCGGGCGGGAGCGCGCGCTGAGGATTCTCGGTGCGCTGGTCGCGGGCGCGGCCGCGTGCGCCGCAGTGCTGATGGCGTATCAGTACGCGTGTTTTGGGTCGCCGTTTCACATCGCGTACTCGAGCGAACAGTCAGGATTCGAAGGCATGCAGACCGGCGTCTTCGGGATCCACGTTCCGAGCATTGCCGCGCTATGGCGGATTCTGTTCGGCCGGTACCGCGGCCTGCTGCCACTCGCGCCGGCGCTGATGTTTGCACCTCTTGGATTGATCGCGATGATTCGGACGCCTGCACGGCGGGCAGCCATCGTCGCGATGATCATCGCCGTGTATTACGTCCTGCTGAATGCGAGCTACACCTACTGGGAGGGCGGCTGGTCGTACGGGCCGCGACATCTCTCACCGGCGATTCCGTTTCTCTGCCTCGGCCTCGCGAGGCTCTGGACGATCGCGCCGCGTTCCGCGCGCGCAGTTCTCGCCGGCTTCTCGGCGTACGGCGCGGCGCTGTCGCTCGTCGGGGCCGCGACGATGGCGCAGCCGCCGGCGTCGTTTCAGCGACCGTTGACCGAGCTCTTGTTGCCCGCGTTTCGCGACGGGGATCTGTCGCTCAACACACAGCGGTTCACCGACAGCGGAGCGAGCGCCCTGCGCGCCCACGTCGATCCGAAAGCGGCGTGGAATCTTGGCATGAAGGCCGGGTTGGACGGTCACGCCAGTCTGATTCCGCTGGCGATCGTCTGGCTAGTGGCGAGTCTCCTCGGATTCACCACCGGGCGGCTTCGTTGTCGCGGCCCGAAGATCGTCGTCGATGGCTTGTCGTGACGAGTACCCAATCAGCTTATACGGACCGCTAGAAACCGGCGTTGCGCTTATCGGCGCCGGATCAGGAACCCGCCGGTCACCATCGCGCGCGGATCCCACGTCAGCGTCGGGGGCAACTCGAGGGTCTGCGTAATCGACTTGAAGAAGGTGTCGGCGATCCGTTGATAGCCGGCGGCGGTCGGATGCAAGCCATCGAAGTCGATGAGGGTGGTCGTGTCGCCGTTGAAGGCCGGGTATACGTCGACGAGCGTCACGCCTTCGGCCGCAGCCAGCGATCGCAATCGATTGTTGTACGGCTCGACGAACGCGGCGGCGTTGCCTCGGCGCGGACAGCATGCGAGCGGGTTCTGCGGCGGCAGCGTGGCCAGGAATACGCGAAGCCCCCGGCTCTTTGCATCGCGTACCATGAACTGCATCGCGGATACTGCGGGATCCACGGCCTTCGCTTCTCCGAACAGGAGATCGTTGGCGCCCTCCATCAGCAGCAGAACTTCGTAGCCGGCTCCGGCGAGCACGCCCGACAAACGGCTCCGGCCTTGGATCGCCTGTTCGCCGCTGAGACCCTGATTGCGCACGAACGGCGTCTGCGCCGTGTAGCGGCCGACCAACGCGACCTCGAGACGGCGAGGATACGCAGACCCCGGGTCGACGAGGAATCCGCCGGTAAACGGATTGAGGCCAAGACCGGGAATCTCGCCGGTGGTCATGCTGTCGCCGAACGCGACGACTCGCGTGAGGCTGATCCTTGGCGGTGATGTGACGGTGATCGTGAACGTGCAGGGCGCGGTGCGTTGGCGCGCATCGGTCGCAAGGCACGTGACGGTCGACGTCCCGACCGGAAACGCCCCACCGCTCTGCGGGGTGCAGCTCACGGTGACTGGCGGCGCGCCGGAGATGGCCGTCGCCTGACCGTAGACGACGACCGTGGGCTCACCGCGCAGCGACGCCACGGTCACCGGCTGCGGACACGTAATCTCGACGGCGGCCGGATCCGGCGGCGGCGGTGGCGGCGGAGTCGGAGTGTTCGGACCAGTGCAGCGCAGCGTCGCGGTCGCCGCGAGAAGAATGAGGAGAGTCGAGAAGCGGCCTGTTCCGGGCAACCTTCGAACCATTACTAGTCAGGCAGCAGTCAGGCACGAGACAACATTACTAGTCAGGCAGCAGTCAGGCATGAGACAACATTACTAGCGTGGCCGCGCGCAAAAAGCAAAAGGCCGAAGGCTGCGACATACTCGCACGCCCTCGGCCTCTCTCTTCGCCCTTAGCCCTACGCGTCTTGCCCTTAGCTCGAAGCCCTAAGCCCTGACTTGTTACTCGCGCCAGAGGAACGGCGGCCAGCTGCCGCCGCCGTCGCCGGGCCACGGGATGAGCACGACGCCGGTGCGCTCGTGGATTGGCGCGTTGTTGTCGGCGCGCGTCGAACCAGCGGCCACCATGAACCCGACCGTCTCACCACGCGCCGGAACGTAACCGGTCAGCGGGGCCCACGACGAGTTGTAGAACCAGCCGCGGGAGATCTCAGAAGGGGCGCCGAGCCCCTTGTCGGTCTGGCACGGACGTAGACGCTCGCCGCCGGTGCCGTACCACTGACCGCCGATCTTCTCGAAGATCCAAATCGTCGACTCCTGCAGCGCGCCGCCGATATCGACGCCCGGCCAGCCGCAACGCTTCGTGTGGTCGATGTGGAAGGTGCCGCCGCTCATCGCCAGCGACGTAATGGACGAGGTCACTGGCCAGCCGCGAACGTCGGGACTGCCGCCGACGATGCGAACCTTGCTGAGCGCGAAGTCAC
>MNEX01000116.1 GCA_001917905.1 Acidobacteria bacterium 13_1_40CM_65_14
GAGATCGTGGCGCCCCGCGTGACGAAGATCGGGTTCCGGTTCGACTTCTGACATCTGGGAATCGAGTAATCGAGTAATCGGGCAATCGGGTAATCGGGTAATTGTTGAACCGGCGGCTGGGCAACCGGCCGCCGGTTTTTATTTTCCGCTGTTCGTTTCCCATCGTTTCCTTTACGCTCTCCGGCACCACTACACGGGAGGAAACGGTATGCGTGAACGATTCGGTTCCGTAGCCCTCGTCGCGGCGCTCGTGCTCTCCATGGCCCTCTCGGCGGGTGCTCAGGAATTACGCGGTCGAATCACCGGCGTGCTCACCGACAACACCGGCGCAGTCCTGCCGGGCGTCACCGTGACGGCCGCCGGCCCGGCACTCATTCAGGCGCAGACATCCGTGACGGGTGCGGACGGCACCTATCGATATCCCGCGCTGCCGCCGGGCCTGTACACGGTGACGTTCGAGCTCGCGGGATTTCAAACCCTCAAGCGCGAGGAAATCCGCCTGGGCCTGAACCAGACGCTCAGCGTTGATGCGCAACTGCAGTTGTCATCACTGCAGGAGACGGTGACGATCACAGGTGAATCTCCGACCGTCGACGTCAAGAGCACGACCGTCGGCACGAACTTCACCAAAGAACTTCTTCAGGATATTCCGAACGCGCGTGACATCTGGGCGGCCATGGCCCAGGCCCCCGGCTTCCAGATGAACGCCTACGACGTCGGCGGGTCCCACACCGGCACGCAGACCGGCTATCAGACCTACGGCGTCTCAGGTCAGAACAAGACCTTGTTCGAAGGCATCAACGTGACCGAGGGGCAGGACACGAACGCCGGCTACTTCGATTTCGGCAGCTTCGAGGAGTTCCAGCTTGGCGGCTCCGGGAACATGGGTGAGCAGTCAGGCCTCGGAGCGTTTTTGAACCTGACGGTCAAGTCGGGCGGCGACAAGTTCAATTCGCAGGTCTACTACGACTACGTGGGCGAGCAGACGCTCTCGAACAATGTCCCGGATGCCTTCAGGACACCGGGCGCCGTCGATTCGAGGGGATTCAAGGCGCCAACGATTATCGATCCGGCCACGGGTGAGCGGCTCGGGCTGACGCGCGGCAACCCGATCACCAAGCAGTACGACTTCAACGTGAACGCCGGCGGACCGATCAAGAAAGGCAGACTCTGGTACTTCCTCAGCTACCGCGATAACAACCAGTACAAGACCATCCTCGGGCTGCCGGGTGAGGAAGCGCAGAGCCAGCTCGTGAACAAAAGCGTCAAGGTCACGTACCAGCTCAGTCGGTCGAACCAAATCATCGGGTTCTACAACGAACGAACCAAGTTTCAGCCGCTGCGCGATCTGTCGCTCGCGATCCCGGTATCCGCGGCGAACTGGCAGAGCTCGAAGAACCGACCGCAGAAGATCGAGTGGACCAGTACGGTGAGCACCCGCGCGTTCCTCGACGTGCAGGCCTCCCACTGGGGCAACTACTTTCCGCTCTATCCGACGCAGACCAAGTCCACGTCGACCGAGGGAGTGCCGGTCGGCCGCATCGACCTCGACACCAGTCAGCAATCGGGGGCGTCCAGCCTCTATCACAACCGCACGACGCTGAAGCCCCAATTCTCCGGCACGCTGAGCTACTACCTCGATCGCGCGGGCAGCCACAATTTCAAGGTCGGCGTCGAGATGTATCGCGAGCGTCGCAACTTTCTGCGGTTCCAGCCGGGCAACATCTACTATCGCGACAGAGGCAGCACGCCGGTCGAAGTCGACATCTACAACACGCCGAACACGAGCTCGGACGATTCAACCGCCACCGGCATCTACGCACAGGATGGCTGGAGCGTGACGCGACGTTTCACGATCAACGCCGGCGTGCGCGTCGATCGCTACAAGATTGGCTGGCCCGAAAACAGCTTCAATCCCGAGCAGACGGCGTACTTCCAGCCGGTCTCGACACCAGAAACCACCGTCGTCGATCTCAAGTCGGTGAGCCCGCGTCTCGGCTTCGCGTGGGACGTCGTCGGCAACGGCAAGACCGTCTGGAAGGGATTCTTCGGCCGCTTCTACTACAACCCGAGCACCGACGTCAGCTCGCTGGAGAATCCGGTCGGCCAGGCCGCGCTGCGGTACGAATTCAATGACAAGAACGGCAACAAACTCCTGGACGGACCGCAGGAGCTCGGCGCGCTGATCACGACGGTTGGCGGCGCCGGGTTCGTGAAAGTGGACCGCGGCCTCCAGCACGCCTACGGGCAAGAGGCGTCCACGCACTTCGAGCAGGAGGTCGCGCCGTACTTGTCGGCGCGCGCGTCGTACGTCTACAAGAACACGCGCAACGGGTGGGCCGAAGTCGATTTGACGCGCGTCAATGCCTATACGATTCCGTTTGTCTTCACCGACATCGGGCCGGATGGTGTGCGGAGTACCGCCGACGATCAGCAGCTCACGCTCTTCACTCGGCCGGCCTCGACGCCGGCCGCCCGCACCTTCACCAACCCTGGTCGCATCGCAGGCGTTCCGGCGTTCAACGGCGACTATCACACCGTTGAGTTCGCGCTGAACCGGCGCTTCCATGACACGTGGCTGCTGCTGACATCCTTCGAGACGACGTGGGCCAACGACTTCCGCGGCACAACGACCGGATTGGGCTCGCTCGACGTGGTCCGCCAGAGCACCGCCTTCCAGTGGGAGCCGAACCGGCGGCGGCTGGGACGGCAGGAGACGTCCTTCTGGAACTACAAGGTGCTCGGCCGCTATGTGTTCCCGTACGATTTCGGCGTGAGCGGTTCGTACAAGCTGCAAAGCGGCTACAACTGGGCTCGCAATACCAGCGTCGCCCTGCCTGGTGGTGCCGGCAGCGAGTCGGTGCTGATGGAGCCCCTCAACTCCAACCGCACGGCGAACGTTCACATCCTCGACTTCCGAGTCGAGAAAGGCTTCAGGCTTGGTGTCGTCGGCAAAGTCACGGGGATGCTGGATCTGTTCAACGCGCTCAATCAGAATCCAGTGACCGGATTCCGCACTGTGACGGGAGCGCGCTTCAAGGAAGTCATCGCCGTGCTCGACCCGCGCGCGGCGCGGTTCGGGATTCGCTGGGATTTCTAGACGCCTAGGCGCGCACGGCGCGCCTGCGAGGGAGCGGCGCGGGGCGCAGGGGCCCCCGCAAGCGACCGAGCCGGGGTGTGGGGCGGAGCCCCACGTAGGTTAGACTCGCCGCGCAGATGACGTCT
The DNA here is from genome assembly GCA_001917905.1 of Acidobacteria bacterium 13_1_40CM_65_14. Taxonomy (GTDB): domain Bacteria; phylum Acidobacteriota; class Vicinamibacteria; order Vicinamibacterales; family CAVVIG01; genus QHWF01. The sequence goes on from MNEX01000116.1 coordinate 3,226, forward strand.
GCGCGGCGAGTCTTCGTCCTCCTTTACACCGCATCCGGGGCCGCCGCCCTCCTCTACGAGGTGGCGTGGACGCGGCTTCTCACCTTGCAGCTCGGTCACACCGTCGCCGCCGCCAGCACGGTGCTCGCGGCGTTCATGGGTGGCCTCGCGCTCGGCGCGTGGCTCGCGGGCTCCTTCGACTCGCTCGCCCTGAGCTCGTCGAAGGGCGAGCTCGCTCAGGACAGGCGGTTCGACCGGGCCTCGGGTCTGCGGACGTACGCCGCGCTGGAGATCGTCGTCGCGGTCGCCGCGTTGATGCTGCCCTTCGCGCTCGCCGCGTCGGTTCCCGCGCTTGGCTGGGCGTACGCGGACGGCACGGCGGCGGCGCGCTTCGGCGTCGCACGCGTGGTCATCAGCCTGGCGCTGCTCGGCATTCCTGCCGCGGCCATGGGCGCCACGTTCCCGATCGCCGCGAACTGGTACGCGAGAGCGTCGGCCGACGCCGGTCTGCTGTACGCGACGAACACGGCGGGCGCGGCCATCGGTGCGATTGGCGCCGGCTTTCTTCTGATCCCAGCGCTCGGTCTTCGCGCGACGACATGGATCGGCGTTTCGTTGAACGTCATCGCGGGAGCCGGCGCGTGGTGGCTGTCGACGAAGCCCACGCCGATCACCGCAGAGGTCGCAGAACGCGCAGAAAAGCCAAAAGGAAAACCCAAAAAGGAATTTCTGCGGACTCAGCGCGCTCCGCGGTTGCTTCCGTCAGCGATGCCGCGGCTCGCCTTGATCGCCGTCGCGATCTCGGGCTTCACTGCGCTGGTCTACGAAGTCGCGTGGACGCGGCTGCTCGCGCTCGTCATCGGACCGACGACGTACGCGTTCGCGACGATGGCGGCGGCGTTCATCAGCGGACTGGCGATTGGGTCGGCGCTCGGGACACGCCTCGCGCGGCGCGCCTCGCAGCCGGCCGTGTGGCTCGCGCTGATGCTGGTCGTCGGCGCTGTCGCGGCGGTCGGCGCCGCGTGGTTCGCCGCGACACGTATGCCGCTGCTCGTCGCCGCCGAAGTCGCCGACCCGGCGGTCGTCTTCGGCCGCGTCGTCGCGACGCAGGCCATCGCGGTCGGCCTCCTGCTGCTCCCGATGACGCTCGCCCTCGGAGCAACCTTCCCGCTCGCGCTGGCGGTCGCGGCCGGTCGCACGATCGCCTCCCGCGATATCGGCCGCGGCGCCGCGCGCGTCTACGCCGCGAATACCGTCGGCGCCATCGCCGGTGCGCTGACCGCGGGCTTCGTGCTCATCCCGCGGCTCGGTCTGCGCACGACGTTCGACGCGGCAGCGATTCTTGCGGCGAGTGCCGGCGCGGGCTGTCTCGCGATCGCCCTAGGCGGCCCTAGAAAGGCCGCCCTACGACCGATCGGGCTCGCCACTGCGCTTGCAGCTGCCGCGATCGTCGCGATCCTTCTGATGCCGTCTTGGGATCGTGAGCTTCTGTCGAGCGGCGCCTACAAGTACGCCCCGTACCTGGCGTCGGCCGATCTGGAGACGGCGCTTCGTGCCGGGCGCCTCGAGTACTACAAGGAAGGCGCCGCGTCGACGGTGAGCGTCCGTCAACTGACCGGTACGCTGTCGCTCGCCATCGACGGCAAAGTTGACGCGTCGAACGCCGGCGACATGCTGACGCAGCGGCTGCTCGGACTGCTGCCCGTGCTGCTGCACGGGCGCGCCCAAGACATCTGCATCATCGGCCTCGGCAGCGGCGTGACGGTCGACTCGGCGCTCGCGCCGGGCGGTGTGCGACACGTGGACGTCGTCGAGATCTCGCCTGAGGTCGTCGAAGCGTCGCGCTTGTTCGAGCGCGAGAACGGCCGCGCGCTGTCGAAGCCGGGCGTGCGTCTGATCGTCGGCGACGGGCGTTCGCATCTGCTGCTGACGCCGCGGCGGTACGACGTGATCGTGTCCGAACCGTCGAACCCGTGGATGTCGGGGGTCGCGGCGCTCTTCACCCGCGAGTTTTTCCAGGCGGCCCGCTCGCGGCTGAACCCAGGCGGTTTGCTGTGTCAGTGGGCGCACACCTATGACATCAGCGCCGCCGACCTGCAGTCGATCGTCAGGACCTTCGCCTCGGTGTTTCCGCAGGGCACGATGTGGCTGGTCGGCGAAGGCGATCTGCTGCTCATTGGCACGGCCGGCGAATCGGTCGCCCCACACATCGAGCGAATGGCGCGCGAGTGGCGAGCCGGCACCGCGTCGGCCGCGCTGACCAGTGTGGGGATCGACGAGGCCGCGGCATTGTTCGATCTGCTGTCACTCTATGCTGGCGGACCACGCGAGCTCGAGCAGTACGGCAACTCCGCGGTCGTGCAGAGCGACGACCAGATGGCGCTCGAGTATTCCGCACCGCGCGGCATCTACGGCCGCTCGATGGACAACGCCTCGGCGATCCGCGCGCTCGCCGTGGATCCGCCGCCGCCGGTTCGCGCGGCGCTCGACGGGGCGACCGACGCCAGCTGGACGTCGCGCGGCGCGATGCTGCTCAAGGCCGAAGCGTACGGACTCGCGTACGACGCGTATCGTCGCGCCGTCACGTTGAATGCCAGAAACGCCGACGCGCTCGCCGGACTCTCGGAGGCTGCCGCCGGCGCGCGCAAGCAGACCGAAGAGCTCGAGTGGTTGAGATCCGTCGCCGCGCGAGACCCGGCGAACGCGGCGGTCCGCATCGAGCTCTCGCGTGTGCTGGCAGCCGGAGGCGATCTCGAGGGCGCAGTAGCGGCTGCCACCGAGGCAGTGCGTCTCGCACCCAACGACCCACGGGGCGCCGAGCAGCTGGCGTCCGTACTGGCCGATGCGGGCGACGCCGACCGGCTGGCGCCGCTCGCGGACAGCCTCGTGGCCCGGTTCCCGGATCGGCCGGACGCACACTACTACCGCGCCAGCGCGCTGTTCATCCGCGGCAAAACCGACGACGCGATTACAGAAATCCGCCGGGTCACTGACGGCTATCCGGCGCACGCCCGGGCGCAGAACCTGTTGGGCGCCGCGTGTGGGACGCTCGGGCGCCGCGACTGCGCGCGGGCGGCGTTCGAGGCGTCCGTGCGCGCCAACCCGCGCGACTCATCGACGTACGTGAATCTCGGCGTCTTCTACCTCGAGTCCGGGAATCTGCAAGCGGCCACCGAATCGTTTGCCGACGCGCTCTCACTCGATCCCAGTTCGGTCCCGGCCCGGAATGGCCTCGCCCAGGCGCGCGCGGCATCTCCAAAGAACTGAAGTTCGATCCAATCCTGCCCGTCTGAATCATGTTGTGTTCACTCGCGGCTGTTGATTAATCAGGCACTCACGCCGATACGTAAGATGACGGACGCGTCGCGCTCGCGTGAGCCTCTGCGGCATGCATATTGCTGAGTAGAGAGAAAGTCCCGGAGGGTGCCCTATGAGTCTCGTTCGGCTTCTCGGCTTCACGACTCTCGCGTGCGGATGCGTCGTCGGCCGGTATCGCGAGGTGGCGACGAGTCGGGAAGTCGCGTACGTCGAGGAAAAGGGCAAATCGTGCGGAAGTCACGGCCACCGGCGCAATCACACCGTCGCCGCCGAACGTCTCGCCACTGTCAGCCCGATCGCCCTCAGCTCCAAGGCGTCGTAGCCGGACTTGTCTTCTTTTATATGAAGTCGTACTAGAGTCTGACTTCAGTCTGACTTCAGTCCGACTTGTAACAATCCGGCCACAAACGTACGTGGCCGGACCGCCTCACTCCCTAACGCCCTCACCGTTCGAACCCGAAACAATGACGTGCCTGTTCTGCTGAAACCGTACGACACGGTCAAGGCCGGGTCGAAGACCAGCCTCTTCTATCTGGCCGATTGTTTGGAAGTCTTCCGGCAGCGTCCGGCCCGAAGCGTCGACGTCATCGTCACGTCGCCGCCCTACAACCTGGGCATCCAATACAACCAGTATCAGGACACGCTGTCGCGCAGCGAGTACCTCGACTGGACCAACACATGGGTCGCTGAGGCGGCACGGGTGCTTCGCCCTGACGGCTCGCTGTTCCTGAACGTCGGCGCGAAACCGACCGATCCATGGACGGCGCTCGACGTGGCGCAGACGGTCCGTTCGCATCTGCAACTGCAGAACATCATCCACTGGATCAAGTCGATCGCCATCGATCAGAGCGCGGCGGGCGCTGCCGCGGGACTGACCCGCGACCTCGCGGTCGGCCACTACAAGCCGATCAACAGCGATCGGTTCCTCAACGACTGCCACGAATTCATCTTTCATTTCACGCCGCAGGGATCGACCGGACTCGATCGACTCGCGCTCGGCGTGCCGTATCAGGATCAGTCGAACATCGGCCGCTGGCGCGCGGCGGCCGACGGCGTCCGCTGCCGCGGCAACACGTGGTTCATCCCGTACGAGACGATTCAGCGGCGCGAGCGCGATCGGCCACACCCGGCGACGTTCCCGTCACGGCTCCCGGAGCAGTGTCTGCGGCTGCACGGCCTGTCGCGGATCGAGATCGCGATGGATCCGTTCACGGGCCTCGGGAGCACGGCGGTCGCGTGCGCGCGGCTCGGCGTCAGCTTCATTGGCGCGGACATCGACGAGACATACGTGAAGGAAGCCGTCGCCCGCATGCGCGAGACAGTCGGGACGAAGATGAAGAAAGCGGGGTTGAGGGCTGGACGGGCGGGAGGGGCAGGAAAGGCGGGATAGGCTGGATCCCGCCTTTCCTGGCCTGTTACGGCTTCGAGGTTGAAGACGGCCGCGGAACGGGCTTGAGCACGTACTCTTTCCTGAACCAGACGTTCGCGCCCTTGCGCGTCACCTTGACGTCAATCTGCCGGCGGCGCTTGGTCGGATCCGGATTCTTCGAGTAGTAGCCCAGCACGTAGTAGTCGCTCGTCTCGGCGTCGATGCGCTTCAGCGCCTTGCTGAAGTCGTTCTGGTTGACGACGGCGATGCCGCCGGTTTCCTCCGCAATCACGCGCAGGCTGTCCTGCGATTTCCGGACGAACTCACTCCACTGCTGCGGATCGACCTGCTCGTCGATGTCGCCCATCCCGACGAGGCCGCGCGGATCGATCGTGTACATCGTAACGTTCGCGCGATTGGCCTGACGCGTCAGCTCGCCGAGCTCGCGCGCGAGATCCGCGTCCGCAAACTCCTCATTCTGCTTCTGCTGCTGTGTGAACGGATCGGTCTGGTTCGAGCTGCCGTCGTCGGACGTGCGCATCTGATTCTGGTTCCGCGCGAATTCGTTCTGCGCGAAGGGCGAGTTCGGATCCATCAGACCGAGGCGCGCGTCCTGGAACGGATTGAAGTCGTAGCCGTCGCTCACGTAGACGAGCGCCTTGCGGCGGTTGTGCACCGTCTCGAGGTTCTGCAGGATGTCGTTGACGGTCGAGAACGCGACGTGCGCCCGATAGCGCACTTCGCTCGGTCCCTGCGAGCCTGACGGTCCCTGGATGATGTCCGACGGCTTCAGCTCGTTGCCGGCGATCTTCTTGATGGCCTCCTCGAGACGCGCCTTGTCGTACGTCATGTCGATCGCGATCGACGAGGGGCCGCTCGACACGATGCCGAACATGTCGCCGTCGTGCACGAGCTCCTTCGAAATCCTCTTGAACAAGTCGCGCACGCGTCCGGTGTTGTGGAACTGCAGGTGGAGATCGTCGACGAAGAAGAGGAAGATGCGGCCCGAGACGTCGTTGCGCGGCCTCGTGCGCGGCAGAATGATCCCTTCGGGCGGCGGCGGCGGCGGCGGCGCGAGCACGTTGTTGACGCGCCCGCCGGTGACGACCGTCATCGACGTGATGTCCTGCTTCACGCCGTCTTCGAAGACCTCGAAGTCGTCCTGCTTCAGGTCGGGAACGAAATTGCCTTTTTCGTCGCGCACGATCACGTCGTTGGTGACGAGATCGACCTGAAGTCTGAACGTCGGTTTCTCCTGCGGAGGATTCGCGGGCTTGGCCGGCGCCGCGGTTTGCGCCGACAGTCCGGCCGTGAGGGCCACCAAACAGGCAGTGGACCAGAAACCGTTATGCTTCAGTTTCATATCGGCAAATTATACATCGCCGAGGGCCCGCTGGGCTGTTCGCGCAACCAGCGCAGTGGCCACGATAGTCGCGGCCAGGCCCGCGAACAGTAACGCGTAATAGGACGTATCTCGCGGCACTTGGGCTTTCCCCGCCAGCGCCAGGGCCATGCCGGCGATTTTCCCGCAATACGCGTACATGAACGCTCCGGGAATCATGCCGACCGAGGCGAGCAGAAAGTCGCCGAGCGAAATGGTCGTCAGCCCGAGCGCGTAATTCAGAACGTTGAACGGGACGAGCGGTGACAGGCGCAGGAGCAGCACGATGCGACGTCCCTGGACGGAGACGGCGCGATCGATGGCCGCAACGCGCGGCAGCCGCGCCAGCCGGTGCGCGATCGCGCGCCGCGCGACGTGACGGCCCAACAGAAACGCCGACGTCGATCCAAGCGCCGCGCCCGTCACCGCGTACAACGTGCCGTGCAGCACGCCGAAGAGTGCGCCGCCGGCGATCGTGAGCAGCGATGCGGGAATCAGCGCGACGACCGCGATCGCGTAGATCAAAATGAAGACGATGGGCGCTGCCGGACCGTACGTGTCGACGGTCGCCATGGCGTGCAGGAAGTACTCGACCGTGTTACTCCCCGTCGGGCTCGGAATCGGACGCGGCCGGTTTGACGTCCGCGGCCGCCGGCGGCGCCGATTGGCGCCCTCGACGGCCGCGCCGCCGGCGGCGGCGGCGTGCGGCATCGCCAATCGCGCGATCGACGACGGGCGGCTGTTGGTTGTCGGCAGTCGCTGTCGGCGCGTTTCCGTCGACTGAGAATTCCACGGTTTCGCTCAGGACGTCAGGCGGGGTCTCGTCAACCTCCACCTCGCGATCAGTCTCAGACTCAGCGCGCGGCTCGTCTTCGACCGGCATGGAGCGGCGCGCCGCCCTCTCTGCCTTCTCCACGCGACGACGTTCCCGCCAGTGGTCGGTCTCGGCGGACGGAATCGGCGTCTCGACGATCTTGCGCCAGTCGAACTGAACGTCAGGGTTTTGCGTTTCGAGCGCGCGGCGCACCGACTCGTCGAACGGCTCGCGACCGACTCTCACGTTCGGCGGTGTGCGATACCAATACAACAGGCGCGATCGCGACTTCCCGCGACGGTTCGTCGCCGGCTCGACGAGAGAGAATTGTTCGTAGCCGCGGTTGTCGCGAGTGAATCGAAGAAACGCCATCTCGTTGTCAGCTGTCGATGTCAGCTATCAGCGGCGAGAGCCGACAGCTGGTCCTACTTCCGTTTTTGTTTTCGTACCGGTGTCGCCTTCTTCGCTGGCTTCGCAGATCGAGCGGTTTTCTTTCGAGGCGCGCCAGTGCGCGGCGGCTGGCGTGTTCGCGGCGCCGCAGACGCCCGTACCGCCGGGGGGGTTCGAGGCGGCGCCGGCGTTCGGATCCGCGGCTGCACGGGTGGCGCTTCGCGATTTCTGTGCACCAGTGTGAACCGCACCTGATCGCCGACCGTGTGGTAGCTCCAGATTTCGGCGACGTAAATGTGGTTGTCCTCGCACAGCCGGCGGGCGACGTCGACCATCCCGCCAGGCACGTAGAGATGGAACGCGGCGCGGACCTTCGAAAAGTGCGCCCACTGGGCCAGGGCTTCGAGATGATTGACCGATTCGCCCGTTTCCACTTCGACGACAATCTGAAGGCGGTGGCCCCGGTCCTGAGACGTGAGAACCAGGTCGGGATACAGCGCTGTGGGTCCCGTTCCTACGGGGGCATTCTGCTCGACTCCCGGGTTCATGCCAGCTTCGTATTTGCGGCGAAACTTTGTGTGTAAGAGGCGGATGACGCGGTCATGCTCCAATTGCTCGCGGACCGGTCTCACCAGAATCGGGCTCACCGAGCGCCTCCAAACGATTGGATAACTGGCAGGATCAAATCCCGAAGTGTAGCATGAAGTCTGTCGACCTCGACCTTTTCCGTGCGTGGATACCCTTGAGCCATCGTCGGTTACAATACCTCCGTGCCTTCTGTTATGGCTGAACGGACCACCGCAAAGATTCTCATCGTCGATGACGATGAGGGCGTGACGCAGACATTCGCTCGAATGCTGCGACTCGAAGGGTATCAAGTGCGCACGGCCGTCAGCGCAGAGACGGGTTTGCGCGAGGCCGCGCATAGCCATCCCGACGCCATCATCCTCGACTTGCGCATGCCGCTCCTCGACGGTCTCGGATTTTTACGCCGCTTGCGCGCGCACGACGATCAGCGGAAGACGCCGGTCGCGATCGTCACGGGCGACTATTTCCTCGATGAGACCATCGCGAACGAATTGCAAGAGCTCGGCGCCGAGCTGCGATTCAAACCGCTCTGGCTCGAAGACCTCGTCGGCCTCGCGCGCAATCTGCTCCAGTCGAAGGTGATTCACTGATCGATTCGGGCAGTCGATTCCTTAAAGCCTGCCGATTGCAACCCGTCGACGCCACGCCAGTCTGGTTCATGCGTCAAGCCGGACGGTACATGAATGAGTACCGTGCGATTCGCCAGCGCTATTCGCTGCTCGATCTGTGTCGTACGCCTGATCTCGCGACCGAAGTCACACTTCAGCCCATTCGCCGCATCGACGTCGATGCCGCGATCCTGTTCTCCGATCTGCTGCTGCCGCTCGAGCCGATGGGAGTGAAGTTCGACTTCGTGCAAGGCGAAGGCCCTGCCATCGAAAACCCGCTGCGCACCGAAGCCGATCTCGCGCGCGTGCGCCGATTCGATCCGCGCGAGGAACTGGGCTACGTCCTGGACGCCATCCGCCAGATCAAGCATGAGCTGGGGTCGCGCGCGCCGCTGATCGGATTCGCCGGCGCGCCGTTCACGCTCGCCTCTTATGCGATCGAGGGGGGGCACTCAAGTGCCTTCGCGCACACCAAGGCGCTCATGTACGGCACACCGGCGGCGTGGCATTCGTTCTGCGATGTCATCGCCGACGTCGTCGGTGACTACCTCGTCGCGCAGATCGAGGCGGGCGTCGATGCCGTGCAGATCTTCGATTCATGGGTCGGCGCGCTCAACGCCGCCGACTATCGCGAGTTCATCCTGCCGCACACGCGCCGGATCTTCGAGCGCGTGACGCCACTTGGCGTGCCCACTATTCATTTCGGCGTTGGCACCGGTGCCATTCTCACCGACCTGCGCGACGCCGGCGGTGACGTGATTGGCGCCGACTGGCGCACGCCGCTCGATGAGGCTTGGGCGCGGATCGGGTTCGACCGCGCCATTCAGGGAAACCTCGATCCGACGCTGCTGCTCGGGCCGCTCGACCGGGTGTTTGCCGCCACCGACGAAGTGCTCGCGCGCGCGGGCGGACGTGCCGGCCACATCTTCAACCTCGGTCACGGTATTCTGCCGACGACGCCGCTCGAGCACGTGCAAGCGCTGGCGCGATACGTTCATCAAAAAACCCGTGGCTAACACCGGCGTTCTGCTGATGGCTCATGGCACTCCGTCCTCGATGGAGGAGATGCCGGAATATCTCCGCCTCGTACGTGGCGGCCGGCCTGCGTCTGACGAACTGGTCGCGGAGATGCGGCACAACTACGAAGCCATCGGCGGACGGTCGCCGCTCACGGACCTCACGCTGGCGCAGGCCGACGCGCTGCGCGGGCGACTTGGATCGGATGTCCCTGTTGCGGTCGGCATGCGCAACTGGCGGCCGTTCATCAAGGATGCGCTTGCGGCGCTCGCCGGCGCCGGCGTCGATCGCACGATCGGCATTCCGATGGCGCCGCAGTTCTCCACGTTGAGCGTGCAGAAGTACATCGATGCGGCACACGCGGCGCTGCCCGACGGAATGCGCTTCGAGGCCGTGCGTTCGTTTCACGCGCATCCACGACTGCTCGACGCGTTCGCTGAGCGTTTGCGCGCCGCGAATCCGAAACCCGACGAACTGGTTGTGTTCACGGCGCACAGCCTGCCGAAAAAAGCCATCGACGCCGGCGATCGCTACGCCGACGAAGTAGCCGCCACGGCGCGTGGCGTCGCCGATCGCACGGGTGTCGCACGATATGTCGTCGCGTATCAGAGCGCCGGACGGACGCCGGAGCCATGGATCGGTCCGACCGTCGAGGAGACCATCGACGGGCAATCGGGCCACGGCGTCCGCAAGTTCCTCGTGGCGCCGATCGGGTTCGTTTGCGATCACACTGAAATCATGTACGACATCGATGTACAGGCGGCGCAAACCGCGCGCGAGTTCTCGACGTTGCTGCGACGAACCGAGTCGCTGAATACCTCCCCGACGTTCATCGCCATGCTCGAGGATCTCGTTCGCAGCATGCTATGAGCGCAGACTCAAGCTCTCCACTACAGAGGACGCGGAGGACACGGAGGAGAAAACCGGATTTTGCCCCCGTGTCCTCCGTGTCCCCCGTGGTGGACAGTTTCTGCGATGTCGACGAGTGATGTTGTCGTCGTCGGTGGAGGCATCGCGGGGCTGTCGGCCGCGTACGAGTTGTCGCGGCGCGGCGTGTCCTTCGTGGTGCTCGAGCGCGCGTCCCGCGCGGGCGGCATCATCTTCAGCGAAGCGTTCGACGGCTATACGATCGACGGCGGTCCCGATTCGCTGCTCGTGCAGAAGCCCGACGGCATTGCGCTGTGCGAGGAAATCGGCCTCGGCGATCGCCTCGTGCCGACCAAGCCGCCGCGGCTCGCGTACATCCAGCGCGCCGGCCAGCTCCACGCGCTGCCGGCGGCATCGGTGCTCGGGATTCCCACACGCATCGGGCCGTTTCTGCGGACGCGCCTCTTCACGTGGCCGGGGAAGCTGCGCATGGGTGCCGAGCTCTTCGTGCCTCCACGGCGCGAGGAGAGCGACGAATCGATCGGCGCGTTCATGACGCGCCGATTCGGACGCGAGGCGACCACCTATCTCGCCGAGCCATTACTCGCCGGCATTCACGCCGGAGACGTCGATCGACTGTCGATCCGCTCGCTGTTCCCGCGATTCGTCGAGGCGGAGAAGAAGCACGGCAGCCTGCTGCGCGCGTTTCGGCCGCGGACCGACCGGCCCGTGTCGGCGCATAGCGCGTTCAAGTCGCTGCCCGGCGGGTTGAGCGAGATGATCAACGCACTTGTCCATAGAATCGGTGAGTCGAACGTTCGCACGAGTCACACTGTCGCTCGCATCACCAGCGTTCAGCCCTCCGGTCTCAACCCTCGCGCGCGCTTCACCGTCGTGACCGCGGGCGAGACGTTCGACGCACGCGCGATCGTGCTCGCGACGCCCGCGTATGTGACGAGCGCGCTCGTGCGCGAGCGCGATGAAGAGCTCGCGCGCCTGTGTTCCGAGATTCGATACACATCGACCGCGACAGTCGTGCTCGCGTTTCAGCGTGACGCGGTGGCCCACTCGCTCAACGGATCGGGATTCGTGGTCCCGCGCGTGGAGGGTTCGAGCATTCTCGCGGCCTCGTGGTTGTCGTCGAAGTGGCCGCACCGCGCACCAGACGACCGCATCCTGCTGCGGACCTTTTTTGGCGGCGCGCGCGATCCCCACGCGCTCGAACAGTCGGATGCCGAGCTCGTGTCGCGCTCGCTGGCGGCGCTTCGGCCGCTGCTCGGCATCGCCGGCGACGCGCTGCTCACGCGGGTGTATCGCTGGGAGCTCGCGAGCGCGCAGCACGAAGTCGGTCACCTCGAGCGCATGGCGGCCATCGATCGCGCGCTCGGCCGGCATCCGGGCCTGTTCGTCACCGGCAGTGGCTTCCGCGGCGTGGGGATTCCTGATTGCGTCGCCGACGGTCGCGCCACGGCGATGGCGGTTGCGGTATGGTTGAAGCCGGCTGCATGAAGTCTGTTCACATCATTGGCGTGCCGCTCGATCTCGGCGGCGGACGCCGTGGCGTCGACATGGGGCCGTCCGCCTTCCGCATCGCGGGCCTGGGCGAGCGCATCAGCGCGCTCGGTTACACCGTCGTCGACAAAGGCGACTTGCCTGCGCCCATTCCCGAAACGCAGGAACTGCGCGACGAGCACAAGAAGTACATTCGCGAGATCGCGAAGGTTTGTCAGAAGCTGTATCAAATCGCGCTGGGCTCATTCGACGAAGGCGCGATGCCGATTGTGCTCGGCGGCGATCACAGCGTCGGCGCGGGATCGGTGGCGGCCGCCACCGACTGGGCGAAGAAGACGAAAGATTTGCCGATGGGATTGCTGTGGGTCGACGCGCATGGCGACATGAACACGCCGGCGACCTCCCTCTCCGGCAACGTACACGGCATGCCGCTCGCCGCGCTGCTCGGCGGCGAGCCGGCGGAGCTCGCGAAGATCGGCACCGTCGTGCCCAAAGTCCTGCCCGCCCACACGGTGCTCATCGGCGTCAGGAATCTCGACGACCGTGAGAAGATCGCGGTCCGCGATTCGCAGGTGCACGTCTTCACGATGAAGGACATCGATCGTCAGGGCATTGCGTCGATCGTCGAGCAGGCGGTGAACCTGGCGGGCAACGGGACCGCCGGCATTCACGTGTCGTTCGACATGGACGTCTGCGATCCGCTGATCGCACCGGGCGTTGGCACGCCGGTCAAAGGCGGCCTCGATTACCGTGAGGCGCACATGGTGATGGAGATCGTCGCCGACTCCGGACTGCTGACGTCGCTCGATCTGGTCGAAGTGAACCCGACGCTCGACGTCCGCAACATGACCGCGCAGCTCGGGACCGAGCTTGCGCTGTCGGTGCTGGGCATGAAGATTTTGTAGGTCGTTAGCCGATGCTGATGAGCGCGAAGCCGTGTTCCTGCGCGCGCGTCGCCCCGACGACGCCGGCAGGCACGAAGTGGGCGTTGCCGAGCGTGTTCGTCGTCAGCTCTTTGTAGACCTCGTCAGAGGTGGCGCCCGTCAACGCGGCGAGCCGCTGCGAGTACGAGCGCGTCGTGAGATTGCAGACCGCGAGATGCACGCCTTGCTTCAGCAGCCCTGCGAGCTGCGCGGCGTGGACGTTCGTGGTCGGCGGCTTGTTCGTCTTCGGATCCACGAACTCCATGCGATCCGAGAACGGCTTGCCGTACTTGGCCCACATCGCGTCGTTGAACGCGAACGGCGCCGTGCGGTGCCGCACGACGATCACGATCGCGACTTCCTTCTCGGAGAGCTGATAGCCGTCCTTGTTCCCGCGATAGATGTTGTTCGCGAACTGCATCGATTCCGGAAACTTGGCCGCGGTCCACGTGTCGAAGACGACGCGGTGCTTTCCGGGGAGTGAATCGAACCAGTCGTCCTGCGGATGCCGGACCGGCTCGAAGTGACCCTGCGCTGGATCGATCGGCGGCTTCTGCTCGCCGATGCCGAACAGCGCGGCGGCGGCCGGAAAGCGCGAGAGGAATGCACGCCTGAGCATCAGGAGGACAGGTTCTGTGACTCGCCGAGCATCTCTTCGAGCGTCTCGACGAGCAGCACCAGGGAGTACGGTTTCTCGATGAGGCGCGTCCGCGGGCGGATACGCTCGAGCTCGGCGGACTCCGACGGCACGCCGGAAAAAATGATGACCGGCACATCGGACGGCGTCGAGACGACGACGTCGCGGCCGGAGCCGCGCCGCAGCCGCAGGTCGACCACGGCCGCCGTGAGCCGGTGCTTGCGTAGCGCGTCGAGCCCCTCGTCCGAGGTCTCGGCCGTCACGACCGCGAACCCGTGCATTTCGAGAAACTTCACCAGCGGTCGTCGAACCGACACATCGTCTTCGACGACGAGCACGAGGCGCGCAGCATCTTTGTTCATAATGAGATACGCGATTATAGCGTGGAAAGGAGCATTGCGCGTGCGCTCATGCACAGCTCTTGTGTCGCTCGTCTGCCTGTTGGGCCTCGCACCGACCAGTGACGGGACCGGTCAGAATCGGGCGAGCCCGCACGAAAATGTGACGGGGACGATCGACGGTGCTCAGCTGACGATCACGTACGGCCGTCCGTACATGCGCGGCAGAACGATCTTTGGCGGGCTCGTGCCGTACGGCCGGGTGTGGTGCCCTGGCGCCGACGAAGCGACGACGCTCGAGAGCACACGCGCGCTGCGCGTCGGCGATCTCGCGGTGCCTCCGGGGCCGCACACCATCTGGATGTTGCCAACCCCCGACGCGTGGACGCTCGTCGTCAGCAAGGAGCCGAGCGGATTCCACACGCGCTACAACGCATCCGCGGATCTTGGACGCGTGACGATGCAGACGCGCACGCTCGCCAATTCGATCGAGCAGCTCACGTTTGCGATCGACAGGAACTCGCCGTCGGGCGGACCCGCGATCCGGATGATGTGGGAGCAGACCGAAGTGTGGGCGCCGATCCGCATCGAGCCATGACCGAGACGCCCGGTCTCACCGGACCAGTCCGGACGGTGACCGGCCGTACGGTCACGCTCGAATCTAACGGCGACGAAACGCCGAGCCATTCCACCACTGAGGAGTTCGACGATCGCGGGCGTCTGATCCGCCAAACGTCGTTTCACGGCGATGGCGGTCTGTGGTACGGGACGACGCTGCGATACGACGCGGACGGCCGGCTGTGCGAACGCACGTATCAGAACGCCGACGGCAGCACTCACGTGGTGTCAGTCGCGTCCACGGCCTCGGAATCATCCGAGCCCGGGAATCGCGTCTTTTATTCCCACGACGAAGCGGGACGAATCATCGGCATCGCGCGCTACGGATTCGACGACCCGCCCGGGAGCATCGAGTACGCGCCCACTCTGGCCGGCCGGATAGCCAGACGTCTCGGACCGGTGCCGCTGTGGCTGATGAAGATGTACATGTTCTGGCTGACGGCTCGCGCGTTGATCCGACGGCGTCAGTTTCAGCGACTCTGGCGCTCGATGATATACGGCACGCTGTTCAGCGAGGAATTTCGCGCGTACGACGATCAGGATCAGGTCATCGAGGAACGGACTGCGTTTCTCGGCGGCGCCCTTGAAACGAGAACCACACGCGCGTACGACGAGCGCGGGCTCGTGGCGGAGTCGGCAAGCTACAACGAGCGCGGCATGCTGGAGCATCGCGCGCGCTACGAGCGCACGTTCGACGCGCACGGCAACTGGATCGAGGAGCGTTGCGTGCGATGGCCGCGCGGCTGCAGCGGCGGCGTGTGCGACAGCGAGAGCGAAGGCACCAGCGTCACCTCACGCCATATCACGTATTACAATGACGGTTCTTCGTGACGCCGGTAGCGCAGGCCTTCAGGCCTGCGCCGCGTCAACCGACGAGGGGCCCCTAGCTCAGTGGTAGAGCACGTGACTTTTAATCACGGTGTCCCGGGTTCGATCCCCGGGGGGCCCACCAATAAAATTGGGGGTTTTCGCGATTGTCGGTCGAGCGAGATGAGTCGGTGGGACCGATTTGGGACCGGGCGTCGTTTCTACGCACCACCTCCGTGAACACGCTTCATGGCCTCTGCCAGGCGTTTCGTGTCTGAGTTCAGGTAACGCTCCGTCGTTTTCAAATCTGAGTGCCCAAGCAGCATTTGGATATGGCGGCCGTCCATTCCGCGGTCAGCGTAGCGGCTCCCGCATTCGTGACGAAGGTCGTGCCAGTGGAGGTCACCATCAAGGGACCGATCCGGATCGGTGATGTCAGCCTCTTTGAGAAGCGTTTCCCACGCTTTGCGGAAGTTCTGAATGTACTCGCCAGTTGGACTTCCGAAGGGATAGCCCTCTGCGCCGCCAACAAGGCGCCGCGACTTCAGGAATCTCACCACGCGTGCCGAAGTGAGTGGCACTTGCCGTTCCTTGCGTGATTTGGCATTTCCCCACCGAATCGTCAGAACAGGATCGGGCCGTTCCCTCCAGTCGATGTCGCGATTCCTCACCTTCAGCATTTCTCCGCGCCGCAACCCGAGATCGATCGCCGCGCCGATGCGTCCCTTCATGACCGTGCCAACGTGATCATGCGCAGCTGACTTCAGCACTTCGCAGGCGTCGAGCAACGCTTTTTCCTGCTCTGGATAGATCCTCCGGCGGCGCTTGTTTTCGCCTCTGAGCAGTCTGATCCCGGTCGGGTTGCGGGTCTTGTGAAAGAAGGGACTCTTCGTAATGAGCTCCCGTCCGATCGCCCAGTTGATCATGTGTTTCAACTGCGCCAGGTAGCGGTTGATCGTCGAATGAGCCTTCTCAGCTTCGATCAGATCCGTTTTGAAATCCTCAATCGGACCGGGTTTCTCCTCAGGAAAGTCCGCTCGGAAACAGCGATGTTCGGCGGCGTTGCAAACACCTCAGTCGGTCGTATTTCAGACGGCTCTCAATCCTTTTGCGCGGGTCGAAAGCCGATGCGCGACGCGGGAGCCTTCGGCGCCGGCCTCATCAGTTCACGGATCGCTTCGAATACGACGCTGAACTGGCTGTCGTATTTGCCCGCTACGGGTACCGCCGCGGAGCCAATGACGAACGCGACCACGAATCCACTCCGCCAGCGCCCCGAACTGACCGACAGTCGTGAGGCAGTGTGTGTCGTGCTCGACATGTAGTGATCGTCCAAGGATGTCCCGCCAAGAGGATGGCGCTATTCCGCGATTCCTCGTTCATCGTAGCGCGCTCAAGGACATCGAGTAATGGAAATCCGCTCGACGAGCGCCAACAAATTCCCAATGCCTCAGCCTCGCCGTGCTGCTGAAATCGTGTCTCGCACGGCGCGCACAGATGCGCCCGAGCTTGGTGCGATGCGATTCAGTCAGCGTCGCTCCCGCCTTCACGCCCCAACCGCCAGCCCGATGCCCAAGAACACGGAAGCTATCGAAAAGCGATCCCAATGCACATTGGTCCGGAGTAACGAAGCGTTTAGTCGGGCTCAACGGCGGCCTGTATGACCCTATCCTGCGGAAACTGAACCGGCACGGTGATCTCACCGGAACGTCGCGTACACGTCGCGGTCGACGATGCGGATGCGTTCCGTCCGGCGTCCGCCCGCGCCGTGCAGCTCGATGACGTACGCTCCTGGGGCGAGCGGGCCGAGTGAAAGGCGACCCGGCGGTTCGAAGCGGCGATCCGATTCGCTGTCCAGAAAGCTGTCCATTGATGCGTTGCCGTCGTTCACCACCCGAACCAGTTGTGGACCCGCCGTCGCCGGCAACTCCACGCTGGCGGCGAAGTCAAAACAGGGCGCCGTCTGATCCAACCGTGTCGCTGGAAAGCACGGAATCTCGATCTGTCATCGAACCGACTACGAGACCAGACGAGTCGTTTTGCACAGACCGTCCTTTCATTCATTTCACAGTCTTCGAGGCGAAGCCTGAGCAACTGGAAACGCCGATCTGACGATCGGATCCCTTGAACAGTTGGCGACAACTCATTACGGATGGGGATCCGGCGAGGGTGGACGAGCCTCTTGACACA
>MNEX01000128.1 GCA_001917905.1 Acidobacteria bacterium 13_1_40CM_65_14
TCAGCACCGCGACCGGTCGAGGCGCGCCTTCCACATCGTCAGCGGGCGCGATGGGCCGGCCGGCAATCGGCGTGACGCCGAGCGTCGCGTAGAAATCGCCCGTGACCATGAGGACATTCGCCCGCTCCGGCTCGTCGCTCCATCGGACGTTCAGCTCGTGCAGGTGCCACGCAAACACGCCGTCGAACATGCGGCCGCGGTCGCGAATCTCGCGAAAGATCGGAAACGAGAACGACGGATCCTTCAGCCAGACGAGATCGCCCGGCCTGGACACGGGCAGCGTTTTCAGCTCGATCGCGTTGATGAGCGCGAAGACCGTCGAGACGGCGCCGATGCCGAGCGCCAGCGAGAGGACGACCATCGCGGTGAAAGCGCGGCTTCTCGCCATCAGCCGGATGCCGTAGCGAACGTCCTGGACGATCCGCTCGAGCCAGGTCCATCCCCACATCTCGCGCGTCGTTTCTTTCACGAGCGTGACGTTGCCGAACTCGGCGCGCACCCGGCGTTCCGCGTCCTCGACGGGTTCGCCACGCTCGACGCGATCGCGGACGGCCATCGCCATGTGCGCGCGAATCTCTTCGTCGAGCTCCTCGTCCTGCCGGCGCCGCCAGGAAGGCCAGTGCATCGCGCCCTCGCTCAACGCAACCACGAAAACACGAAGACACGAAGAAAACCTATTCTTCTTCGTGCTTTCGTGCTTTTGTGGTTGCATTTTTCACGGTGAGAATCTCTACGTTTCCCGCGGTTTCAGAATCCCGGCGATCGCATCGGACATTTCAGTCCACCGCGATCGTTCCGTCGCCAGATGTTTCCGGCCCGCGGCCGTGAGCCGGTAGACGCGCGTCCGCTGATTGTTGGCCGACACTCGTGTCCACGTGCAGCCGCTCGTTCGAGTTCGTGCGGATCGCCACGCTGATGTCGTAGCCATGGCTCGGGCCCCACTGCAGCGTCTGGAGGATCAGGAGATCCAACGTGCCCTGCAGCAGCTCGATCCGGTTCTGGTGGCGGCCCTTGTGCCTCATGGTGTAGGAAGGCTACACCCTTGGATGTAGATTGTCTACAGCCAGCGCAGCCCATCTCGAGTTTGAGGGTAAGATGCGGGACCGACATGAAGCGGTTCTTCGCAGCCGTCGCCAAGAGTCTGATCACGACGATCATCTTCTTCGCGATGGCGGAGGTCGCGCTGCGCGGCGCCTACGTCGCGCGCAATACGATGGTCCGGCTCGTGCCGCTGCCGTACGCGCTCGGCGACGAGTACGGGCCGATTCCGCCGTGGCTCGACCGGCTGCTGATCCTCGTGCCGGACAACACGCTCATCTGGCGCAACCTGCCGAACGTCCGGCGGACCTACGTCGACATCTTCAGCCCGGTCCGCAGCGCGCAGGATCGCGTGGCGCTGCTGCGGCGCTTCACGCCGACGCTGCCCGCGGAGTTCCGCAGCAACCCCACGTGGACCATCGCGATCAACTCGCACGGCTACCGCACCGACGAATACGACGCGGCGAAGACGCCGGGCACCATTCGCATCGCCTGCATCGGCGACTCGTGGACCTTCGGCATGAACGTCGATCAGGACAAGACGTACCCGAGCCGGCTCGTCGCGTGGCTGCGCGAGACGCGTCCCGGCTCGCGCGTCGAGGTGCTGAACTTCGGCGTCCTCGGCTACTCGTCGTTTCAAGGGCTGCAGCTGCTGAAGACGCAGGTGCTCGATCTGAAGCCGGACATTCTCGCGATCGGCTTCGGCATGAACGACTCCGAGGTGGCGGGCTATCGCGACAAAGACATGATCAGCGACGAGCCGCCGCGCGCCGGCGACCGCATCAAAGATGCGGCGAAGGATCTCGAGTCCTACAAGCTGCTGAACTATCTCGCGCTGGCGATAAAGTTTCGTCCGAAGTCGATCGGCGACTACGTCAAGGAAGACGCGGACACGAAATCCGGACCGGTCGACTACGACTCGATCGAGAAGTGGACGCGGGTCTCGCCGCGCGACTACGAGGCGAACCTCCGCGAGATGATTCGACTGCAGACCTCGCGCGGCGGCGCCGCGATCCTGGTGGACAACGAGCTGTGGGACGAGAGTCCGTACCGGCCGGTGCTCAAAACGATTGCCGCCGACACGCACGTCCCGCTCGTCGACAGCCTGCAGATCGTCGCCGATGCGAAAACGAAGGTCGCGCGCGATCTCGAAGCGCGTCTCAACTTGAGCGACCCGCCGTCCTCACCCGACCCACCCGCCCCACCAGACCCACGCGCCCAGCCGACCACCGTCGTCTTTCGCGTGTCGCCCGGCACGTTCCCGGTGACCACGGCGATGTCGATCGTCGGCGCCGACGCCAAGCTCGGCAACCTGATGCCGAACGCCGTGTTGATGCACGACGATGGTGTGGGCGGCGATCAGCGAGCGGGCGACGGCGTGTGGAGCTATGCCGCGTCGTTTCCGGCGGGCACGCGGTTGTCGTACGTCTACACGAACAGCGGCGCGCGTGGGCGATGGGAAGGACTCGACGTGCCGTCGATCCGCCACGTCACCGTG
This sequence comes from Acidobacteria bacterium 13_1_40CM_65_14, assembly GCA_001917905.1. Lineage (GTDB taxonomy): Bacteria > Acidobacteriota > Vicinamibacteria > Vicinamibacterales > CAVVIG01 > QHWF01. Next base: position 2,537 of record MNEX01000128.1, read on the forward strand.
CCCGCGTCAGCCGACGGCCGGCCAGTGTTGCTCCCGATCGAAACGTTCGGCCGTCTGTATCTGCAGGCCGACAACTGGCACACCGACGCGACTGGGTACGATCTGATCGCGCGGGCGGTCGCCGACGCAATCTCGGTCCAGCCTTGATATTGAGGATTGCGGATTGCGGATTGCGGATTTATTTTGGATTGAATCGACAATTAATCCGCATTCCGCAATCCTCAATCCTCAATGACGACGCCGTCGCGGAGCCGTACGATCCGCGTCGCGAACTCCCGCGCGAACTCCTCGTCGTGTGTGGCGACGACGAGCGTGCGATGCTGGCGAAGCAGGCCGTGCAGCAGCTCGCCGAGCTCGGCACGCCGCGCGGGATCGAGCGACGCCGTCGGCTCGTCCATCAGCAGCACCGGCGGATCGACCGCGAGCGCGCGCGCAATCGCGACGCGCTGCGCCTCGCCGCCCGAGAGCTGGCGCGGCAGCGCGTCGGCGCGATGGTCGACTCCGAACGTGCGCAACAGTTCGTGTGCCCGCGCCTTCGCCGCCTGGGGATCGACGCGATGCGCATGCACCGGCGCGAGGCAGATGTTCTGCAGCGCGGTGAGATGCTCGAACAAGCAGTGGAACTGGAACACCATGCCGACCTTGCGCCGCAGTTCGCGCAGCGTCGCAACAGTCGGCACGGCACCGCCGTCGAGCGTCACGCCGTCAACCGCAATGCGTCCCGCTTGAAACGGTTCGAGGCCGGCGATCGCGCGCAGGATGGTCGTCTTGCCCGATCCTGACGGCCCCATGATGGCCACGAGCTCGCCGCGGCGGATGTCGCACGTGACGCCGGCCAGCACCACGCGCGCGGCTCGCCGTAACTCCACGCCGTCGATGTTGACGAGGACCTCACTCATGCGGCGGATGATTTCCACCGCCGCTCGAGCCGTCGCGCGAGCGCCGCCAGCGGCAGCGACATCGCGAGGTACAGCGCCGCGCACAGCGAGCCGGGCAGCACCCAGCTTCCGAGGTTCGTCGCGAAGATCTGTGTCTCCTTCGTCAGCTCGAGCACCGTCAGCACCGACACGAGCGATGAATCTTTGAGCAGCGCGACGAAATCGTTCGTCATCGGTGCGAGCGCGAGACGAAACGCCTGCGGACCACGCACGAGACGCAGGACTTGACGCTCGCTCAAGCCCAGCGTGCGCGCGGCTTCGAGTTGTCCAGGCGGAATCGCTTCGAGCGCGGCGCGGTAGATTTCGCTTTCGTAGGCCGCGTAGTTCAGCGCGAGCCCGAGCAGCGCCGCCGCGAACGCCGGCAGGCGAATCGCCGCGGCGAGGCCGTAATAGAGGACGAACAGCTGCAGCAGAATCGGCGTGCCGCGCATCAGCTCGACGTAGCCGAGCAGCGCCGCGCGCACCGGCCGCGCGCCGTAAACGCGGCCGGTCGCAATCATCACGCCGATCGCGACGGCGAGCGCCATCGAGAGACACGACAGCACGATCGTCACGAGCGACGCCCGGAGCAGCGATGGGAAGTACCGCCTGGCAGCCTCCCATTTCGTCATGGTCGCGACGCTGACGGAGGTGTCGAGTCCGGTGACGGGCTCGACCGGCTCTCCGGCGAGCAGTCGCGCGTACAGCTTCGGCTGATCGTCGTTCCACACGCGCCACTTGGTGAAGATGCGCTGGAGGGTGCCGTCGCGCATGGCGCCGCGCAGGATTTCGTTGATGGTGTCGCGCAGTGGACCATTGCCCGGCGCCAGCACAGCCACGTAGTGGCCGATCGCGACGGTCTGCGGCTGAATCGTGAAGCCTTGCATCGTGCGCTGCCGCCGCTCCGCGAGCACGTTGTCCAGCAGCACCGCGTCCACGCGGCCGATCACCAGGTCCGAATACGGATGCACGTCATCCTCGTACGACACCGCGCGGATGCCGTGGTCGCGTTCCGCCCGCAGCAGAATCTCGTACGCGATCGTTCCGCCGAGCGTGGCGACGCGTTTGCCGCGCAGATCCGCGAGCGTGCGGAGGCGAGACGCGTCCGCGTCGCGCACGCTGAGGACCTCGCGGAACTCGTAGTACGCCATCGTGACGGCGAGCGTCGTCCGTCGCGCCGGCGTGTCCTCGAGGCCGCTCATGCCGATGTCGGCATCGCCGCGGGCAATCGACTGATCGATCGACGTGAAGGTGATGTTCACGAACTGCGGCGTGCGGCCGAGATTTCGCGCGAGCAGATCGGCGATCTCGACGTCGAACCCGACGACCTCGTCGGGCCGCGACGGGTCCGCTTCCACAAACGGCGCGCCGCCCTCAGGATCGCCGGCCCAGCGAAAGATTTTCGGCGGTTCCGCGGCGCTCAACGACGCAGCGTCGTACACACCTCGTACGTAGGCGTCGTACACTCTTCGTACGTAGTGTCCGGCTTCAGCCGGACCCAGAAGAACGACCGCCACGATACAAGCAACCGCGGAGCGCGCTGAGCACGCAGAGAAAGGTTTTCTTTGCGTCCTTTGCGGTCTCTGCGGTTGCTTTCGAAGCTGGTTGTGATGGAGGCGTCGCACCGCGATAGATTGTAACGGGAGGGTCGTGATGGCGAACGTCGCGTTCATCGGTACGGGTCTGCTCGGCAGCGCCATGGTGGAAGGGATGCTTCGCCGCGGCGATGCGGTCACAGTGTGGAACCGCACCGAGGCGAAGGCGCGCGCGCTCGAGAAGCTCGGCGCACGAGTCGCCGCGACGCCAGCGGACGCGGTTGCGGACGCCGAGCGCGTCCACATGACGCTCCCCGACGATGCGGTCGTCGACGAGATCGTGGCGGCGTTCATGCCGCGGCTGCGCAGGGACGCGACGGTGATCGATCATTCGACGACGGCGCCGAAAGCGACGAAGGCGCGGGTGGAGCGGCTGAACGGGAGAGGCGTGCGATTTCTCCACGCGCCGGTGTTCATGTCGCCGCAGATGGCGCGCGATGGCGTCGGGATCATGATGGTGTCAGGGCCGAGCGCGGTGTTCGAATCGGTTCGCGGTGCGCTGGAAAAGATGACCGGCGACGTCTGGTACATCGGCGAGGAGGGCGACCGCGCCGCTGCCTACAAGATCTTCGGCAACTCGATGCTGTTCGTGATCGCGGCCGGCATCGCCGACGTGTTCGCCATGGCCAAAGGCCTCGGGATTCCGCCAACCGAGGCACTGCAGGTGTTCTCGAAGTTTCAGCCGGGCGGCATCATCAAGTCGCGCGGCGAGAAGATGGCGCGCGGTGATTTCGAGGCGAGCTTCGAGCTGACGATGGCGCGAAAGGACGTCCGGTTGATGATCGAGGCGGCCGGCGGTCAGCCGATGGTCGTGGTCCCGTGCATCGCGAAGCGGATGGACGAAGCGATCGCGGAGGGCCACGGCCACGAGGATCTCGGCGCGATCGCCGCGGAGGTGTTGGGATGAAATCCACGGCAGGGCTAACCACCTCCGCCAAGGCTACGGTGGTCCGCCGACCAGCCTCCGCCAAGGCTTCGGCAGTCCGCCGTAGCTTCAGCGAAGGCGGAAGCTTTACGCGAAGGCGGAAGGCCTGCGCTTCCGGAGTCATCGCGAGCGTGGTGTTTTTTGCATCGGTAGCGCAGCCCTTTAGGGCTGCTTCAGCGCAACAGAATCCGAATGCGCCGCAGAACTTCATCAAGGTCACCGGACCAGTTATCGCGCTCACGCACGCGCGCGTCATCGACGGCACCGGTGCTGCGGCGCGCGCGGACCAGACGCTCGTGATTCGCGACGGATCGATCGCGGCGGTCGGCGATGCCGCAGCGGTCACACCGCCAGCCGGCGCGACGGTCGTCGATCTCACCGGCCGCAGCGTGATGCCCGGTCTGGTGATGATGCACGAGCACCTCTAACTCGTCGACAAACATGTCGCGCTGACGTCGACGCTGACCGTGTTCGAGACCTTCACGCGCGGCCGCCCGATGCCGCCGGGACTCGACGTGCTGACACCGCAGCTGCGCGACGCGTTCAGCCGCGCGTACGATCGCGTGCAGCAGAACACGCAGTCGGTGTACGCGACGCTCTTTCCGAAAGCGATGGCGCTCGAGCGTGCGTTCGCGAAGGCGGGCGGACTGCTGATCGCCGGTACGGATCCGACCGGCGCGGGCGGCGTCGTGCCCGGTTACGCGGACCAGCGGCAGATCGAGCTGCTCGTCGACGCCGGCTTCGGTCCGGTGGAGGCGATTTCGATCGGAACACTCCACGGCGCGAAGTATCTCGGCCGCGACGCGCGCATCGGCTCGATCGCCGCCGGCAAGCAGGCCGATGTCGTCGTCGTGCTGGGCGATCCGTCCACGACAATCGCCGACGTGCGGCGCGTCGAAACCGTCTTCAAGCGCGGCGTCGGCTTCGATCCGGTGAAGTTGATCGACTCAGTCAAAGGCCAGGCTGGCATCTGGTAGCGCCTGCGGCCATGCCGGGCCCCCAGCGCGGCAGCCGCGCTGGGGTGGCGTGCCGAGCGGTCTGCCGCGAGGCATCAGCGACAGCTCGCGCCGGGGGTGGGGCCCCGGCGCCAGTTGTAAAAAAAGTTGGCGGGTAAGGTGTCTATTCCTGCCGCATCGCGATGATCGGATCGAGTCGCATCGCGCGTCGTGCCGGGAGATAGCAGGCGACGAACGCGATCGCCGCGAGTGCGCCGATCACGATCGCGTACGTGACCGGATCGGTCGGACGTACGCCGAACAACATCCGCGACAGCACACGCGTTGCGCCGATGGCCGCCACCGCGCCCACCACGACACCAATCGCGACGAGCCGCATGCCGCGGCCGACGATGAGCGTCAGGATGTCGCGGCGTGCGGCGCCCAGCGCGAGCCGCACACCGATCTCGTGCGTGCCCTGCTCGACCGAGTACGACATCAAGCCGTAGATGCCAATCGCCGCGAGGAGCAATGCGATCGCGCCGAAGATCGTCAGCAGCAGCATGTTGAAGCTCTGTCGCGCGATCGATTCACTGACGGCCTGCTCCAGCGTCCGCACGTGCGCGATCGCCAGCTGGCCGTCGACGGCGAGAAACTCCCGCTGGATTGACGGCGTGAGCGCGAGCGGATTCGCGGCAGTCCGGACGACCCACGTCATTGGTAGGATGGCGTTGCTGAGACGGGTAATCGCGTCCGGCACCTGCGCGGCCGGCAGGTACATCACGGGCGGCGCGCGGCGGTCGAGACCGTTCTCTCGAACGTCGCCGACGATGCCGACAATCTGACGCGTCGCATCGTCGAACTCCGGTCCGAGACCCTTGCCGATCGTGAGCTGCTGGCCGATTGCATCGCCGTTGGGCCAATACTTCCTCGCCATCGCCGCGTTGACGATGAGCGCGGCCGAGCCTCCGCCGGTATCGGCGTCTGTGAACAACCGCCCGCGCTGCAGCGGAATGCCGAGCGCGCGAAAATAGTCAGGCGATCCGAATCGCCACTGCTCGTCGCCGTGAAACTGTGAATCACCGGCGAGCGGCCGTCCTTCGATGCGGAACGGCAGGTCGAAGCTCGGGAACGCCGGCAGGCTCAGCGTGAGCGCCGACGCCTGCACGCCGGGCAGCGCGTTGATCCGCGCGGTTACCTGTCGCGTCAGCGATTCGACTTGCCGCGACGTCGCGTACTTCGCGCCGGCGAGCGACGTCTCGACCGTCAGGACATTCTTGGGATTGAATCCAGGATCGACGGCTCGAAGGCCCACGAACGTGCGGATCAGCAGCAGCGCGCCGACGAGCAGGACGACCGCCAGCGACATCTCGGCGACGACAAGTGCGCCACGCGTCCGTCCGACGCGGACACCGGTCGATCCGCGATCGCCGCCTTCCTTCAGCGCGACTCCGAGATTCGCACGCGCGAGATGCAGCGCCGGCGCGAGACCGAACAGGATTCCTGTCAGGACGCCGACGCCGGCCGTGAATCCAAGCAGCCGCCAATCGAGGATCGAGCCGAGGAGCGACGCGTCCGCGAGGTCCGCGGCACGCGGCAGATCGCCGGGGCTGAGCGCGACGAGCGCACGCGCGCCCCAGACGCCAAGCACGAGACCGACGACCGCGCCGATCGACGACAGCAGGACGCTTTCGACCAGCACCTGACGGACGATGTCGCCGCGGCTGGCGCCGATGGCGGCGCGGATCGCGATCTCTTTTTGCCGCGCCGCCGATCGCGCGAGCAGCAGGTTCGCCACGTTCGCGCACGCAATGAGCAGCACCAGCGCGACGGCGCCGAGCAGGACGAGCAGCGCCGGCCGCGCGTCGCGCACGGCGAGCTCCTGCATGGTGTCGACGCCGACGTACTCGGTGTTGTCCATCCAGCGGGGGGTCGCGCGGCGGAACTCGTCGCCGAGCAGCTTCATCTCAGCGCGCGCCGCGTCGATCGTGACGCCGGGCTTGAGGCGCGCCGCAACGCTCAGAAAATGTCCCTGGTTGGCGCTGTTCGGATCCGCCTGCAGCGGGATGAAGACGTCAGCTTTTGGATCGGGCCGGAACCGATCCGGCAGAATGCCGATGACTGTGTACGGTTCGCTGTTGAGGACGATCGTCTTGCCGACGATCGACGGATCGCTGCCGAACCGCGTCGTCCACAGCGAGTGCGCCAGCACGGCGACGTACGCTCCGCCAGGCCGATCCTCCTCGGCCGTGAACGTGCGTCCGATCGCCGGGATCGTTCCGAACACGCGAAAGTAGTCGGCGCTCACGTGGATGCCGCGCACCTGTTCCGGCCGATCGCCGCCGCTCAGGTTGACGCCGGGTCCGGCGAAGTCGTACGCCGTCATCGCGTCGAACGCTTGCGCGCGGCGCCACGTCATGAACTTCGGAATCGAGACGGCGCAACCTTCGCCGTTCGGGTACTTGCGGCACAGCCGCATCAAGCGCTCCGGTTCCGAATACGGCAGCGGCTGCAGCAGGACGCCGTTGACGACGGAGAAGATCGCGGCGTTGGCGCCGATGCCGAGCGCGAGCGCGGCGATCGCCACCGCGCTGAAGCCGGGGTTCTTGACGATGACGCGACAGGCATAGCGCAGGTCGGCGAGGAGTCCGTCCATAGGCCCGTATACGAACTCCCCGAGACCGCCGTTCCAATTGTCACAAGCCTGACTGCAGTCAGGCTGAAGTCAGGCTCTTAACAATCAGTGACAACCTACTGACCGGCCGTCGACGTCTTTGCAGCGGCCGGTTTCAACGACAGCTTCTGCACGCGCCAGTTCAACAGCTCGGCGACGTAGAGCTCGTTCTCCGACGGGCAGGCGATCTCGTGAATCCACCCGAACGACTTCGCCGCATGACCGGACTTGCCGAGCATGCCGAGCACTTTGCCGTCGAGCGTCAGTTTGTAGACGCGTCCGGGGAACGCGTCCGAGCTGTAGAGGAACTGCTGGCCCGACGCGTTGGGCGGGGTCACGCAAAGCGCCCACGGCGCACCGGGCGCCATGGTGGCCGATCCCGGCGGCGCATCGGGCGCGAGCAGGCGCGCGACATCCGGTTTTGCCCCCATCCACGGCTGCGCGTCAGCCGGCGCCGGCGCATCGATCTTGATCTCGCGCACGAACTGGTTCGTCTTCGGATCGATCACCTGGATGCGACGGTTGCCCCGGTCGCCGACGTAGATGTTGCCCTTCGCATCGTTCGCGATCGTGTGCGGGGTGTTCAGGTTCCCGAGCTTGCCGCTGCCCGGCTCGCCGAGCGACGCGACCCAGTCGCCGTCCCTGGTGAACTTCGCCACGCGCGAGTTGATGTAGCCGTCACTGATGTAGATGTTGCCTTCGGCGTCCCACGCGACGTCGGTCGGCTGGCGGAACTGGCCGTTCACCGGCGGGCGCGGCGGCGTCACGCGCGTCCAGTGCTCGGCTTCGTCCGACGCCTCCTTCTTCCGTCCGAACACCATCGTCACGTGCCCTTCAGGGTTGAAGCGGACGATCATGTCCGAGCCTTTGTCGACGGCCCACAGGTTGTCGTCCCTGTCGAAGCGCACCGTGTGCGCGTACGACCAGGCGTACAGTCCTTTGCCGACCTCGCGGAGGAACTTCCCTGTCTTGTCGAACAGGAGCACCTGCGACGCCGTCGCGCCGTACGCGGGCCCGTTCGCGCTGTTCGACCGCGAGAAGACCGCGATGTCGCCCTTCGAGTTGACCGCCACGCCCGACGCCTCGCCGAGGTTGATGTCGGCCGGCAGCTTCAGGTAGGTGATGTTGGCGTCGAACGGGATTTCAGGAACGGATTGCTGCGCGAACGCCGTGGTCGCGAGCAGCATGAACACGACGAAGAGTGCACGTTTCACGAAGGGCCTCCTTGGTTACTTTTTGAGCGCGGGGTTCACGTAGCCGGCCGGCAGCACGTGGTCCGCATCGACGCGCACGACGAGGTAGTTCATATCGTCGTCCACCGAGGTGAACCAGTGCGCCACGCCCGGCGGAATCACGATCGTATCGCCGGGCGAGACCTTGCGCGTCCGTCCGTTCCGAATGGAGGGACCGGTCGTGCTCGGGCCGACGAGGACTTTGGCCGTCTCGCTGTCGGCTGCGACCGGCGTGGCGTCGACGATCGCCCCGCCGGTGACGAGCATGCCCGAGCCCTGCAGGATGTGATAGACCTCGGTCACCTGCGCATGCGAGATGGCGGTGTGCTTCGCCTTCGCGGCGCGATGCAGGACGCCGACGGCGACGTTGTACTTGCCGATGTCGACGACGCGAATCTGCTGGTCCATCACACCGGCGGCCGGCGCGCGTGCCAAGGTCGCCTCGAGGTCAGCCTTCGGGATATCGATTGCCGGGGTCGCCGCTGGCGACTGGGCGAACGCCGTGGCCTGTGCGATGACGAATGCAAGAGCAAGTGTTCCGCGCATGCGTCACCTCGAACGCAGCGTCAGCTTCTGCACGCGCCAGTTGAGCAGCTCGCCGACCAACAGCTCGTTCTCGCTGCGGCAATCGATCGCGTTCACCGTGCCGAATTCTTTCGGCAGCTTCCCCGCTCGTCCAAACTTGCCGACGATGCGTCCGTCGAGCTCGAGCTTGTAGATCTCGCCGTTGTCCAGCGTCTCGGGATCGTTGGAGTTCGAGCTGTACAAGTACTGGTGCTGACCGGGCGTGATGCAGATGGCGTACGGCGTGCCGATGTTCGCGATCTGTGACTTCGCGTGACCGTCGCCGTCGAACACCTGGATCCGTTTGTTGCCCGCGTCCGCCACGTAGACGTTGCCCTGCGCGTCGAGCGCGATGCCGTGCAGCGCGTTGAATTGACCGGGCTCGCTGCCGCGGAATCCCCACGACTTGATGAAATGTCCGTCCTTGTCGAATTTGGCGACGCGCGCGTTGCCGGCCGTCGCCACGCCGTCGGCGACGTAGATGTTGCCGGCGCGATCCCACGCGACGTCCGCGGTCCGCGTGAAGCTGTCGCCGGGAATGCCCGTCCCGGGTGGTCCGGGCGGACCCGGTCGTCCACCGCCGCCGGCAGGCGCTCCAGCCTGCGCGCCCGGAGCGCTCGTCGTCGCGGCGTCGCCTCGTCCCGCGCCGCGACCTTCCGGCGCGCCACCGCCGCGACCTTCACGACCTTCGCGACCTTCACGACCTTCACTGGGCCCGCCGCGTCCAGCCGCCGGGCGCACGGAGATCGCTTCGGGTTTTCGGCTGAGGACCAGCTGAATCTTGCCGTCGGGATCGAACTTGATGACGTTGCTGGATCCCTGATCGACGACCCAGATGTTGTCCTGCGGATCGATGTGCACGGCCTGCGCGAAGTTCAGCCCGTAGACGCCGACGCCGATCTCCTTCACGAACTTCCCGGTCTGATCGAACTGAAACAACCGCGAGCCCGCCTTGTAAAACGTGCGGTTGCTGCCGAGCGCCGCGTGCGCCGGGCCAGTCCGCGTGTACACGAAGATGTGACCCTTCGAGTTGGTCGCCACGCCCGCAACTTCGCCGAGGTGGATGTTGTCGGGCAGCTTGAGCAGATCGGCGTTCGAGTCGAACGCGATGTCAGGCGCGGACGACTGCGCGAACAGGGATGCGCCACACGCGAACGCGCCCGCCGCGACGATGGAACGCAGAGCCCGCAGAGCACGCAGAGCTTGTTGGTGTCTCATGGGCTTCTCCTACTTCCCGCTCGACGTGGTGGTTTGCGGGCGAAGGATGATCTTCTGTGCGCGCCAGCTGGTGATCTCCGAGACGAACAGCTCGTTCGGATTGCGGCAATCGATCCCGTGCACCGTGCTGAACTCCTTCAGCGCCTTGCCGCCTTTGCCGAACTTGCCGAGGATCCGCCCGTCCAGCTCCATCTTGTAGATTTCGCCGGTGACTGCCGCCGTCCGCGAGTCACCGTTGTCGGGCACCGAGTTCGAGACGAACAGGTACTGGTGGGGACCGGGTGAAATGCAGAGCGTCCACGGACTGCCGACGTTGTCGTAGATGGTCTTGAAATTCAGATCGTTGTCCCACACCTGGACGCGCGCGTTGCTGCGGTCGCCGATGTAGACGTTGCCCTGCGCGTCGACCTGCAGCGTGTGCGGGAGATTCAGCTGCCCGGGCTGACTGCCGCGCGTGCCCGCCGATTTGATGAATCGGCCGTTCTTGTCGTACTTGACGACGCGCGAATCGGTGTAGCCGTCGGACACGAAGATGTTGCCGGCGGCGTCCCAGCCGACATCGGTCGGCCGGTTGAACGAATACGGCTTGTTCGCGCCGCTGTATATGCCCTGTCCCGACATGGCGGCGAGCTCTTCGACCGCTTCGGGCCGCCGGCCAATCGTCATCACCACGCGGCCCTGGGGGTTGAACTTGATCACCATGTTTGCCCCTTCGTCGACCGCCCAGATGTTGTCGTCCTTGTCGACGCGCACCGCGTGCGCGAAGACGAAGCCGTAGAGTCCCTGTCCGATCTCGCGGACGAAGGTGCCCTTCTCGTCGAACTCGAACAGCCGTGTGTCGCCGCTGCGCGTGTAGACGAAAACGTGACCTTTCGAATTCGTGGCCACGCCGATGCCCTCGCCGAAGTAGATCGTCGGCGGCATCTTGAAGAAGTTCGGGACCGAGTCGTACGGGATCTCGGGAACGTTCTCGGCTTTGGCTTTGCTCTGCGCGAACGTAGGCGTCGCGACCAGAGCCACGGCGATGGCGAGGCGGCAGATGCGGCGGCAGTTCATAGATCCTCCCAGGTGCTGGCGAGAATCTATACCGGATCGGCGCTCAAGTCACGGCAGATGCGGCAGATCGGTCGAGGCCATCGTCCACGGCGTGCGTGGCGGCCGTGTAAACGCGTAGCGGATCCCCGCAATCATCAGGACGGACGCGAGCGCGACGGCGCAGGCGATGATCCGATCGGCGCGTGAGAATGTTTGCACGCTCCCAAGTATCGGCATTCAACGCCGGAAAGTACAGGGGAGACGGTCGGTCTTCAGCCGAAGGGGATTACTCCCCTGTGTCATCGGCTCGCCGCCGGGGAACCGGTGTTTACCGAACGAGGAGGTCGACACCTTCATTGGTTCGCACCGATCTCGCGAGGACGGCGGCCCGGATTTCGAGGCGCTCGACGACATCGCGAGTCAGCGCCGGGGGCCACGCAACCTCCCGGCTCACCTGCATCCCGAGCAGCGTGCGGGCGGTGCCAGACACCGTTACCGTCGAGGCGACGAGCACGGCTGGATCGACGCGGAGCGTGCCCGCGTCGATGAACACGAGAACGCGATTGCGGTCCAGGAGCGGCGGCAACCGCGTTTGAGAGTCGACAAGGAAGACACGTGGATTCAGTACTCCGACAACGCGGGCGGACTGCAGTCGAACGGCGTGGCCCGCGAGTGAGTCGATAAGATCCGCGAGGGCTGCGGGACGTACCGCGATTGCGAATTGGCTCCAGCGGGTTTCGGGCGATTCTTCTTGCCGAGACCCCGTCGCAGCAAGCGGAGAGATAACAGCCGGCTTTGCGAGCGGGTGACCGGTGGAGGTGACGAACGACCGAGCGATCAGCACCGGCCGCGACGCGAACTCGTCACGTGCAAGCTCGTTGAATTGCCCGTAGCCGCGCACCGTCTCGAACCCGGTGTCGTCAGGCTGGCGGAACACTCCGCGCGCCGCAAGCCAGCTGCCGGGTCGCGGAGTCAACCGCGCGTTCGGAGCAAAAACGAGCAGCTTCCGCTCGGCGGCGGCGGCTGGTGCGATGGTGAACAGGCGCGGCGCGTAAACGTACTCAACGAGGCCGGTGACAATCACCTCGTCTGCGGATGCGCTGCTCGGCTCCTGCTCATTCGGGAAAACGGGGCCACCGGGTTCGGCCGCATTGTTGGCCGAACTGCTGATCAGCATCACGAACACCGCGATCGCCGGTCCATGTCGTCGCACAGCAGTCTCCTTCCAGGGCCGTGACGTGATCATGCCGATGATGTGGGACGAGGAATGGTCCGACCGCCCCATTCGCTGAGGAGCGACGAAATCAAAACGATTGTCGCCGCCCTTGGCTCCGGCGGACCTAAGGATTTCGTTCCGGAGAACGTGCGCTCTCACCGGAACAACATCATGACCAACGCGGATCGTCTGTGCAATCGGATTCTCCGGCCGCGATTTGAGCGCGCTCCTTCACTGCCCGCGGTCCACCCCCCTAATCGGCGCTATGATCGTTGTGTGTTGCCGGTGCGAAAGGGGTTTCATTATGCGTCACGCCCGGCTCTCTTTGGTTCCACTTGTCGCGACGCTCACGTTGCTTCCAGCGCCCATCATCGCTCAGGATTGGTCGCAACCCTGGGCGGATCCGCAGGACCGCCCGCCGCGCGTCGACTTGAGCGCGTCCGCCGGGTTCTTGCTGCCAACGCGCTGGAGCAGCCTGGTGTTGCTCGGATCGATCTCTTCTGCATCGGGCGTGCTCGAGCAGGTCCTCAGCCGCGATCTGCGTGTCGAGCCGGACACCGAGTTCAGCGCAACGGCAACGTACTGGCGAAGCAGGTATGGATTCCGCGCGCAAGCCGGCTTTTCACGGTCCTCTTTGAGGATCGGCGGAGCACCGCTCAGCGGAAGTCAGTCGGCCGACGAGAGCGTGTCGGTCGGCATCGACACGTGGCTGTACGATGTGCAGGCGGCGATCGGGTTCATTGACTACAAGCCGACGCGATGGGTGTGGCCCTACGGGTTCGTCGGACTGGGCGGCATTACGTACCATCTAAAAAAAGCGATCAGTCCGCCGCTCACCTTCATTGAACACGGTCCGAGCCGGGTTGATGCGCGCGGGAACACGATCGTGATCGCGGATGCTGGGCGTCAGTTTCTCCTCGCAATCGATGAATTGAGTACTGAGACGGTGTTCGCGGTGAACGTCGGGATGGGGACCGACTTTCGCCTCCCGCTCGGGCCAGCAGGCGTCGGGTTGCGGCTGGAGATCTCGGATCACCTGGCGCCGTCGCCGCTCGGATTGCGCATCCGCGAACTGTCAGTTCTCGGGGCATTCGCGCCCGATGCCGGCGTCCGATTTCAAGTCGTCCACCACCTGAGCGCAACGGCGGGACTCGTGGTGCAGATCGGCCGTTGATCCGATGTCAATCGCGTTGCAATGCCGAGCTCCCGGGCGACCGGGAGGTGGGCTCCTGCTACGCGCTCCAGGTCTTGTTGACCAGCTCCTCAAGCCGCTCTTGCCGCGGTTTCACCCAAGGCGCGTCGTGCTTCTCGGTGATCTTCACCGAGCTGTGACCCAGGAGAATGGACACTTGGTCGAGGGCACTCCGGCTAGGGATGAGTTCGACGGCGAACGTGTCGCGGAACCGGTGCCGAATGACCGCGAGCCCTGCACCCAGATCGAGCACACCGCAGCACGTCCAGCGCCGACCCTTCGCCACGTAGGGCCAGTGTGAAATCAATGGCTTAGAATTGGTGCGGAAGGGGGGATTTGAACCCCCACTGGATTGCTCCAACTAGCTCCTGAGGCGAGAGACAGATAACGCAGACCGAAGCCGACCCCGTAAAATCGGGGTCGGTTTCATTTGGTCTTGGCTCTCCGCGGCCCGTTCCGATAGCTTTTCGCGACGTGCTTGCAAGTTCTTGCAAGTTCCCATTACAGCGGGGTCAGAGCCGCTCAATGGCGTTCGAGGGTGTCCGCAAGCCTGATCTTGATGAACGCCTGGCGCGTGACGCCGATGCGGTTTGCCTCGCGGTCGATCGCGTTGAGCAAGTCGACAGGAAAGTCGACGTTCACGCGCTGCACCTCGCGGCCGGGGCGACGCGTCTTGGCATGATCGATATAGGCTTCCATGTCGCCAGCAGGATCATCGACCGGCAAGTCTGCGAGGCGGTCGAATTCTTCAGCCGAGATCATGGGAGGTTTACGGCCCTTCGAGGTACCGCGCTTCTTCGCTGTCGCGTGCGCGGCGGACCGAGATGATGCGGATCGTGTTTTCATGGCGATAGGTCACTGTGGCAGTCCATATGGTCTGCTCTATTTGCCCAATAATCTGGAAGCGCGGCTCGTTCGTCGGCCGCGCCGTTCGTTCGAGGCGCTCCCCGTCCAGCCAGAGCGCCTGTGCCTCGACGAAGTCGATCCCGTGCTTGACCTTGTTGGCGGCCGACTTCGCAGGGTCGAACTCGAACCGCATGTGGTATATAAACTATACCAACCGAACGTAGACGGCGCAATACGGTGTGACTCTACAAATCTCGCCCTCGGCTGACCTGCCCCGCGGCTAGTGGGCTGATGAAAAAGGCGGTACTTATTCAGTCTGACGCCTTCGGCCAGCCAATCGGCGACCCCGAGGGTCAGCCATTCGGACGCGAGGCGTTCGTGTTCGGTGACGAAATCGGGCGGCGGAGAAAGTCAGCCCGCGAGGCGTGGGAACGCGCACGAATCGCGGCCGGCATCGCCGACTTCCATCTCGCCGATCTTCGTCACGAGGCGGCAAGCCGTTGGGAAGAAGCCGGTGTCGGCACACACGTGGTCAGCAAGATGCTCGGTCACAGCAATCTGAAAACGACCACGATCTACATCAATGCAAACGAGCGACAGTTGCACAACGCCGCTCGCAGGATCGACGAAATTCGCGAAGCCGCGGCTCTTGCAAGATCGTTGCAAGATCGCGATCGGAACGACGACCGTTCGACCGAATCGATCCCTCAGACCGATCCAGCCAAGTCTCTCGTCTCCTGACAGTTAGGAATTGGTGCGGAAGGGGGGATTTGAACCCCCACTGGATTGCTCCAACTAGCTCCTGAGGCTAGCGCGTCTGCCGTTCCGCCACTTCCGCAGTGGTGAGAAAATCTCGCGGGCCGGAACACTGAGTATAGCGTAACGCCGCATCACTTGAATTCGCGAGGCCGCCGGATCTCGGCTCGGATTCTGGTGAGGTGCGCACCTCGCTCGGCGGCGTCGCGCTTGAATGTTTCGACTGTGGTCTTGGTGACGCTCCAAAAGATCACGTGCCGAACCGCTATGTAGAGCTCAGGATCGCGCTGCTCGAGCTCGGCGATAGCCGTCTGGCAGATCTCGCCGGTCTCGCTCGGCATGAACAGGCGCTGTCCGGGCCATCGATCGCGAGGTAAGCCGTTGGTGGTGGCGGCATACAGCTCGTCGAGCCAGCGACGCGCCTCACGGACGCGCCGGCGCGGTTTGGGTGGCGCGAGGCAGTCGTCGTACTGCGGCTCACGCTTGCGATGACCGCTCTTTATTGTCGCAGTCCGATCAATTTCGCGGAGCCGATCGTGCCCGCTCGGCGCGTTCGAAGTCTTGGATGCGTTCTTCATGTTCGTTCAGGAGCTGCCAGTGCTCCTTCATCGTCCCGTCGAGACGCCGCGTGATCGAATCAAGTTTGTCGCCGAGCGACATCAGATGCCGCTCGAGTGACGCGAAGCGCGCGTCGTGGCTTCGACTCATGTCGTCAAGCCGGCCGTCGAAGCGTTGTTCCATCGCGTCGAAGCGGACGTCCACGGCAGCGAAGCGCGCATTCATCCGCCGCTCCAGGCGCGTGAACCGGCCATCCATCCGCCTCTTGAGTTGAGCAACCGTCATGCGAAGGCGGCGAATCATAGCATCGTCATGATGCGACGATGATGCCGATCGGCCGTGCTTCGGATTTCCGCGAGAAGTGGTCGATCGACCGATGGTCGCGCGCTCGAATGCGGCAGTTTCTGCCGTGCCGTCCGGCGTCGGAGGATGAAGATTCTGATCGCGCGACGTTACGGCGCCGGTGCCGGAGTGGACGCCTTCCAGCGGAGGACTACCGACGCGGTCGTCGTGTTGTCGGTTTTCTTGAATCCCGGGACTGGGTCGTTCGCGTAGCGGAGTAGGTACCCGATCTTCAGTGCGAGGTGCGCGGCCATCGCGGCCTGTGCCGTCAACTCGGCTTCCGTTCGATATGCAGACGAGGCCTTGAAGTCCGGGTAGTGCGTGAAGCGCTGCGTCATGTCGCCGGCACCGCCGAATGGAATGCGGCTGAGGAGCTGTAACACGCCGACGGGATGGTCGAGTCCCGGCCCCGTCGTGCGCGACTCGTGATTCCACGCAAGAGCCGTCACGCCGTCGAGCGTCCACCTGGGTTGCCGGATGAGCGCCCAACTGAGACCGGCGTCCAGAATCGACCGGAGGTCGATGCCGGCAAAGCGATCGCGTTCGAGTTTCTCGCCCGCCGACAGACCGATGATCTTGGTCAGCTTGCGCTGGCCGCGCAGCATGCCGAGATAGCGCTCGGCGGTCGTCTTGTTGTCGCTGTTCGTGCGCACGGCGGTCGCCGTGGAATCGATCAGCCAGACCAATCCGCGACGATGGGCCGCGAAGTCGGCGCCGGTTGACGCTGTATCGGAATTGCCGCTCGTGCCTACGAACGATGCACCAATCTGCATGTCCCAGAGCGGCGGCGGTTCCTTCGGCGGTGCTTGTGCGGCGGCGACGTATGGGAATGCGACGAGAAGGACGGCAACGAGCAGTCGAGTCGGTGTCATGCACAGTCGAGGTGCAACCGTCATGCCTGTGGGGTCAAGCAACTGCCGAGCGCGCCGAGCCGCCGAGAAATCAAGCTCTACGTTCTCCGCGTGCTCGGCGGTTCCTTTATTCCGTTCGGAGCGCCTCGGCGGGATCGATCCTCGCCGCGCGGTACGCCGGCAGCAGGCACGCGACGATCGCCACCGGGACGAGCATTGCGGGTGCCGCGGCGAACGACACCGCGTCGAGTGGCGTGACGCCGAAGAGCAGGCCCTGCATCACGCGCGTCAACGCCGCGGCGCCTGCCAGACCGAGCGCCAGGCCAAGCGCGGTGACGATGAGGCCTTCGCGCACGACGAGTGCGACCAGATCGCCGCGCGCGGCGCCAAGCGCGGCGCGGACGCCCAGCTCGCGGCGCCGTTGCGACACGGCATATGACAACACCCCGTACAGTCCGATGGACGCGAGCGCCATTGCGAGCAGCGCGAACGTGGCAAGCACGGACAGGGCGAAACGACGCTGATCGACCGACTCCGCAACCCGCTGGGACAGGGTGACGGTCTCGATCGCCGCCGACGGCGCGAGCGCGCGGACGGCGGCACGCATCGCCGGCGCCAGCGATGCAGGCTCCGAGGCCGTCCGCAGCGCGATCTCGACGTGTCCGAAGAAGCGCATCGGCGCGTGCGGCACTTGATAGTGTTCGGGTTGAACCGCGGCGTCGTTACCGCCCTTCCGCACGTTGGCGACGACGCCGACGATTTCGTTCGTGCGCTGCGGGGTGGTCGCCGTGGCCGGCACGGTCCACCGATAGCCGACAGGATTCGGCGGGAGGTACAAGCGCGCGAATTCTTCACTGACGATCCACGGCCGGATGTCGCTCGTCACGTCGCTGTTGCGGAAGACGCGTCCCGTCTTGACCCGCAGACCCAGGGCCTCGGCGTACCCGGGCGTCACCACGTACTGAAACGATCGCGCGCTCACCGGCGCCGCCCCGGGCCCCGTCCATGGCGCGGGAAAGCCGGCGATCTGCGTCGCTCGGTCGAGAGGCATCATGTTCGCGGCGCCGGCCGCCACTACTCCCGGCAACGCGCGCGCCCGGTCCAGCAGCGTGTCGACGAGGATTCGCATCGGCTCGCCCCGCTCGGCGCCGTCGCCGTCGGGTACGAACATCTCCGTCACGAGTACGTGGTCCGGTGTGTAGCCAGCGTCGACGCGTATCAGACGCGCGAAGCTGCGCGCGAGCAGTGTGGCGGCGACGAGCAGCAGGACGGCGAATGCCGCTTCGAGGACGAGAAGCGCGGCTCGCAGATGGTGCGCGCGCCGGCCGCGGAAACCGCCGGCCGCCGCCGCGTCACCGCCGCCGCGTAGCGATTCGACGAGGTTGATGCCCGTGCCCCGCCATGCGGGCGCGAGGCCGGTGCAAGCGCGGCAAACATCGCGGCCGCCGCCGTGAACGCCACGACTCTGGCGTCGACGGCCACGTCCTCGAACCGCGGAAAATCGCGTGACGCGAGCGTGGGCGCGAGCCGGACGAGCATCCAAGCGAGCGCCAATCCGATGGTGCCGCCAGTCGCGGAAAGGACCGCGGTTTCAGTGAGAAGCTGACGCACCAATCGGCCGCGGCTTGCGCCGATGGCCGCACGAACCGAGAGCTCGCGTTGCCGAGCGACGCCGTGCGACAGAAACAAGTTGGCGACGTTCGCACACGCGATGAGCAGCACGCAGCCCACGGCGGCTGCAAGCACCACGAGCGCGGCGCGCACGCGCGATGTCATTTCCGCGGCAAGACCGCGGACGTGCGTCACGGGCGGTCCGCCCACGCCGAACAACAGGTTGGCCGCCATCGGACGAATCGTCGATCGGGCCGCGGCCGTGCCTTCGGCTTCAGCCTGCGCAGTCGTCACACTCGGCTTCAATCGCGCCAGCGCCCACAGAACGTTCATCCGTCCGCGCTGGCCGGCGACCGCGTCGGGCGCTGGCTGCTGTACTTCCAGCGGAGTCCATAGCAGTGCGTCGCGATCCGGAAAGCGGAAGCCGGGCCTGCCGACTCCGATGATCGTGTACGGCCGGCCATCGATGGCGATGCTGCGTCCGACGATGGCCGGATCGCCGTTGAACCGCTCGCGCCATCCGCGATCGCTCAGCACGAGCACGGCGTCAGCGCCGCTGCGAGCTTCCTCGGGGCGGAAGAATCGACCGAGAGCCGGCGTCGCACCGACAAGCGCGAACAACGACGGCGTCACGGGCGCGCCAACGAACCGCGCGGCGCCTCCGGGCAGCGCGACGGTGTACTCGGCGTAGCTGTAGGCCGCGAATTGCTCGACGGTGCTCGCCGCGCGGCTCCACGCGTGGTAGGTCAGGTTGCTCAGCATCGCCTCACGCAGCGGCGACACTGCTCCCGGATGTTCTTCGGAAAGCCGCACCAGCCGATCGGCATCGGGATAGGGCAGCGGTCTCAGCAATACGCCATACACGACGGAGAAGACCGCGGTCGTTGCGCCGATGCCGAGCGCGAGCGTCAGCAGCGCGGCCGCGGTGAATCCCTTGTTGCGCCGCATCATCGCGAGCGCGTAGCGCGCATCCTGCAGCAGCGTGTGCATGGCGGGGCCCCCAACGCGGCACCCGCGTTGGGGTGCCGTAAGGGACGGACTATACTCAAAAAGCAACCGCGAAGGACGCGGAGCGCGCTGAGCACGAGGTTTTCTCTGCGTGGCTTGCGGTCTTTGCGGTTGAACGTGAGGTCTTATGGCTCGGCGCGGATTTGCTCTCCTCTTTACAGTGCTCGGTGCCGCCGTCTTCCTGTCGATGGCGGGTTTCGCGCTGCTGTATCTCCTCTTCGGCCGCGAACCAACCGTCTCGTCGAACTCGACGCTCGTCCTCCGCGTCGGCGGCAACCTCACGGAAGTCGCGCCCAACGACGTCGTGAGCTACGTGCGCGGTGTGAAGGCGCCGACGGTTCGTTCCGTCGTCGACAACCTGCGGAAAGCGAAAGTGGATTCGCGCGTGCGCGCGGTGATGCTCAGGCCCACCGGCTTCGACTCGCCGTTCTGGGGCAAAGTGCAGGAAGTCCGCGACGCGGTGATCGAGTTCAAGAAGTCAGGCAAGCCGGTGTACGCGTACCTCGAATACGGCGGCGATCGCGAGTACTACCTGGCGACGGCGGCCGACAAAGTCTTTCTGATGCCGTCGAGCCCGCTCGATCTCACGGGCATCGCGACCTACGAGCTGTTCCTGCGCGGCACGCTCGACAAGATTGGCGCGTATCCCGATCTGCATCACGTCGGCCAGTACAAGACCGCGGTGAACACGTTCACGGAAAAAGGCTACACGCGCGCGCACAAAGAGATGGACGAAGCGCTCACGCGCGATCTCTACGATCAGCTCGTGCGCGGCATCGCCGACAGCCGCAAGAAGAACGAGGGCGAGGTCCGCACGCTGCTCGACGAAGGGCCGTTCATGCCCGAGGACGCGCTGCACTCGGGCCTCATCGACGACGTCGCGTACGAAGATCAGGTCGAGGAGAAGCTGCGCGCCGGCGAGCACCGGTCGCACATCGAGGGCGACGACTACGCGCGCGTCAGCCCGTCGTCGGTCGGTCTCGATCGCGGGCCGCGGATCGCGGTCATCCATGCCGCCGGCGTCATCACCGGCGGCAAGAGCGGGTTCGATCCGCTCAACGGCGCCGCGGCCGGGTCCGATACGCTCATCGAGTACATCCGCCGCGCGCGCAAGGACGGATCGGTGCGCGCGATTGTGCTCCGCATCGACAGCCCGGGCGGGTCGGCGTCGGCGTCCGACGCCATCTGGCGTGAGCTGATGATCACCAAGCAGGAGCGCGCCGATCGGCCGCTCATCGCGTCGATGTCGGATCTCGCCGCGTCCGGCGGCTACTACATCGCGATGCCGGCGCAGGTGATCGTCGCGCAGCCGTCGACGCTCACCGGATCGATCGGCATCTTCGGCGGGAAGATTGTCACCGGCGGCGTGTACGAAAAACTCGGCGCACGCATCGACTCGACCAGCATGGGCAAGCACGCGGAGATCGACTCGCCGGCGCGTCCGTACAATCCGGACGAGTTGAAGAAGCTGCAGGAACAGCTGCAGTCGTTCTACGACCAGTTCGTCGAGAAGGTCGCCGACGCGCGGCACAGCACGCCGGAGAAAATCGACGCGCTCGCGCAGGGTCGTGTCTGGACGGGACGGCAGGCGAAGCAGAACGGCCTGGTCGATCAGCTGGGCGGCCTCGAGCAGGCGATCGCGGTCGCCAAGCAGCGCGCAAAGATTCCGGCCGACAGCGGCGTGGAACTCGTCGTCTACCCGCCACGGAAAAGCTTCTACGAGATCCTGACGGATGAATTCAGCGGGTCAACGGAATCGCGGATGGCGGCGCTCGTCAGCGCGAATCTTTCGACCGGAGAGCTGGAAGTGCTGAGGACCATACGCGGCCCGCTCGGGTGGTTCAGAAGGGGAGAGCCGTTGGCGTTAATGCCTTTTTCGTATCTGCGCTGAATCAACACCAAGGACACAAAGGACACAAAGAAAAACGAGTTAGGCGCGCAGCGCTAGCCGATAACGCGCTGCAGGGTTTCGCGATTCACGTCGATCTTCATTCCCTTCTTCGCCTTCATCATGTAGGAGCCGAAGAAGCGGTTGCGGCGGTCGGACAGCAGTTCCTCGCGGAAACGCTCCTTCGCGGTCTTCCACTCGTCCGGCGTCACTTCCTTCTTCTCAATCACCTTGATCACCGCCGTCCCGTTGTCGGTGGCGATCGCTTCGCTCACGCCGCCCACTGGCATCTTGAACGCCGCCTCTTCGACGGCCGGCGCGACGCCGAGATCGGGGATCGGTGAGTCACGGCTGATGAGCTCGGTCGTCTTCGCTTCGAGACCCGCGGCTTTGGCGGCTTTCTCGAAATCGGGCGCCGCCTTCAGCTTCGCGGCGATCTCCGCGGCCTTCTGCTTGCTCGCGTCGCGCGCCTTCTGCTTGATGACTTCGTCGCGGACGCGCTCCTTCACCTCGTCGAGCTTCGGGACGTAGGGATCCTGCTTGCTGACGAGCGTCTCGATCACGAATCCGCGCGACGCGCGCAGCGCGCCGGACACCTCGCCCGGTTTCATCTCGAACGCTTTGTTGGTCGCTTCCGGTGCCGGGCCGAGGCCGAGGATCGGTTCGTCGCGCGCGAAGAACCCCGATTCCTGCACCGCCAATTTGTTCGCCTTCGCGACCGAGTCGAGATCGCCGGGACGGCTGATCTGCTTCTCGAGCTTCTGCGCGAGATCGGCGGCCTGCGCCTGTGCGCGCTCGTACCCGAGCTGATCGGTGATTTGCTGCCGCACTTCCGCGAGCGGCTTGGTCGTCGCGACTTTCTTGTCCACGAGCTTGATGATGTGGTAGCCGTACTGCGTCTTCACCAGATCGCTCGTCTGGTTCGGCTGCATGGCGAACACGGCCTGATCGAATTCGGGCACCATGCGGCCGCGGCCGAAGTAATCGAGGTCGCCGCCGTTCTTCGCGCTCTGCTCGTCTTCGGAATTTTTCTTCGCGAGCTCTGCGAAATCGGCGCCCGCCTTCGCCTGCTTCAGGACCTCTTCGGCCTTCGCCTTCACCGCCGCATCATCTTTGCCTTCGGTCTTGAGGAGGATGTGGCTGGCGCGCACCTGTTCGGGCGTCGTGTACTGCTCGATGCTGTTGTTGTAGGTGCGCTCGACGTCCGCCGGCGGGACGACGGTTTTGGCACGGATGCCGTCGATGTCGATCAGGAGATACCTGATCTTCCGCTTCTCCGGAATTTTGAAATCCGCCTTGTGCGCCTCGAAGTAGGTGGCGACGTCGGCGTCGCTGGCCGACACCTGCGGGCGGAAGCTGTCCGCCGTGAAGCTGACGACGGCGAGCTTCACTTTGTCGTTGCGGCGGCGATACTCCTGCTCGAGCTCGTTGTCGGCGACCGACAGCCAGTCGGTGAGCGCCGCGCGGAGTTTCTCGACCGTCAGGCCGCGGCGGACGCTGTCCTCGAACTCCTGCGCCGACATCGGCGGCCGCTGCATGCGGAGCAGCTGGTTGTAGCGCGCCTCGCCGATGAACGCGCCGTTCTCCTGGAACGCCGGCATCGAGAAAATCCGCTGGCGGACCTCTTCGTCGCTGACGGTGATGCCGACCCGATCGGCTTCGGCGAGCGCCGCGCGCTCGTCGACCATCTGCTGCAGAATCTGCTGCTCGATGCCGAGCTGTTTCAGTAGCTGGTCGTTCATCTGCCCGCCGTAGGCCGAACGGTAGGCCTGCAGCTGAGCTTGATACGTGCGCCGGAATTCTCCGGCCGTGATGTCGTGGCCGCCCACTCGGGCGACGGTGTCGCCGGACGCGGCGTCGGCGCCGGTCCCGCGGAGAAAATCGGGAATGTAGAAGATGACGAACGCCAGGCAAACCAGACCCAGGCTCCATTTCAGCCAGTTCCTGTGCCGGCGCATCCGGTCGAGCATGGTCATAAAACACCCAAAAGCTTTCAGCGATCGGCTCTCAACGACCTGCCGCTTGTCAGCGGACCCTCAGGGCGATTCCGAGGGCTAATCGCTGAGGTCGAGAGCGACAATAAAACACTGATCGTATGTCATGAAGTTGC
Organism: Acidobacteria bacterium 13_1_40CM_65_14; assembly: GCA_001917905.1. Classification (GTDB taxonomy): domain Bacteria; phylum Acidobacteriota; class Vicinamibacteria; order Vicinamibacterales; family CAVVIG01; genus QHWF01. The sequence continues at coordinate 26,010 of MNEX01000128.1, forward strand.
GGCGTGGCAAGCAGTTACCGGCGGCCGTGTGCTATATTTCTAGATACAGAAGCACCGTAGCGGATGTCACCAGGCAGTCGAGCCACGGGAATGCCGGTCGCGCTGTATCGCACGGCCGGCCCAGCCGGAAAAAGCGGATCGAAACTGCGGCGCGCCAGCGAAATTTCGCTGACCACGCCGGGGCTCGATCTCGCGACGAAACTGCGCGTCTTCCAGCGCGCGTTGCGGAGCCGCGTCGAGCGGCGTGATGCGCTGCTCGACATCGTGCGCGCCGTCAACACCACACTCGAGCCGCCGAAAATCGCGGAGCTGCTCGTTGATCGCGCCGCGACGTGGGTGCCGGCGCCGTGCTGGGCGGTCGTGTCGTCGGATCTCTCTGCGCAGTTGTCGGTGCTCGCCGATCACGGATTGACGCCCGATATGGGACCGGCGGTGTACGCCATCGCGAATTGGGTGATGAGCCGCGGGCAGGAATTCGTCAGCGCCGATCTCCACAGAGACACGCGCGTCCACAATTCCGCGGTCGGCGCCGTGGTCGCGTTCCCTCTGAGCTGCCGCGGGCGCAAGGTCGGCGCGCTCATTGGGCTGGATAGTCTCGCGTCGGCGCGCGAGCCGCGGTTGTCAGTGAGCATGCTGCGCGCGGTGCGGATCCTGCTGGAGCCGGCGGCGGTCGCGCTCGACAACGCCATTCTGCTGAAGCGCGCCGAGGCGCTCTCGGTCACCGACGACCTCACGGGTCTGTTCAACTCGCGATACTTGAACCTCGTGCTGCGACGCGAAACCAAACGCGCGTCGCGCAACGGCCGGCCGTTATCGCTCCTGTTCATCGATCTCGACGGGTTCAAAGGGGTCAACGACACGCACGGGCATCTGTTCGGCAGCCGGGCGCTGGTGGAGGCGGCCGCCGTCATTCGCGGGAGCGCCCGCGAAACTGACGTGGTGGCGCGTTTCGGCGGCGACGAGTTCGCGCTCGTCCTGCCCGACACCGGCGGCGAAGGCGCGTTCGCGGTCGGCGAGCGCATTCGCGATCGGATTGCGGATCACAAGTTTCTGGCCGGAGACGGCCTCGACATTCACCTCACCGCGTCGGTCGGCGTCGCCACGCTGCCTGACGTGGCGGCGTCGGCCGAAGAGCTGGTGCAGGCCGCGGACAAGGCCATGTACCAAGTCAAGGACTCCGGGAAGAACGGCATTCAGGCCGCTGCCGATCCTGCCGAAAACTAATTAGTCAGTAACGCATAGTCGTCAGTTGGTCGTTAGATTGCACGCGACTGCACAGAACGACTCCGGACCAGCGACCGCCGGACTAGCGATTACCAAGGAGCTCAATTGAGTCTTCGTTCGATGCTCTCGCTGTTCTCGAGTGATCTGGCCATCGACCTGGGCACGGCCAACACCTGTGTCTATGCGCGCGGCAAAGGCATCGTCGTGAACGAGCCGTCGATCGTGGCCATCAACAAGGTGAACGGCCGCGTCGAAGCCGTGGGCCGGGACGCCAAGGACATGCTCGGCCGGACTCCGGGCAACATCGTCGCCATCAAGCCCATGAAGGACGGCGTCATCGCTGACTTCGAGGTCACCGAGAAGATGCTGACCTACTTCATCAAGAAGGCCCACAACCGCAATGTCTGGGTGCGGCCGCGCATCGTCATCGGCGTGCCCTCGGAGATCACGCAGGTGGAGAAGCGCGCCGTGAAAGACAGCGCCTATCGCGCCAAGGCCAGCGAAGTCCACCTGGTCGAGGAAGCGATGGCGGCGGCCATCGGCGCCGGCATGCCGATCACCGAGCCGTCCGGCAACATGATTGTCGACATCGGCGGCGGCACCACCGACATCGCCGTCATCTCGCTCGCGGGCATTGTCTACAGCAAGGCGGTGCGCGTCGCGGGCAACGAGATGGACGAAGCGATCATTCAGTACGTCAAGAAGCAGTACAACCTGCTCA
>MNEX01000322.1 GCA_001917905.1 Acidobacteria bacterium 13_1_40CM_65_14
TCACGCGGCGATGGCGGCTGTCGGCGAGGGGCCGGCGATTCGATTTGCGGCGAACGCTGAGGGCGAGTCTGCAGACTGGCGGCGAGCCGCTCACGGCGCGCTGGTTGCGGCGCCCGCGCCGGACGCCGCGACTGGTTCTGCTCGTCGACGGCAGCCGATCGATGAGCGAGTACGCGCGGACCGCGCTGACGCTTGGCGTGGCGATCGCCACGTCCACGACGCGCGTCGAAGTGTTCACGTTCTCGACTGCGCTGCAGCGCGTGACTGGCGACGTGCGGCGCGCGGCGGCGGGGGAGACACGGCGCCTCGAGCGCCTCCATCACGCGTGGGCCGGAGGCACCAGCATCGGCGCGTGCCTCGGCGACTTCCTGCGGCGATTCGGCGACCGGATGGTCGGGCGCGACACCGTCGTGATGATTGCGAGCGACGGCCTGGACGTCGGCGCGCCGGACATGCTGCGGGACGCGATGCGTGACCTGCATCGGCGATCGGCCGGCGTCGTGTGGCTGAATCCGCTCCTCGAGACTCCGGGTTACGAGCCGACCGCGTGCGGCATGCGCGCCGCCCGGCCGTACATCAGCACGTTTGCGAGCGTCAACGATGCGGCCTCGCTCGCACGGTTGTCGCGGATGGTTCATCTGCGCGCGAGATAACGGAGGAATACGGAGGCAACGGAATTCACAAACGGAGCAACGGAGAAAACAGAGGACGAACGGAGAAGAACGCGAGTTCTTGCGAAAGGGTGCGATCGAAAGCGGTTCGACGGCTGACTGCGCCGGATCGGCGCAGTGCGTCGCTTCGCGACGGCCGTCGAACCTCTTCTCCGTTCGTTTCTCCGTTTGCTCCGTTGCTCCGTTTGTGAATCCGTTAACTCCGTGAATCTCTGTTGCCCAGGCGCGCGCCTCGAAGACGCTAGCCGGCCGCCGACGCGTTCTTCGCCCGTGCGCGATGATAGGCGGTTATTGCCGCAATCACGTGGCAGATCCATCCCAGCAGTCCGCCGCTGCCAATCCACAGCCCCGGCGTGACGATCAGCCAGAAGATGCCGCGAAGGAAATCACCGTTGTAGAACTGACCGATGCCCGGAAGGATCGCGCTGAGAACGGCGGCAGTCCCCGGATTCCGCGTGTTCGCTATGGCTTCCTCCGATCAACGACCACTTGCCCGCCTTTCATCACCCACCGGACGTGCTTCGTCACGACGGTGATGTTTGCGAGCGGATCGCCGTCGACGGCCACGATGTCGGCGTAGTAGCCGGGCGCGACGGCGCCCAGACTCGTCTCCATGCCCAGCATCGCCGCGGCGTTCCTGGTGGCCGTCTGCAGCGCCTGCTCGGGCGTCATGCCGAGCGCGACGAACGTTTCGAGCTCGCGCGTGTTCAATCCCCAGCCTGTGTACACGGCATCTGATCCCATCACCATCATCGCGCCGGCCTTGAATGCGCGCCGCGCGGTCTCGATGTTCCGGGCGATGAAGTTGCTCAAGCGAGCCCGATAATCTCCGGGGAAGTGATACACCTCGCCGTTCTCGATGTAGTACTGATTGTGATCGATCGTCGGCACGTAATAAATCTTGCGACGCACCATCTCGGCGATCGTGGCGTCGTCCATGTCGGTGGCGTGTTCGAGCGAATCGGCGCCCGCGCGAACGGCGGCGGCGGCTCCGCCGGGGCCGTACGAGTGCACGGCGACTTTCTTGCCCAGCATGTGCGCCGCATCGACCGCGGCTTTGATTTCCTCGAACGCGAAGGTCTGGAACTGCGTCACGTCGTCGAAGCCGCCGGTCGACCCGAACATCTTCACCCAATCGGCGCCCGAGGCGACGGCCTGCCGCGTGGCCCGAACGACTTCATCGACGCCGTTGACCACGGTCGTCGGCGACGGGCTGGTGCGCATGACTCGCAGTCCGGTCCCGGACGCGAAGATCCGCGGGCCGATCATCTTGCCCATGTTGATCAGATCGCGCATGGCGAAATCGGCGCCGTCGGCGGCGTTGAGATCGCGCACGGTCGTCACGCCGGCCTCGAGCGCCTTGAGCCCGTTCTCCTGCGCGAGAAAGACGGTCATCGCCACGGGACGCGCTGGCTGGTTGCGAGGGGTCGTTCCCGGATCGCCGGCCCAGTAGTACGTGATGTGCGTGTGCGCGTCGATGAGTCCCGGGATGCCGGTGAATCGCGATAAGTCGATGACCTCGGCGCCGCTCGGAACTGGCGCGTCGCCGGCGGTCACGCTCAGAATCCGGTCGTTCTCCACGCGGACGACCGCGTTCGGGATCACCCGTCCGGTGCCGTCCACGAGCTTTCCGAACTTGATGACCTTCACAGCCCTCAAGGGCTGCGCGACGAGAGCGGCGGGGTTGGCCGCGTCGATCGGGGCGAGTAGCAGAAACAGCGCCGAGACCGCGTGTGCGATGCGCATCGATCCTCCGCCTTACGGCAGCGAGTAAACCGCCAGCGTGTCGGTCGCGACGACCGCCACGTACTGCTTGCCGTTCCGGCCCTGATATGTCATCGGATCGGCGTTGCCTCTTCGCTCGAGTTTGGCCACCCACAGTTCCTTCCCGGTCTTCGCATCGATCGCACGGAAGCGGTTGTCGTCGGTGGAGGCGACGAAGACCACGCCACTGGCCGTCACGATGGGACCCGCGACTCCGGGACGTCCGGTGGTCTGTTTGCCCGCGGGCAGTTGTTCGGTGATGCCGAGCGGGACCTGCCACGCGATCTCACCGGTTGACGTGTTGATCGCGATCAAGCGGCCCCACGGTGGTTTCTGACACGGCCAACTCACACCGTTCATGCGGACGTCGAAAATGCCGCGTCCAGCCGGCCGTTCCGGCGCAGCCTTGTCGAAGGTCGCGAGCGATCCGCTCCGGTTCTCCATCCAGCCGAGTGCCCCGACGTCCTGCGTCACGACGAACACGTATCCGAGCCTCGGCGCGTGCGCCACGCCGCCCCAATTTGCGCCGCCGAGCCCTCCAGGAAAATTCAGCGCGGTTTTCGCCGGACCGCCCTCCGTGCGATAGGCCCACGGTGTGAACGGACCCGCGTTGTACAAGCCGTCCTTTTCGACCAGCGCTTTGCACGCCGCCGCGTGCTCCGCCGTCGTATCCGCAGCCGTGACGAGATCCTCCGGCTTGTACGCGACGCGCGCGATGGCCGGCGGCTTGACGGGGACCGGCTGCGTCGCAAACGCAAACTCGCCGGGGACGTCGCTCTTCGCAACCGCGCGCTCTTCGACGCCGAAGATCGGCTCGCCCGTTTCGCGATTCAAGATGTACATGTAACCCGACTTGGTGATCAGCGCGAGCGCCGGAATCGTGCGGCCGTTGCGCACGATGTCGAAGAGTCCCGGTGGCGCCGGCGGATCGTGATCCCAGATGTCGTGATGGATCGTTTGGAAATGCCATCGGTACTTCCCGGTCTGGATGTCCACCGCGACCACTGAATTGCCGAACAGATTGGCGCCTTTCCGATCGCCGCCATAAGGACCCGGGATGGGCGACGCGAGCGGCAGGTAGACGAGCCCGCGCTGCTCGTCGAGCGTGAAGTAGAACGGCCACGCGTTGGCGCCGAGGCGATCCTTCCAACTATCGCCCTCCCACGTGTCATGGCCGACGGTGCCGGGTTGCGCCACCGAACTGAATTCCCACAGCTTAGCGCCGGTGCGCGCATCGTACGCGCGCGGGTTGCCGATGCCACCGATGGCACCCGGCGGCGTGTTGGCGCCGACGACGACCACGTTCTTGTAGACGAGCGGCACCGAGTTGTACGGCACGCCCATGTCCACTTCGCCGTTGCTGCCGAAGCTGGAGACGATCGCGCCGCTGTTGGCGTCGAGCGCAATCAGCCGGCGCCCCGCGGTGAAGATGATGCGCGGCCGGTTGCTGCCGTCGCCGGACCAATAGGCGACTCCGCGCCGCGACGGCGCGCCGCCGCTCACCGTATATCGCCAGAGTTCCTTGCCCTCGTCTGGTTCGAGCGCGACCACGCGGTTCGCGGCCGGCAGATACATCACGCGGTTGACGACGATCGGCGTCGCCTCGGAATTCGGTCCACCTGCGCCGCCTCGTCCCGTCCCTTGAGCGGCGGGGGGCGCATCGCTCTGCAGCCCGTACGTCCACACCTGGATCAGCTTCGCGACGTTTTTCGTGTCGATTTGTGCAAGCGGCGAATACCCGCTCCCCGCAAGGTCGTGGCGGTACATCGGCCAGTCGGTCCCAGGTTTTTCGGTGGATGATGGCTGGGTGCGGCCCGACTGCGCGATGAGAACGAGGATGACGACGCTCACGGACCAACGCATCAGCATGTTCGCCTCGTCTTCTAATTGCGCTGGGGCCCCACCCCCAGCGCCTACCACGGCTCGCTTACGCTCGCCGCGCTGTTTCGCGGCATCGTTCCGCTTGGGGCGCGATTATGCGGAGGAGCCCTGCCCAGCGCCCGCCGCGGCTCGCTTACGCTCGCCGCGCTGTTTCGCGGCATCGTTCCGCTTGGGGCGCGATTATGCGGAGGAGCCCTGCCCAGCGCCCGCCGCGGATCGCCTGCGCTCGCCGCGCCGATCCGCGGCGTCTTTCCGCTCGTCGCGCGGTGACAAATTCCCCCACACACGCGGCGCGCGGGGGTGTAGTATCAGCCCGTTCCGGGCAGTATCAATCGGAAAATGCGAAGACGAGGGAGCGAACACATGTCTCAACCTGCTGGGCTCGACCGCAGATCGTTCCTGAGAAACGCCGGGATGACGGCGCTCGTGGGCGCGGTAGGACCGGGCGCGGCGACTTTGACCGGAGCGACCGGCGCCGGTAGCTTCCTCGACACGCCGAACGGCAAGTTCGATTTCGACACGCCGTACAACCGTGTCGGGACCGATTCGGTCAAATGGGATCAGCAGATCAGAACGTATGGCCTCGACCGCCTCGACGCCGGCATGGGCATCGCGGACATGGACTTCAGAGCGGCGCCCGCGATTACGAAAGCGCTGGTCGAGCGCCTTCAGCACGAGAACTGGGGCTACCTCGACATGCCGCGTTCGTTCGCCGAGAGCATCATCACCTGGAACAAACGGCGCTACGGCATCGACATCAATCCTGATTCACTCGTGATCACGACCGGTGTTCACCCTGGCCTCATCGCCGCGCTCAGGGCATTCTCGCCTCCAGGCAGCAAGGTCCTCCTGACGACGCCGGTCTACAACGGCTTTTACAGCGATCTCACTTACACCGGGACCAAGCCTGAAGAGAGCCCGATGAAGGTGGTCAACGGGCGATACGCGATCGATTTCGAAGACTTCGAACGCCGCATCAGCCATGACACCAACACTTTTATTCTCTGCAACCCGCAGAACCCGACCGGCAACTGCTGGTCACCCGAGGACCTGACGAGACTCGGTGAGATTTGCCTGAGACGACGCGTGGTGGTCCTCGCCGACGAGATTCACTGCGACTTCGTCACGAAGGGGAACAAGTACACGCCGTTCTGCACGCTGCCCAACAAGGACATCGTCAGAAACAGCCTCACGTTCAAGGCCGCGAGCAAATCGTTCGGCCTGGCGGCGATGAAGTGCGCCTGGTTCTTCTCCGACAACATGGACTATGTCGCCAGAGTGAAGGCGATGAACAAAGCGGATCTGACGACGCTGGGGATGATCGCGAGCCGTGCTGCGTATACCGGCGGCGAGGAGTGGCTCAATCAGTGCGTCGACTACATCGACGGCAACCATGACTTCGTCGAGTCGTACGTGCGCGCCAACATCCCGCTCCTCAAAGTCGTCAAGCCGCAAGGCACGTATCTGTCGTGGGTGGACGTCAGTCAGGTCATCGAGAGAATCGGCGCGAAAGAAATGGCCGCCGAAGCCAGCAAGGCCTCAGGCAAAACCGTCACCCCCGAGACGATCGTGGAGCGGTACCTCGTCAAGCATGCGAGAGTTCAACTGAACCAAGGCGCGTCGTACGGCAACGGTGGGGCGGGCCGCATGCGGATGAACATCGCGACGTCTCGAAAGACGCTCGAACTGGCGCTCAGCAACCTCGCCAGCGCGTTGAGGTCGCCTAGTCGCTCTTCCGCAATTTGATGCTGCCGTTCACCGTTGACAGTTTCAGCTGACGGCCGCCGTTGCCGATCGTGCCGTGGAGCCGGCGCCTGCTCACCTGACCAATGACGGTGATCGGAAAGTCGGACGTGATGCTGCCGTTCAGCGTGTCGGCGCGCAACTCCGCGTCGAAGATGCTTGGCAGCGTCAACGTGATTTCGCCGTTGACGGTCTTGAAGCTCGCGCCGTTCGGCCAATCCGCGCGGCCCATCGTCACGTTGACCGAGCCGTTCACCGTGTTGGCCACTGCGAGCCCGGTCGTGGTGAGCTTGACCGACCCGTTGACGGTGTGACCTTCCGCGTCGCCCTGGAGTGACTCGCCGTTGATTTCGCCGTTCACCGTCCGGCCGATGAAGCCGACGCCGTACGGCACGCGCACGTCGAAGTGCACGACCGTGTCGTTGTCGCGCGTGTTCGACTTGCCTGCGCCTCCAGGTTCGCACGTGTTCGCTTCACGCCCAGGGACGCTGGGATAGACGGCGCAAATCGTCACGCCGCCTGCGTGCGGCACGACCTCGATGCGGACGTCGCTGGGGTTGCTGCGGCGCGCCGTTCGGCTCGCGGTCACCTCGACGTCGCCTGTCGAGGAGGCTGTGGCGCGCACGTCACCATTAATCCCTTTGATCTCGATCGCCTGACCCGAGGTCAGCTGGCCGCGCCACTGAAAGTCGGCCTGCGCGGCCGCAGGCGACACACTGAGCAAGGTCGTCAGGGTGGCAGCCACCGCCATCGTCATCGTCGTACGCATGCGTCCTCCGTTCCCCGCCTTAGACGGGAATGGGACGCGGATCGTTGACCGGCCCTACTTCAGGCCGCAGTTGGACGGTTCTTCGGCGAAGGATATGTGCTGCGACGCGGTCAGCGCGTATTCGATACGGTCCTCGTACATACGCGAGCTGAGCCAGCAGCGGGCGCCGCCGCGCGAGAGGATCGCGAGCGGCTTATGGGTGATGTACAGCTCGCAGCAGGTCGGCAGCGTCTGCACGTCCAACAGCGCGAGCGTGCCTGACGGATCTTCTTTCATGCACATCGTGAGACGTTTCACGTCATTGCCCTCCGTTTCCATTCGAGCTGTACATAATTTGTGCGCAGCGCCCTGGCCGTCGGGATCGGCGTTAGAATTTCAACAAAGGTGGCCATGTCAGGAGCGAAACCCGGTTCTCCGACGACGACGCTGCGACTCGCCGCCATGCTGATCTGTGTTTGCGTGTCCGCGCAGACACAGGCGCAAACGCTGTCGATCCAGGGCGACCGCTTCGCCGTGGACGGCGTGCCCAGGTTTCTGACGTTCATCTCGTATTTCGGCGCCCTGGGCGCCGGCAACGTGACGGCCGACCTGCGGCTGATTCGAAGCAAAGGCTTCGACGGCGTGCGCATCTGGCCGTTGCTGTTCACGGGTCCGCAGTTGATGAACAGCGACGGCACGCTCCGTCAGGATGCGCTGACGCGGCTCCTGTTCGTTCTCGATCGTGCTCGCGACGAGCGTCTCATCGTCGACGTGTCGTTCACCGGTGAACACATTCCCGGATTGGACGCGCGCCATTTCAGGGACGGCGTCCTCGCGACGGCCGCGGCGCTCCGCCCGTACGACAACGTGCTCGTCGACATCCAGAACGAGCGCGAAATCTACGGACCGCTCGGTCGTCCGCTGCCGGCGGCGGACGTCGCGAGCATTCTCGCCGGCATCAAGGCGATTCACCCCTCTCGGATCGTCACGGCTTCGAACAGTTCGCAGGTCACTGCGGAGTTCGCCGCGAACTTCACGGCGCAGCTTGGCCTCGACGTCACGACGTATCATGACCCGCGCGAGTTCAACTGGTTCGAGTTCGAGACGATCCAGCCGATGGTCCGCACGCTGAGAGCGACCGGGCGGCCCGTGTATCTGCAAGAGCCGATGCCGACGCGAGACTTCACATTCTCCTGGTACCTGAACCACGACAAAGCCGAATACTTTCTGAAAGCGGCGGCCAGCGCCAAGCTCGCCGGAGCAGCGGCGTGGTGTTTTCACAGCCCGCTCGCTGACGATCTGCGCGGCGCACAAACGTTTCTCGAGGATGTGTTTCGAGCGTATCCAGAGCCCGAATGGGCGTTCGTGAGCTCGCTCCTTCCGGCCCGGGTCAGTTTCCAGGCCGCCAACGAGTTGAACTACGTGAGGGCGGAGGGCGGCGGCGGCGGCGACGTGCGCGCCACGTCGATGGCCGTTGGATCCTGGGAGACCTTCGGCGTGTCTGTTCTTTCAGGAGGGCCGCTCGTCGATGGCGATCGGGTGACGATCGCGACATCCAGTGGCGCGCACTATCTGCAGGCAATCGGTGGCGGCGGTGGCGCGTTGCGCGCCGCGGCCGACAAGGTTGGCGCGTGGGAAACGTTCATCATCGAAAAACCTGGAGGCGGAGGAATCCGGCCGGGAGATGCCATCAGGCTGCGCGTGAGCGGCGACGCACGATGGTACGTGGCCGCAGAGGGCGGCGGTGGCGCCAACGTTCTGGTCAACCGCCCCTCTGCCGGTACGTGGGAAACGTTCAAACTTCTCTTCGTCCCCTGATTCGTAGCGATCCACTAATTGCGCACTGCATCTCGAAGCCGACGTCGGGATCGATGACAATTCGCAGACCGTCAAAGATGCCCGTTCGGGGCGGCTCGAGATCGCGGTACTCGATGACAAACCCCTGCTTGACCACGCCCGAACACACTCGTCCCCACGACTCGACAAGCTCGCCGGTTGGCCATTGTCCAACCTGCCGTGTGCCGTGGAGTTCGTGACCGGGAACACTGTTCATAGGTCAAACAGCTCACTATCGCGGCCGGCCTCGAAAACGGCAGCTCACCGCAAACTGAATGCGAGGATCGTCGTACCCGCCGCGACGCCGATGTACTGGTTGCCTTCAACGGTGTAGGTCATCGGGCCCGCCCTCCAACGCTCGTTCGTGTTGAATTGCCACAGCAGTTTCCCGTTGGTGGCGTCCGCCGCCACAAAAGCGCCGCGGCCGTCGGCATAGAAGAGCAGTCCCCCTGCAGTGACCATCAAACCGCTTCCGACAATTCCGCCTCCGACGTCCGGGATTTCCCAGGCGATCTTTCCGGTCTGAATGTCGACCGCCTTGACGGTTTTGCCCGGCGCGGTGTCGCGCTTGGTGCTGCCGCCGTAGAACGACTTGCCTGCCTCCCACCACTGATCGTTCTTCGTGTAAATCGCGCACGATTCTTCCGCGAAGAGGTAGAAGAGTCCCGTGAGCGCGCTGAACGCCGTCGACGTCCAGTTGGTCGCACCTGCGACCGCCGGACAGACCCGCTGGCCTTCCACGGTCGGTTCATTGCCGGGCAGCAGCCTGGGACGGCCGTCGGGATCGATGCCGCTCGCCCACGTCACGTTCTTGACAAACGGTTCGGCCAGCAGAAGCTTGCCGGTCAGTCGGTCCAGCACATAAAAGAAGCCATTGCGGTTTCCCTGCAGCAGCAGCTTGCGGCGCTGACCGCGAAACTCGGCGTCGATGAGCATCGGCGTTTCGGTCGCGTCCCAGTCGTGGAGATCATGCGGCGTGAACTGAAAATGCCATTTGAGTTTTCCCGTATCCGCGTCGAGCGCCAGCACCGAGTTGCTGTAAAGATTGTCGCCGTGTCGCTCGGCGCCGTTGTAGTCGGGGCAGGGATTGCCTGTGGGCCAGTACAGCAGCCTCGACTCAGGATCGTAGGTGCCAGTGAGCCACGTCGCGGCGCAGCCGTGCTCGATCGCACGTCCGCCCCACGTTTCGGAACCTGGCTCGCCAGGTGCCGGGACCGTCCAGAATCGCCAGACGCGCTCGCCCGTTGCGGCGCGGTACGCATCGAGGAATCCCCGAATCCCTTCGTCGCCACCCGAGACGCCGGAGATCACGAGATCGTTCACCACGAGCGGCGCACTCGTCGCGCCGTAGTTTTGACGCGCGTCGGCCATCTCGACGTCCCAGAGCAGCTGACCGGTGCGGCGGTCGAGCGCGATTACGTGCGCGTTGTCGGTGACCATGAACACGCGATCGCCGAGCACCGCAACGCCGCGGTTGATGCCGCTGGCAGCATCGCCGGCCAGGCCGGGCGTGCGCGGACGGCTGTAGTGCCACATCTCGCGGCCGCTTCGTGCATCGAGGGCGAAGGCTTCATTCACAGAGGTCACGTACATGACGCCGCCGGCCACGACGGGCGTGACCTGAAGATCACGTGGAGCGCCGCGAATCGTGAACATCCATTTGGGCGCAAGGTGCTGAACATTTCCGGCGTTGATCTGGTCGAGCGGGGAGAAGCGATTGCCGCTCAGGTGCCCGTGATACGTCGGCCAGGTACCTGGCTTTGGTTGCGCCACATCGACGAACGGAATGCCATCTCCCACTTCGGCCGGCATAGGACGTGTAGATTGAGGAGTCACCGTCGCTGTTAACGGCCCTCGATCGCTGCCATGCCGGTCGATGAGGTGGAGCGACACGCGCGTGGTGCCGGGCGGAGCCTGGACGGTGTGCTGCAGCGCCACGAGCTCGGTGGGAAGGACGTCTTGAACAGGCTTGGTGCCGATCCTCGCGCCGTCCTTGTCGTAGAATCTCGCCTCCAGTTGCCCGGCGACAAACACGCCGAACGATCCTGTGAGCGTCAGATTGCCAGAAATACCGACGACACTCAGCGGACGGCCGATGACGCCCGCGTAGGCCACCGTCTTGAACCATCGTTTCTGCGCGGCCGACTCGTCTGGCGAAAAGTACTTTCCCTTGAGCTGCTCGTTCACCCAGAGATAGTCGTGCCCGCCGAATGTCACCTGCATCAGCCGGCCGCCGAGCTGTGGAACGATCGTCAGCGTGACCCAGCGATTCGAGATCTGTACGCCTTTCCACCTGTGGTAGTCCTTGTTCTCGATCTGACACGCGCTTGGTGACGAATCATTCGTCGGCGTCTGATCACAAAGACACCCGAGTCCGCACGCCAGTGCGAGGCCAGTCACGATGCGCATTGAAAGTTATCCGTGTTCTTAGAACTCGAAGCGGACGCCGAGCTGCCCCGAGCGTGGGACGTACGCGTTGCCGGAGCTGGCCGCCACCTGCCCGAACCTGGGCGAGTCGACCTGACCGACATAGTTGCCGAAGTTGTTCCTGTTGGACAGATTGAAAATTTCGCCGAGCAGCGTCAGCCGCACGCCGGCGACTCTGAAGCGCTTGGACACGCGCAGGTCGACCTTGTGCAGCGGGAACCCTTTGAGGGCGTTCGGTGGCACGACCTCGCCGGTGCCGATGACGCTGGGGCCGTCGAACCGATCGCGCACGTCTGCCGGAATGACGATCGGGGCTCCGATGTTGAGGCGGTTCGTGCCGGGTTTCCCGAAGGGTGCCGTGGCGATGCTCGTCTGATAGTAGTTACCGGACCCGTACAGATAGATCACGCTGGCGGTGAAGTCGAACGGCAGCTCGAATGTCCCGTGGAGCCGCACGGTGTTGCGCTGGAAATCAGCGGCCCGTGCCCACTCCCCAGCGAGCGGATCGAACTGGTTGTTCGCCGTTCCATTCACGAAGCCAATCGTGCCGTCTTCGTGCTTGTAGAAGAGCAGCGTGTAGGTGGCGCCGCCCTGGAAGCGATTGTGAAGCCTGCGCGTGAAGCCCGTTGACAGCGCGAGGTAATCCTGCGTGCCGGTGCTTTCGAACCAGTTGATCTGGTCGTAGCTCCGGTTGGGGCGTCCCACGACTCGAGGATCTTTGTTGTAGCCGGTTGCGGGATCGAAGAACAGGTTCACGTCCCGCGTGCGGGTGTCCTTGTTCCACTTCCAGTGCACCAGGTCGGCGTCGACCGCCATCGCGGGACCGAGCTGTTTCTGGAAGCCGAGGCTGCTCTGCCACGTGTAGGGCATCTTGAAATCGGGACTGATGATGCGGCCCGCCTGTCGCGGCAGCGGCACGCGACCCGAGAAGAAGTCGTCACCAGTCAAGCCGCGCGTGGGACTCTCCATGAATCCCGCCCGGCCGTCAGGCAGGAAGGACGCGGCGACCGCTCTGTTGTAAAACTGATGGCTGTAGGTCACGTTGGACACGGGCGTGTTGTAGTAGAGGCCACTGCCTCCCCGGATGGCGAGGTCGTTCCGCCCGCCGACGTTGTAGGCAAACCCGGCGCGCGGCGCGACGCTCTTGAGATCGCGGATGCCGGTCTTGTAGCCGAAGTCGCCCGACTCACGGCCGTTGTCAATCGGGATGACCGTGTCGATGACGTTGGGTGGATTGGTCGCTCCCCAGTCCGCGTCCCAGCGGACGCCGAAATTGATCGACAAGTTGTCGGTGGTCCGCCAGGTATCGCCGACCCAGAGCGCGAGCGTCGGCCGCGGCACGTCGACGATGTAGTCGGGATGGAAATTGATGTCGAACCGCTGCAGGAACGGCTCGAGCCCACTGATGTCCCAGCGTGACGGGTCGTTCCAGGCATCGGCCGGGAAGCGGCGCTCCAGTTCGGCCGTCGACGGCCGGCTGGCGAACACGTAGGTGCCGCGCCGGTTCAGGGACCAGTCTTTCGTGTCTCTGACACGCAGAAACTCTGCGCCGAATCTGAGGTGGTGGCGGTCCCGGTGCCCGTTCACATCGAGGCGGCCGCTGTAGGTGTCCTGCCAGGTGTAATTCGGGTAGTTCCTTTGCCCGCCGAGGGTCAAGCCGGGAAACGCGTACTCGGGGGTATCCTTGGGGCAGCCGCAACTGCTCATCCCCGGAATCGCGTCATTCTTCCAGGAAAAGCCGTTGTAGCCGCCGCGAAGCTCCATCACCAGGTTGTCGCTGACGACACGCGCCCAACTGCCGAAAATGTTCGTCGCGTACTGTCTGAGCTGTTCGGCGCGTGACGGGTGATCCGTGCCGCTACTGATGGTGAACGGGTTGTCGAAGTCCCATCGCTGCCCGCGCAGCGTGAGCGTGTTCCCGCGCGAGAGTTGATAGTCCACGCGGCCCAGAAAGTTCTTGTTCGTCGACTTCGTCTCGAACGCGAATTGCTGGTTCGGAAGCCGCGTCGGCTGAAGGAACGCCGTGGAGGGTTCCCGCTCGTACTCGTAGGCGCCGAAGAAGTGCGCCTTGTTTCGCACGATCGGGCCGCCCAGGGTACCGCCGACCTGCTGGTTCGAGAAGGGGAGCACGATGCCGGCGACGGGATCGGCTTGGTTGAACCGGTCGCTCCGGAAGAACCCATAGGTACTGCCGCGCAGCGTGTTTGTGCCCGATCGGGAGATCGCCTGCACCTGCAGTCCAGTCGATCGGCCCTGCGTGATGTCGAACAGGTTCGTGACGATCTGGAACTCGGCGATCGCCTCGCGGCTGATCTTGGGCTGGCCGAACCCGGAGCCGGCCACGCGCTGCGTGATCTGCTGGCCATCGAGATTGAGCTGGAACTGGTCGTCGCGGTCCACGCCGGGCCGGACCGTGATGTTGTTGGCCGTAATCCCTTTGATCAGCAGCGACAGCTCCTGCCAGTTCCGGCCCTGCAGCGGCAATTCTTCCATCTGGCGCCGGTCGATGTTGCCGGCGACCTGCGACGCCGTGAGGTCGACCAGCGGCGACTCGCTCGTGACCGTGACGGTTTCCTGCAGCGTGGCGACCCGCATCGTCGTCGTCGGCACCGTGGCGTTCGTACCCACAAGCAACTCGAGCTGGGCGACCTCTGCCGTGGCGAACCCAGTCAGGTCGATTCGGAGTCTGTACACGCCCGGGTTCAGGTTCTCGACGCGATACCGGCCGCGCGCGTCGGTCACGACGATCGACTGGCGGCCCGTGCTGATCTCGGTCGCCGTCACCGTCGCCCCGGGCAGCACGCCCTGGGACTGGTCGACGACGGTCCCCTGGACCGTCGCGAGTTGTTGCGCAGACACATTGGTGGGTAAGCAGAGCGAGAGCGCGAGAACGGGAACGTACCGAAGCATAAGATCCCTCCGGACGTTGAACCGATGTTCGTTGAAGCGGGCCCACGCTACGCCCGCGCTCTTGGCGGTGTCAACCGAAATAGTCCGTGCTCTCGATGCGACACGCGTCGCGTGAAGACTGACATTGACGACGGTGCTGCGTCGTGAAATCGTCTTGGTTCATGCGCACGACCTTCCCTGGCGTTCGGACGACGTCAAACGCAGAATTCGCGGAACCCGCAGAAAGAACCTCCTGCTCTGCGTGTTCTGCAGCTTCTGCGTTGATCGTTATGTTTCTGACTCTGGCGCCGCTGCCGGCGGCCGCGGCGTCGGTGCCTCTCGATCTCACCGGCGTCCGGGCCGGCCCGATTGCTGTCTCCCGCGGTGCCGATTCCGTCACCGTGACATGGCCCGACGAGGCCGCGCGCGTGTGGCGGGCGACGTTCTCCCTCGATCCGTCCCAGCCGCTCGTCACCTCCATCACTGCCGGCGCTGAGCCCATCGTCCGCAGCGCACGTCCGTTCTATCAGGGGGAAACAGGTAAGCGCCGAGGCGGATGGTACGCCTTCTTCGACGATCCGACGAGTCATCCCGACGGGACCCGCCACGTGCAGAGCACGTTCCAGTTGCGCGCCGCCACCGCGCGCAGTGTCGGCGAACGGCTCGAGATTCTGTTCGACGGCTTACGCATGGGCAGCTTCGACGGCGGTCTGACCTACACGTTTTACCCGGGCAGCCGGTTGATTCAGCAGGAAGCGGTGATGACGACCTACGACGCCGACGTCGCGTATTACTACGACGCGGGGCTCGAGATGGCGGCACCGTCGGATCGTCAGCCGGGCAACAACATGCGCACCGAGGTCGTGTTCTACGACACCGGCGGCGCACTCCGGCGCGTCTCGTTGAACGGATTGCAGGCCGAGCGCGTGCCGGTCCAGGCGCGATATCGCACGCTCGCGATGAAGACGGCGGGTGGCAGCGTGGCGGTATTCCCGGCGCCGCATCAGTACTTTTTCCCGCGCGATTTCACATCGAATCTGGGCTACGTCTGGCATCGGGCGTGGCGCGGCCGCGTGTCGCTGGGCATCAGACAGCTGCGCGACGAGAACTGGGTGTATTACCCGTGGGTGAACGCGCCGCCCGGACGCGCGCAGCGAATGGGCGTCTTCTTTGTGCTCTCCGACGCTGCGCCCGACGCCGCACTCGGCCACGTGCTCCGATATACGAACGGCGATCGCTTCCGCGGCCTCGACGGGTACAAGACCCTCAGCACGCACTGGCATCTCGCCGACACCGTGCAGGCGATGGCCAACGGGTTCGAGTGGACGCCGCCGTTCAAACCGGTGCTGAAGGCGATGGGCGTCGACGCCTCGATGATCATGGACTTCCACGGCGACGGTCACCCGGATGATCTCACCGATCTGCGCCTCAGCGAGCTGCATGCGTACTTCGGCGCGCTGCGGGCGCAGTCCGACTCAGAGTTCCTGTTGATTCCTGCGGAGGAAGCCAACGTGCACCTCGGCGGCCATTGGACGCTCGTGTTTCCGAAGCCGGTGTACTGGTTCATGAACCGTCCCAAGGACGGCGCCTTCGTCTCGAGCCACGCGAAATACGGCACGGTGTACAGCGTGGCCGATGCCAAGGAGCTGTTCGACCTCGTGCGCCGCGAGGGCGGCTACATGTACCAGACGCATCCACGGACCAAGGGGTCGACAGGATATCCGGACCGGATTCTGACGACCGACTACTTCCGCGATGCCAGTTACCTTGGCGTGGGGTGGAAAGCGCTGCCGTCAGATCTGTCCTCGCCGCGGCTCGGCGACCGCGCGTTCGACCTCGTCGACGAGTTGAACAATCAAGGATTGCGCAAGCGCCTGCTCGGTGAAGTCGATGTGTTCCAGTTCGACCACACGCACGAGCTCTACGCGCACATGAACATCAATTACATCAAGCTCGATCGCCTTCCTCCGTTCGATCGGTGGGGAGAAGCGCTCACGCTGCTGGCGAAGGGCGAGTTCTTCACCACGACCGGCGAGGTGCTCCTGCCGGACGTCAATCTTTCGTCCTCGTCGGCGACGGAGATCGTGGCGAGCGTTCGCGCGATCTGGACCTTC
>MNEX01000275.1 GCA_001917905.1 Acidobacteria bacterium 13_1_40CM_65_14
CATCCGCGCATAGGAAGGAGCGACGCTTCGGGCAGTCCCAGCGCTCGTGCCGTACCCACCAGACCGCCGCGACGCTCGCTCCGCGACGTTTTTCGTGCGACTGTCGCCCTGCCTCTACGGATCGCTACGCGAGACGCCGTCCCGCCGCTGAACGAGACGATGGAGACACGTCCATGCGCAATCCTTGGAACTGAGATAACGGTTGCTGTACATCAACCGTGAAGCGAATCGAAGAACCCGTAGTCGCCGCGGGGAGCGTGAGGACTGCGAAGCGGAGACCGACTTCCCGGCGCGCGAAGCGGAGGCCAGCGACCGGTACGAGCCGCCGCGATCGGAGTCGCTCGGCTGGAATCAGCCGAGCGACCAGAACGATCCGGTCAAACCGACGCTCTCGAAAATCTCGCGTGCTTCATCTGCCGCTGGCCGCCGGAAATCAGGATCGAGCCGGTCGCCGTACCACTTCTGCGACAGCGCCCACGCCTGCGGCAGCGTCATCGTCGCGCCGCGATCGACGCCGCGCGACTGGCACCAGCGCGTGATGTCCTCTTCCGACCGGAAGAGCAGGATGTTCGCTCACGTGTAGACGATGTCGTCCCAGAAGTGCGCGGCCGGCACGAGCAGATGAATGAAGCCGTCACCGTAGCTGGCGCCATGCTCGACGCCGCACGGCAGCGGGTCGCCGGACCAGGCGCATCGCGCTTCGATAAGCGCACCATGCTTGAGCGCGGCGGGAATGCCGAACGAGTCCCATGCGCACGGCGCATACCACGCCGACGCACCCGATCGGACGAGGAACGGCGTCGGCACGGCCGAAAACGGCGGCGCCGCTCGGATCGTCGTCGTGCCCGATTCGAGCACGATGACGTGCGCGTTCGCGAGCTCGCGATAGGCGTCTTCAACTAAAGAAGTCGTTAAGCTCTGTGCGCGCGCCAGCGATTCCGCGCTCGGCGCGGCACCCGTGTCGACCATCGCGGCGTAGATCGCTTCGCGAACGGTCCGAAGAATTTCAGAAGAAGGCACGTTCGGCGATCGCTCGGTTGCGTTATCGTACTTCGCGGGAGGCGTGGATGATCCGAAAGACGATGAAGCTGCTGCTGATCGCGATTCTGGCCGCCATCACGTTGAGCTCGACCGCGGAAGCGGCGCAGAAGAAGACCGTGCGCCATCGCCCGAAGCACTCATCGCGAGTCACCGCCAGCGCGGCGATTGCGCCGGCGGCGGTCAAGAAATCGAAGGCCAAAAGGCGCGCGAGCAAATCGACGACGGCGAAAAAATCGACCGCGAAGAAACGCGTCAAGGCCACGGCGAAGCGCAAGCCGACGACGAAGCCGCGGTAACGCCGGACCGCCGAAGCCTTGGCGGAGGCTGGTCGGGCACCCGCTTGACGCGGGACCGACGCATGGGCGAACATACGGCGAACAACGTCGAATTCGCACATGAATCCGGCCTATGACTTCCTTCCCCCTCCTCTTTGATCTCGGCTCACCTCGGCCCACCACGCGCGACGTCGCCCGAACGGTCAAAGCGGGCGGATCCGCGGCGCTGACCGAAGCGGAGCGCCGTGCGGACCAGGCGCGCTATCAGGAAGTGACGTGCCGCTCCGCGCTGAACCGCGTCAAGGGCAT
Source organism: Acidobacteria bacterium 13_1_40CM_65_14 (assembly GCA_001917905.1). Classification (GTDB taxonomy): domain Bacteria; phylum Acidobacteriota; class Vicinamibacteria; order Vicinamibacterales; family CAVVIG01; genus QHWF01. The sequence goes on from MNEX01000275.1 coordinate 1,626, forward strand.
GCCGTTCGACTGGACGCTGAATCCCTATCGCGGCTGCACGCACGGCTGTCACTACTGCTACGCGCGGCGGTATCACGTCCAGTTCGAGCTGAACGCCGACGACGAGTTCGCGTCGGTGATCCTCGTGAAGAAAAACTTCGTCGAGGTGCTCACGCGCGAGCTGGCGCGGCCGTCCTGGAGCGGTGAGTACGTCGCCGTCGGCACGGCGACCGACTGCTACCAGCCGATCGAAGGTCACTACAAGCTGACCAGGGCGTCGATCGAAGCGCTCATGCGCGCGCGCAACCCGATGGGCATCGTGACCAAGGGTCCGATGGTCGTGCGCGATCGCGACCTGCTCGTGGAGATGTCGCGCGTCACGACCTGCACCGTGTACATGAGCGTCCCCACAGTCGACCAGGACGCGTGGGCGAAGCTCGAGCCCGGCACCGCCCCTCCGCTGCAGCGGCTGCGGGCGGTGCGGGCGCTGGTGGACGCCGGCGTCAACGCGGGCGTCCTGATGAATCCCATCGTGCCCGGCTTCTCCTCGTCGCGCGACAAGCTCGAGCGGACGATCAAAGCGATCGCCGACCATGGCGCACGCTTCTGCGGCTGCAACGTCATGTTCCTCGAGGACGGCACGCGCGCGCACTTCATGAAGTGGCTGGAACGCGAGTTCCCCTCTTTCGTTCCGCGCTACGAGAAGCTGTATCAGAAGAAGTACGCGCCGGACCAGTACCGCAAACAGATCACGGGGATGATCCGCTTACTGCAGGAACGCTACGGGTTGTCGAAGCGGGAAGATGCGGAGGAAAGAAACCCTGCGGGGGATACCGACCCGACGCAGGTTGGGTTCGCTTGGTGAAAGCCTGTCGGGGCTGAGGGCAGCCGTAAGCCCTTTTACGCCACGTCGCCGTAGGCGAGCGCTTCGTCAGCCGACGTGATCTTCGCGATTGACGGTTCGACGACGATATCGCCGTTCTGCGCGCGAACCTCGAAGTGCGTGCCTTCCTTCCAGCGCGCGCTGATCGGCAGCTTGATCTGCTCGTCGATGTAGCGCTTCAGGAAGCGCGCGCCGAAGGCCATGTTGTAGCCCTTCTTCACGACCACTTCCAGCGCGGCTTCTTCGATCCGGATCGTCTTGCCGGCCTTGGCGAGCGCCAGCTTCACCTGCTCGAGGTAGTGCCTCGCGATTTCGCGAACCTCGTCGTGCGTCAGCGGCGAGAAGAGGACGACCTCGTCGATGCGGTTGCGGAACTCCGGCGGGAAGCGCCGCTCGAGCTCGCGCATCACCTCGCCCTGCACCTGCTCGATGCCGACGGTCCTGTTCAGGAAGCCGAGCGGGCTCGTCAGCTTGCGGAAGTGCTCCGCGCCGAGATTCGACGTCATGATCACGACCGCGTCGGAGAGATAGACGCGCTTGCCGCGGCCATCGGTGATCCATCCCTCGTCGAACGCCGACAGGAACAGGTTCAGCAGATTCGGGCTCGCCTTCTCGACCTCGTCGAGCAGGACGACCGTGTACGGATTGTCTTTGAGCTGATTGGTCAGGATGCCGCCGCGCTCGCTGCCGACGATGCCGCGCGGCATGCCGATCAATTTGTCGACCGAGACCGATCCGTCCTGGTACTCGGACATGTCGACACGGACCATCTTCTTGTCGTCGCCGAACAGGAATTCGGCCACGGCTTTCGCGAGCTCGGTCTTGCCGACGCCGGTCGGCCCCAGGAAGAGCAGCACGCCGTCCGGACGATCGAAGCCGTCCTTGAGCGGGCCCTTGTTGAGCACGAGCCGCTGCGCGACCGCGCGCACCGCACCGCTCTGACCGATGACGCGCTGCTGCAGCCGCTCTTTGATGTCCTTGAAGCGCTCGGTGACGTCGCGGAACACCATGTCTTCAGGAATCTGCGCCGCGTGCGAGATGACCGCGACGATGTCGCCGGTTTTCACTTCCCAGCGACGGTCGATCTCGGCCCGCACGGCGGCCGTGTCGAGCCAACCGATGACCTTGTCCGGCAGATGCAGGTGCCGCATGTAGCGCGGCGACAAATCGAGCGCGGTTTCGATCGCTTCGTCGAGCAGGCGCACCGAGTAGTTGCGCTCGAGCCGCGGGCGCAGGTTGTAGAGAATCTTCCGCGTTTCCTCGACGGACGGCTCGCAGATCATGACGCAGCGGAAGCGGCGCGCGAGCGCCTCGTCTTCCTGGATGTATTCCTTGTACTCGCTGAGCGTGGTCGCCGCGACCATCCGGATTTCGCCGCGTGCGAGCACCGACTTGAACACGTTGGCCGCGTCCGACGGCGCGCCGAGCGCCGAGCCGGCGCCGACCATCGTGTGCGCTTCGTCGATGAAGAGAATCAGGTTCGGCCGTTCCTTGAGCTCCCGGATGACGTTCTGAATGCGATCCTCGAACATGCCGCGCAGCATCGTGCCGGCGACCATCGTGTTCATCTGCAGGTTGACGACCTGGCAGTCGCGCAGGCGGACCGGTACCGACTCGGGTTCGAACTCGATGCGCCGCGCAAGGCCTTCGGCGATCGCCGTCTTGCCGACCCCGGGCTCGCCGATCAGCATCACCGAGTTGGCGCGCTCGCGGTGGCAGAGGATCTCCAGCACCTGCTGGATTTCTTGCTCGCGGCCGAACACCGGGGGCAGTTTGTCCTGCCGCGCGAGCAGGTTCAGGTTGGTGGCAAAGTGCTTCAGGAACGGCGGCAGCTCGAACCGCTTCTTCAGCCGCTCTTCCCGAAGTTCCATGTCACGCATGCGCGCGTTCAAACGAGTCACGAGCACCTCCGGCTCGACACCGTGGCGTCGAAGGATCGACACCGGGACGCCCTGGGTTTCTTCGAAGACGGCGGAAAACAGATCGGCCGCCTCGATGGTCTGCCGGCCGGCTCGGCTCGCGTGATGCAGCGCCAGCTTGAAGACGAGCTTGGTCGCCGGCGACACGCGCAGCTCGCGTCCCGCAAACGACGGCATCATGTGGAGGTGCTCTTCGATGGCCTGAAGAATAGTGTGGGGGTTCAGTTCAATGTCGCGCATGACCTCCGCGAACATGTCCCACTCGACCTGCGCGAACGCCAGAAAGATGTGTTCGTTGGTCAGCAGCGCATGTTCCCGGCGACGGGCTTCCTCGATCGCTCGGTCGATAATTCGTTGAGCGGTCTCGCCTATCTTGCTCGGTGAGATGTCCAAATCGTCTACGTGCACGTCGTAACCTCCGCCTTCTGCGTAGCTGTGGAGCAAGACGTACGCCACGAGCCCAAGCGTGGCGTACGGGCCACACTTGCGGTTGTGCCGGCCACAAAAAGCGCCGGCACCACGCAGGGCGAAAGCCGAAGGTTGAGCGCTGACGAAAACGGCTTACGAGCGACCCAGCTGAAGCAGAGCGCGGATGCGTTCTTCGGTAGGCGGATGCGTGCTGAACAAGCCGAGCAGTCCTTGAGCGGAAAAGGGCTTGATGATGAACATGTGCGCCGTCGCCGGATTCGCGTCGAGCGGCACCATCTTCGAGGCGGACTCGATTTTCTTCAGCGCGTTGACGAGACCGTGCGGATCGCCGGCGATGGCCGCGCCGCCGGCGTCGGCGTCGTACTCGCGCGAGCGCGAGATGGCCGCCTGGATGAGCATCGCCGCAATCGGCGCCAGGATGATCGTCGCGAGCAGCGCGATCGGATTGCTGCCCTGCCGATCGTCGCTGCGGCCGCCGCCCCAGAACATGGCGAAGCGCGACGCCATCATGATCGCGGCGGCGAGCGTCGCCGCGATGGAGCTGATCAGGATGTCCCGATGCTTCACGTGCGCAAGCTCGTGCGCAATCACGCCTTCCAGCTCGTCGTCGGTGAGAATCTCGAGAATGCCCGCGGTCGCCGCCACCGCCGCGTGCTGCGGATTGCGCCCCGTCGCGAACGCGTTCGGCGACGGCTGCGGGATGATGTAGACCCTCGGCATCGGCAGGCCTGCGCGCGCCGCCAGGCGCTGCACGATCTGATAGAGCCGATTCTCGGGCCCCACCTCGCGCGCGCCGTACATGCTCAGGACGATCTTGTCCGAGAACCAGTACGACCCGAAGTTCATCGCGACGGCGAAAAAGAACCCGAAGATCAGGCCCTGGCCTCCGCCGAGCATTTCGCCGAGGAACATGACGAGCGCGCTGAGTGCGCCGAGCAGCAGCGCGGTTTTGACCACATTACTCATATATCTATTGTATTCGTTGAATCAGTCCCGCGATGAGTGCCGCGCGGTCCGGCAGAGACTCGATATCGACGTGCTCGTGCAGCGCATGGGCGCCGTCGCCGATCGCGCCGAGTCCGTCAAGTGTTGGGACGCCGATCGCGGCCGTGAAGTTGCCGTCCGAGCCACCGCCAGTGCCGCCCTCCGCCAGATCGTTCTGCCCGAGCTCGCGTGCGACCGCTCGTGCCTGACCATAAAGACGCCCCACCGCGTCGCTCCGTTCCAGCGGTGGGCGGTCGAAGCCGCCGCGCGCCTCGATCGTCGTCCGCGGATCGACGGGCCTCAGCGCACGGAACGCCGCCTCCACCTCTGCCGCCGCGGCGGCGCTTGGCGCGCGGACGTCGACGATAGCGCGCGCCTCGTCGGGGATGACGTTGGACCGGAGACCGCCTGTCACTTTGACTACATTGACCGAAACGCCGCGCGCGAGATCCTGTACCGCGTTGATACGCAAAATCTGGTGCGCGACCTCTTGTACTGCACTCGCCCCCTTCTGCGGTTCGATGCCGGCGTGCGCGGCCACGCCTCGCACGATCACCTCGTAGCCGCCGCATCCTTTCCGCGAAGTCTTCAACGCGCCGCCGGGCAGCGACGGTTCGAGCACGAGCACGGCGTCGCTGCGCCGTGCCTCCTCTTCGATCGCCTGCCGCGATGTGCCGCTGCCGATCTCCTCGTCGGTGGTCCACAGCATCACGATGCGATGCGAGATCGCCGCGCCGGTTTCGAGGAGCGCCCGCGTCGCCAGCATCCCAAGGGCGATGCCCGCCTTCATGTCGAACACGCCAGGGCCATGGAGCCGGCCATTCGATCGCGTGAGCGGCATGCGGTCGAGCTGGCCGACCGGCCACACGGTATCAAAGTGACCGAGCAACAGCACCTGCGACTTTAGGCATCCAAATTCCGCCAACAGATGGTTGCCGCGATCGGTTCGCGTCAGCGGCGTCACGCGTCCCCCGATCGCGCTGAGACGCGCCGTCAGCTCCGCCCCGCATCGATCGACCGCCGCCTTGTCGGTCGTGGGCGACTCGAGGCGCACGAGTGATTCAATCGTCTCGAGCAGCCACTCACGCTGTGAACGACAGAAATCGCGGAGAGGTATCAGCATTTTTTACTCGCGGTGGGCCCCACCCCCACCGCCTGCCACCGCTCGCTCATTCGCTCGCGGCGCTGGCCTGCAACAACAAGCCACTTGGAGAGCACGGCGTATAATCGCTCTATGTTTTTCGTGCTGCTTCTGACGGCAGCCTTGCAACAGCCGCCCGTGCCGCAGCCGTTTCCGCGACCGGGAACGGCACAACCCGCGCAGCCGACGCGACCGCCGCCGATGCCACCGTCGAGCGTGCCGCCCGCGCCGCCGAAGCCCGGAGGCGCGCCGACCGAAGCGATGCTCGGCGTGCCGATCTATCCAGCCGCGCAGTTCATCACGTCGTACGACGCGGGCCGCGGTCAGCGCTACTACATTTTCGGATCGACCGCGTCGTTTGTCGATCTCGTGACGTACTACCGGACGGCGCTGAAGCAGAAGGGCGAGCTCGTGTTCGACGTACCGGCGACGCACGAGTTCGACGTCGGCAAGTTCCGCGAAGAGACGATGGCGTTTCCGCCAGGCGTGACGATCAAGGACTATCAGTCGGACGTGTCGCAGGGCTATCCGAATCCGAAGCCGGGAGGACAACCGGCCCGCTTTCCGACGCTCATTCAGATCGTCCCGGTGACCGAGAGGCCGTAGGATCGGACAGGATCTCCGGCCTATGACAAATAGCGACTTGACATGCCATATGTGGTAATAATGCGACACTATTCATTAGTGAGTGTCCGATTATTTTGGAACACCGGATGCCAAAACGGCACAGTTTCAGTCGAATCCCCTAGAGCTCGGGCACCACGAGGGACAACAAATCCGTCGATGAGAATCTCTCCCGTCATCACGCCGAGAATGTACGGACCCACCGTACGATTGATCCGCAGATCGACGCGGCGATAGCTCCGATAACCCGCTCGACGTCCGAGCGGCAGTCTCGGCCGAACCCACGCGTCGGGATCGGTTAACTCGATCGTCGCCAGCCAGCGATCGTCGATCCGGACCTCCACGGTCACCGGACCGCCGTTCGGTCCCGGAAAGACCGCGCGCAGCGGCAGCGTCAGCTCGCTCGCGGTCGAGGGCACGAACAACGTCGCGCGTCCCGCGGTCCAGCGAAAGAACGTGCCCGGCGGATCCTCTTCCCACGCGAGCAGTCCCGACGTCACGCGACCAATCCACGGCGGATCGTAGAGATACACGAGCGCGGCGACGGCCATCGCGCCATACAGCAGCCGGAGTCTCGATCGCGTCATCGCAGTTTCAGGAACAGCATCCGGTACTGCGCCCAGGTCGTGTTGGCGTTCGGCATGATCCCCGTCCAGTACTGAATCATCTGGACGATCGACAACAGCACGGCGCCGGTCGCGACGATCGAGACGACTCGCGACGCGAGCGGACGCGCGGCGGTCCACTCGAAACTCCGCGCCAGGAATGGCGCCGCGAGTCCCAGTCCGTCGGTGAACGCACGGTGCCCGTAGCTGGCGCCGAACTGCCAGTCCGACCAGCTCGCGACGAGATACGTTTCGACGGCGAACACGACCGTCGCCGCGAGCACGAGTCCGCGCGTCCAGTCGTTTGTCCGGGGGGCAGGCGCCCCCGGAGTAATGAGAGACACGATGGCGCCGAAAACGGCGAGCAGCAGCAGCGGCGACCAGAAGAACAATCCCTTTTGCGTGCTGAACAGCACGGCGAACAGGTGTGGCGATCTCCATGCGAAGCCGACGTCGAGCGCACCGTACGGACTCGCGAGCCACGACCCCGTGGTCCATCGGTACAGCGCGAGCTGCGGAATCACGCCGATGACTCCCGCCAGCGCCGCCACGAGCAACAGCTGCCGGCGCCGCCACAGCTCTCCGACGCGCGCGCGCAGATCGCTCGCACGCGCGATGCCGTAGAGCGGCAGGACGAGAACGAAAATTGCGTTCGTGTGCCGCGTCGACACGATCAGCGCGGCGATGGCTCCAAGCGGGAGCGAGCGGAATACCGTCGGCGCCTCCCACCAGCGCTCAACGGCGAAGAGCCAGGTGCAGATGAGGAAAAACGAAAACGCGTGACTGAACGTCCCGTCGAACACGCCGTAGTGAAAGAGGTTCGTGCCCCAGGTGATGCACACGAGCGTCGCGAGCACGATGCCGGAACCGAAATGCCGGCTCAGGATGCGGTGAAGCAGCGCGAGGCCCGCGAGAAAGTACGCGAGCCCGGCGAGGGCGGCGCCATGCTGGTAGTAGAGCGAGAAGCCGTCGCGCGGAAGATTCGACCACCACGACAGCGCGTCGGCGGCGACGAAGAACGGCGTCATGAGGACCGCGACCCCGATCGGGTGAGGATTCAGCCAGCGGCCGGACGGATTTCCCGGAGGCCACCGGCGGATGCCAGTGAATTCCGGATACGTGCCGCCGTACCACTCACGCGCCAGTGCCTCCAGCGATGCATCCTTGTATATCAGCGTTGCCGGCAAGTAGACGTAGTAACTGTAGCCGTCGGAGTGGATGGGCGGGTCGCCGTCAGCGCGCGAGTAGACGGCGATGTACGCGATAACGGCCACGAGAGCCGTCGCGGCGACCAACCTTCTCATTCTGCTCGCAGCGTCTCGACAGGATCGACGAGTGATGCCCGCCACGCCGGGACATACGTCGCGACCATCCCGACCGACGCCAGGAGCAGCACGGCGCCGCCGACGGCGAACGAATCGGTCGGGCTGACTTCGAACACCAGACTGCGCATTGCCGAGCCCACCAGAAGAAACGCCGGAACACCGAGAGCCAGGCCGACGGCTACGAGCGCGCCGGCGTTGGCGATGACGAGCCACCGAATCTGCCCCGGCGCTGCGCCAAGCGCGATGCGGATGCCGATGTCGCGTCTCCGCTCTTCAACGACGTATGCCAGCAGTCCGTACAGGCCTGTCGCGGAAAGCAGCACGGCGAACGCGGCGAACGTCCCGATGATGATGAGCGTCAGCCGCCACACCGAGGTCGCCTCGGCAAGCATCGACGTCATCGTCTTCGTCGTGGGCGTGCTCGACGGGACGAGTTGCCTGACGACGGACCGAACTGACGCGGCGACGGCCGACGGATCTCCGGATGTCCGAATCACAAGATCGTGGACCGGCGCGTCGGCTTGAGCGACCGGTACGTACACGTCGAACCTTGTTTGCTCGATTTCGCGATAGCGCACGTCCGCGACGATGCCGACCACCGTTTCCCATTGCAGTCGGCCGGCGGCGTCGCGTGGCGCTCGAAGGCTGAAGCCGCTCAACATCCGGCGTCCGACGGCGGTCTGCCCGGGCCACAGCTGGCGCGCGAGCGACTCGCTTATGACGACCACACCGGGCGAGTCCCGTCCATCAGCGGCTGTGAATCCTCTTCCAACCAGCAATCGGATGCGCATCGTCGAGAAGTATTCCGGGGTGACGCCTTCGGCGTTCACGGGTGGATGTCGATTCCACGACTCTCGCGCGAGCGGATCGCCTTCGATCACGATCCGAGAGTCGAGGCCGATCGGTCCCTGGAGCGGCGCGCGATAGACGCCGGCAACGTTTTCGACGCCGGGCAGCCGCGCGACGTCGGCGATGAGACGATCGATTGCCGCGTCGTGACGTTCACGCGTCGTGTCTGACGGCTCGACGCCGTGCACGAAGAGCAGGCGCTCCGGATCGAAGCCAAGATCGATGCGGTGAATTCTGCTCACGCTCCTGGCCATCACACCCGCGCTCGCGAGGAGCAGGACGGCAACGGCTACCTGCCCGACGATGAGCCATCGTCGCATGCGAAGGATCGACGGCCGGTGGCGAAGATCGAGCGAGATGGAGTCGGCCGCCGCCATCCTCAATGCGTGGAAGCACGGTCCGATGCCCGCGACGATCAGCGTCACCATGCCCGCCGTGATCGTGACCGCGATCACACGGCGATCAATCGGAATCGGGAAGCCCGCGACGAGACCTGTCGGATCGAGGAAGCGGATTGCGTTCACGAGCCGTGGCGCCGCAATCGCGCCCGCCAGCGTCGCCGTCAGCGCGACGAAGGCAGCGTCCACCATCACGAGCCGGACGACGGCGCCATCAGTTCCGCCGACGGCGCGACGCACCGCCCATTCCTGTCGCCGGCGTGCAGTTCTGGCCAGAAGGAGACCTGCGACGTTCGAACACGCGATGGCGAGCAGCAGAAACACCGAAGCCAGCGACATCAGCAGCGCCGTTCGCACGCGTCCGAAGTAGCTGTCGACGAGCGGCGTGAGCTGCACGCGCCCGTTTGGGAGCGACTCCCGTCGAATCAGGGTCGACAGGTCAGTCTGCGCATCCGCGGTTGCTGTGGCGTCCTTCAGGCGTCCGATACCGTGGAGCACGCCGAACCA
>MNEX01000022.1 GCA_001917905.1 Acidobacteria bacterium 13_1_40CM_65_14
CGATCATTTCTGGATGGGCGCCGGCGTCGCCGGCGCGATCAAGCGGCGTGGCGGCGAGGCGATCGAAGCCGAGGCCATGCGTCAGGGCCCAGTCGAGCCTGGTGAGTGCGTCATCACCTCCGGCGGACGGCTCGCGGCGACGCACGTGATTCACGCGGCGGTGATGGGGCAGGACCTGGAGACGTCGGCGTCGCTCATCGAGCGAGCGACCCGTCACGCGCTGGCGCTTGCCGACGAGCACGGCCTGACGTCGATCGCACTGCCGGCCTTCGGCACCGGCGTCGGCGGATTTCCGCTCGACGAGTGCGCGCGCATCATGATCGGCGCCGTCCGCGCGCACGAGGCGAAATCGTTGCGCCTGGTACGTTTCGTCCTTTTCGGTCAGGAAGCGTACGATACGTTCCTGCGGGCCTCGCGTCAGTTGTAGCGCGAAGGCTTCGGCCGAGTGATGTCGACACCCCCTGAAGAGCGTATCCGGCAGCTCCGCGATCTGATCCGGCACCATGAGGAGTGTTATTACATCCTCAGCGCGCCCGAGATTTCCGACGCGGAGTTCGACGTGCTGCTTCACGAGCTCGAGCAGCTCGAAGCCGAGTATCCCGATCTCGTCACGAGTGATTCGCCGACGCAGCGTGTGGCGGGACGTCCGGTCGAGGGCTTCGAAACCGTCGAGCATCTCGTCCCGATGCTCAGCCTGGACAACGCGTACAGCGAAGACGAGCTGCGCGCGTTCGACGAGCGCGTGCGGAAAGTTGCGGGGCTCGGCGACACACCGGTGGCGTACGTCGCCGAGATGAAAATCGACGGGTTGAGCATCGCGCTGACCTACGAGGACGGACGACTGGTCCGCGGCGCGACGCGCGGCGACGGCACGCGCGGTGAAGAGGTGACGGCGAACGTCCGCACGATCCGCGCGATCCCGCTGGCGCTGCGCAGAGGACCTCGAGGCCGGGTCGAGATCCGCGGCGAGGTGTACCTGCCGCGCGCGTCGTTCGAGCGCATGAACCGCGAGCGCGAGGACGCCGGCGAGCCGCTCTTCCAGAATCCGCGCAACGCCGCAGCCGGCACAATGCGGAACCTCGATCCCGCGCTCGTTGCGAAGCGCAGCTTGTCAGCATTCACGTACCAGGTCGTCACCGACCCGCGGGACGCCCTAAAGGGCGTCCCCTACCAGAACGGGAGACGCGAGGCAGCGACAGCAGACGCGGTTACGGTAGGGGACGGTCTTCAGACCGTCCCGAGCCACCAGTTAGAAGAAGGCGGACACCACCAGTCCCATGCCGCGCTCCTCGAGTCGATGCGTGAATGGGGCCTGCCAGTCGAATCGCACTGGCGGCGCTGCGTCGGGATCGCGGAGGTCGCGGCGTTCTGTCAGGAGTGGGCCGATGAGCGCCAGACGCTGGACTTCGACACCGACGGCGTCGTGATCAAACTGGACGATCTCGCGCTGCGTGAGAAGCTCGGCTCGACGGCGAAGTTTCCGCGGTGGGCCACCGCGTTCAAGTTCCCCGCACAACAGGCGCACACCAAGCTGCTCAGAATCGACGTCAACGTCGGCCGCACTGGCGCCGTGACGCCGTACGCGGTCCTCGAGCCCGTGTTCGTGGCCGGCTCGACGATCTCGATGGCGACGCTGCACAACGCCGAGGACGTCGCGCGCAAGGACGTCCGCGAAGGCGACACCGTCGTCATCGAAAAAGCCGGCGACGTGATTCCGAAAGTCGTCGCGCCGATTCTCAGTCTGCGGCCGCCCGACGCCGTTCCGTGGGTGATGCCGACCACGTGCAAGGAGTGTGGCAGCACGCTCCACCGCGACGAAGAAGAGGTCGTCTGGCGGTGCGACAACCCGTCGTGCCCGGCGCGCATTCGGCGCAGCCTCGAGCACTTCGCCTCGCGATCGGCGATGAACATCGAGGGCCTCGGCGAATCACTGGTTGATCAGCTCATCGAACAAGACCTCGTGCACGACTTCGCCGATCTGTATCATCTCGAGCCGTCGCAGCTCGAGAACCTGACCGTGGCGCCGCGCGATCCGAAATCGGAGCGCGCCGTCCCTCGCAAGCTCGGAAAGGTCGGGCGCAATGTCGTCGAGCAGCTGCAGCGCAGCAAGGCAAACGACGTGGCGCGCCTCATCTACGCGCTTGGCATCCGCCACGTGGGCGAGAAGGCGGCGACGACCCTCGCGCGCTACTTTCGCGACATCGATCGCATCATGTCGGCGACGGCGGAGGAGCTGCAGACCGCTCCCGAGATCGGACCCGTGGTCGCCGAGTCGGTCCGCGCATTCGCCAGCGAGCCGCGCAATCAGACGCTCGTCGATCGACTGAAGGCGGCGGGCGTGAAGACCACGACCGATTTGCCCGAGCCCACTGTGGACCCTGTCGGTCCCTTGATGGGGAAGACGTTCGTGCTGACCGGCACACTGACCTCGATGACGCGCGAGCAGGCAACCGACGCGCTGGAGCGCCTCGGCGCGAAGGTCTCGGGGTCGGTGACTAAAAAAACCAACTACCTCGTCGCTGGCGCCGAGGCCGGGAGCAAGTTGGAAAAGGCCCAGAAGCTCGGCGTCGAGGTCCTCACCGAAGACGAGTTTCGCGACCTTATAATGAGAGGACAGGCCTGAAGGCCTACCCGACAGCAGCGCCTGCGGCCACACCGCGCCGCGGACTGCGAATCCGCGGCGAGGTGTCAGCGTCAGTTCGCGGCGGGGGTGGGGCCCCGCCGCCAGTGCAAAAATGTCCAAACGTTTCACCATCGTCACTGTCGTGTTGACCGCCGTCGTCGCGTTCCTCGTCGGCGCGATTTTCGCCGGCGGCGTCGCCCGCTCTGCCGTGTCGGCCGGCGCGCCTGTCAAGGCCGCAAGCGGACGAGCCATCTCGCACGCCACGCCGGCCCTCAACGGTCTGGTCAACTTCGCCGACGTTGTCGAGCGCATCAACCCTGCGGTGGTGAACATCGACGCCACGGCGCGCGGGCGCGACCGGTCGCGGCGGCGCGGCCGGACGATGATCGAGCCGCCGGATCCGCTGGAAGGTCCCGACAGCCCGCGGTCCGACCCTCCGCATCGCGGCGCCGGGAGCGGCTTCATCATCGACGCCGACGGCAGCATCCTGACGAACAATCACGTCATCGATCGCGCGGAGCGCATCACCGTCAAGCTTTCGGACGGGCGGACGCTGCGCGCGCGCGTCATCGGCGCCGACCCCGACACCGACATCGCCCTCATCAAAGTCGACGGCCAGACCGGACTTCCGGTCGCACCGCTCGGCGATTCGTCGACGCTCCGGATGGGCGAGTGGGTGTGCGCCATCGGCAACCCGCTCGGGTACGAGCACAGCGTCACAGTCGGGGTCATCAGCTTCCTCGGGCGGAAGCTCTTTGACGCCAGCCTCGACAACTACATTCAGACCGACGCGGCCATCAACTTCGGCAACAGCGGGGGACCGCTGATCAACTCGCGCGGTGAGGTGATTGGCATCAACGCCGCGATCAGCTCACGCGCGAGCAGCATCGGCTTCGCCGTCCCCATCAACGGCGCCGCGGCGGTCCTGCCGCAGCTTCGGGCGCGTGGACGGGTGAGTCGCGGGTACATCGGCGTCGCGCTGCGCGACGTCGATCCCGATCTCGAGCGCTCGCTGAAGCTGCCGGTGAGCCACGGGGCGCTGGTGCAGGACGTGACCGCCGGCTCGCCCGGCGATCGCGCCGGGCTGCAGCCCTACGACATCATCGTCTCGCTCGACGACATCGAGATCGTCAACGACGACCAGTTGATTCGCGAGATCTCCGGACGGACGCCCGGGTCGCCGGCGCGGCTGAGGGTCGTGCGCGATGGTCACCAGCAGAACGTCACGTTGAAGCTGGCCGAGCGGCCGGCCCGTGACAACGCCGGCAATCGCTCGGAATCACCGGCGCCGACCAGCGACCGCAAGATCGATCCCGACGCGCTGACGCTCGGACTCATCGTGCGCGAGCTCGATCGTCAGACGGCGGAGCGGCTGGAGCTGCCGAAGAAGACGGTGGGCGTCCTCATCACGCGCGTCGAGCCGATGAGCTCGTCGTTCGATGGCGGTATCGAGCGCGGCACGGTGCTCCTCGAAATCAACCGCCAGCGTGTCGAGTCGGTCGCCGAGTACCGCCGCATCGCCCGTGCCGCCCGCCCGGGCGACATCCTCACGCTCTACATCTACTCACCGGATCTTGATCAACGCCAGCTCAAGACAGTACGCGTTGAGGACCGGTAGTGGCGACGGCCGCGTCTGTTCGCTCGGCTGAAGAGCGTGTGAACAAATCACGTACAACGCGGAAACCGCGGAACCCGCAGAGAAAAAATGCTTAAGGTCTTTCTGCGTGTTCTGCGAGTTCTGCGTTCAACGTCGTATTTCTTCACAACCTCTGAAGCCTTGGCGCTACATTTTGGTTCGTAGCGCCGCCTCACCATGCCAAAGTCACGCATATTGGTCATCGACGACGAGGCGGCGATCCGCGACTCGTTGAACGCGCCTGCGGCCTGCGCGAGGCCCGAAGCGGCCGAGCGCACGCGAGCGGGGGTGGGGCCCCGCGAGCAGTAAAAATGCCGAAGTCGCGCATCCTCGTTATCGACGACGAAGCGGCCATCAGGGACTCGCTCCGCATGACCCTCGAGTACGAGGGGTACGAGTTCGTCGGCGCCGCGACGGGCCAGGAGGGATTGGCGCTCGCCGAACGCGAAGGTCCCGATCTCGTCCTGCTCGACGTGAAGATGCCGGGCATGGACGGACTCGAGGTGCTGGATCGCCTGCGCAACATGAACGAGTCGCTGCCGATCGTCGTCATCTCGGGCCACGGGACCATCAGTACCGCGGTCGAAGCGACGAAGAAAGGCGCGTTCGATTTCATCGAGAAGCCGTTCGCAAGCGAGCGCGTGCTGGTCAGCCTGCGCAACGCCCTCGACCAGCGGCAGCTGCGCGACGAGAACCGGTCGCTGAAGAAGGCCGTCGAGGTCCGCCATCAGATGATCGGCGACAGCCAGTCGCTGCGGCAGGTGATGGCCGCGATCGGGCGCGCCGCGCCGACCAACGCGACAGTGCTGATCATGGGCGAGAGCGGCGTCGGCAAGGAGCTCGTCGCGCGCACCATTCATCGCAACAGCCTGCGCAGCCGCGAGCGCTTCGTGCAGGTGAACTGCGCGGCGATCCCCGAGGAGCTGATCGAGTCGGAGCTCTTCGGCCACGAGAAAGGATCGTTCACCGGCGCCACCGAGAAGCAGGTCGGCAAGTTCGAGCAGGCGGACCGCGGCACGATCTTCCTCGACGAAGTCGGCGACATGAGCGCGAAGACGCAGGCCAAGGTCCTGCGCGTGCTGCAGGAAGGCGAGGTCGAGCGGCTCGGGTCGGCGCGCACGATCAAGGTTGACGTCCGCGTCATCGCCGCCACGAACAAGAACCTCGAGGAAGAGATCGAGAAGGGGCACTTCCGCGAGGATCTGTACTTCCGCCTCGCGGTGATTCCGATCTACGTGCCGCCGCTGCGCGAGCGGCAGGACGACATCCCGCTGCTCGTGCGCCACTACATGGACTACTTCAGCCGCGAGAACAACGTGCGGCCCAAGCGCGTCACGCAGTCCGCGATGGAGGCGTTGCAACGCTATCGCTGGAAAGGCAACATCCGCGAGCTGCGCAACACCGTCGAGCGGATGATCATCATGACCGGCGGCGACACGATCGATCTTCCGGACTTGCCCGACAGCGTGCGGTCACCGTCCTCGTCGAGCGCGAGCGGCGGGCTTGCCACACCGAAGCCTGGGAGCGGAGCCGGCCAGGCGGAGGCTGGCACGCTGCGCGAGTTCAAGGAGAACGCCGAGCGTGCGTTCCTCGTCGGCAAGCTGCGCGAGAACGGCTGGAACATCTCCAAGACCGCCGAAGTCATCGGCACGCCGCGCAGCAATCTCTACAAGAAGCTCGAACAGTACCAAATCAGCCAGGACAGTGATGGCTGACAGCTGCAGCTGACCGCTGACAGCCGCACGCTATTTCAAGATTGTCAGCGTCACGTCGACCTTCACCACGTCGCCGGTCACTTTGTCGGTCGCGGTCGTGAACTGCAGCGACTGACCGTCCTTGAGCAACAGCGACTCGGTCGTGCGGAACGATCGAAACGACGGGCTGCCTTTCGCGAGGCCCTGCTGCGCGTTCGCTTCGTCCCCAATCACCGTCGAGTCCTCGATCACGATCCCCACCCGGAATCGGCCGTCGTCGGTCGTGCTCGCCGTGCAGTCGATGTTCGTGCCCACGTCCTTGTACTGAATCGACTGCGGCATCGTCGCTTTTCCGTCGACGACCGGTGGCGTCATCGTCACGATCGGCACTTGCGCGCCCATCCGCAGACTCGAGCTGCCTCGATCGTTGGCGTTGACGGACAACGTGTAGGGCAGGCTGCTGACCTTCTTCTCGCCCTGATACCGGGAAATGACGATCTGAACCTTGAGCGGAACGATCTCTTTGGGAACCGTCGGCTTCTCCTGCGCGCGAGCGCTGGGCGCTCCCAGCGTCAGACCGAGCGCGACGACGGATGCGAGTATCTGCAGAGGCTTTGTCACTGGCGTACTCCTTGTTCGCCGGCCAACGGCGTGATGGTGATCGGTGGGATCGCAATGTTGTCGAGCGGCGCGGGTTCGGCCGCGGTGATCGGCGTCGCCTCGAGCACGCGCGCGAGATCGATTCGTCCCTCGCGCACTCCGAGAATCAATTGACGGAGGGCCTTCGCTTCATCGGCCGCGATCAGAACCTCAGGCTCCCGCCTTCGCCCTTCGGCCTTCGGCGCGGCAAGCTCTTCGAAGCGGGTCCCAGCGTCGCGCGCGTGACGCGCGTAAACGGACTCGACCGCCGGCATCGTGCCGACCGCACCGACTGGGAATCGTGCGGTCAAGAGCGCGGGTGCTGGAGCGGACGGACGGCGGACGATCAACACGATCGCGAGCAGGGCCATGGCGAAGACGGCGGGCGCCACCACCATCCAGGGGAAACGGCGGCCCGGCACAGGCTCGCTGGCGATGTGCGTGCGGACTCGCGCGAGAAACTCCGGCGACGGATCGACCGCGAGCGCTCGCCGGATCTCGCCGTCTATCGGGTCCATTGCAGGTGCTCCTTCAATCGTTGTCGCGCGAGAAACAGTCGCGACTTCACGGTGCCTGTCGGCAACGACAGGAGTCGCGCGACGTCGGCGACGTCGTGTTCTTCCATGTTCGCCAGGACGATGACGACGCGCAGCTTCTCGGGCAGCGCATCGATCGCCTTCCACAAATGCTCCGCGCGCTCGCGCGCGATCAGCTCGTCGGCCGCCGTCGGCGACGGCGCCGCCTCCTGATCGTGCTCACGAGCCACGCGCCGCCGGTCGCTGCGCTGGCGGTCGATCGCGAGCCGCCACGTCATGCGCACGAGCCACGCGCGGAACCGATCGCGATCGCGCAGCTGACTGAATCGCCGGTACGCCTTGACGAACGCTTCCTGCGCGACCTCTTCCGCATCCTGCCGATGGCGCAGCACGCTGAAGGCGATGCGGAACGCCAGGGTCGATGATTCGACCAGCCGCGCCTCGAATTCCTGCTCGAGCTCGGCGTTCACCGCGACGAGTCGGCCTGCCAACCGGTCCGTGTATTCGTGCATCGCTGCATCAGCCGACGTTCAGCAGGCCAGACGCCGCCGCCGGCGTCGCGGTTCACTAGTGGAGGGCCTCCTCGAATTCCATACCGGGCCGCTCCGTTGTCGTGGCCCGAGAACCGCGGTTGAGGGCTTGTTGTAACTAGATACTGAATCAGTTCGGACGGTCCACGAAATCCACGGTGTACAATAAATAGTCGCAGCGAGCCAGACGATCGCCCTCCTTCGCCCGCTTCGCGGGCTTCGGAGGGCAGGCCCCTGAACTTGGGCTTGCCCACCGTAGCGCGAAGCGCGGAGGTGGGAGGAAAGTCCGAACTCCGCAGGGCAGTGCGCCGGGTAACGCCCGGTCAGGGCAACCTGAAGGACAGTGGCACAGAAAACATACCGCTAACCTTGTGGTGTCCGGCTTTAGCCGGACCTGCAGGAAGCAAGGGTGAAAAGGTGCGGTAAGAGCGCACCGCGCCCGTGGTAACACGGGTGGCAGGCAAAACCCCGCACGGAGCAAGACCAAATAGGGAGACATTGGGACGGCCCGTCCTTCGTCTCCGGGTCGGTCGCTTGATTCCGTCAGCGATGACGGGACTAGAGGAATGATCGTCACGCCGAAGCCGCGCAAGCGGCGAAGGCGGACAGAATTCGGCTTACGGCTCGCTGCGATTTTTCCTTTTTCAATCGCGTGGGGCCCCACCCCCACGCCCGACGCGCTCGCACGGTGGTGCTCGCGCGTATCCAGAACAGGACGTCGCCGACATGCGCCGCGCGGTTTTACTTCTTCTGCTCGTGTTCCTCGCTACATTTGGCGTCGTGGTCGCTCAGCAACCGCGGGGACAGATCCGTCCGCGTCCGGCCGAGGGCCGCGAGCCCGAGCTCAAACCGCCGACGATCCGCGAGTACAAGCCGAAGTCGATGCTCATCGTGCCGCAGCATCCCGTGCCGCGCGCGAAGTTTCCAGTCATCGACATCCACAGCCATCAATCGACGCCGATCTCGAACGACGAGTTCGGCCGGGTCGTGAAAGGCATGGACGCGAACAACCTGCGTCTGCTCGTGAATCTCAGCGGATCGTCTGGCGATCGGTTGCGGCAGGGCGTTGAGGCGATCAAGCACAGCCCGTATGCGGACCGCATGGTCTTGTTCGCGAACGTCGACTTTCGCAGTTTCGGCCCCGGCTCCGGCGCGAAAGCGGCCAAGCAGCTCGAGGCGGACATCAAGGCCGGCGCGGCGGGACTGAAGATCTTCAAGGACCTCGGCATGTTCGACCGGAAAGCGGACGGCAGCCGTCTGCGCGTCGACGATGCCGAGCTGGATCCGATTTGGGAGACGTGCGCGCGTCTGAACGTGCCGGTGTTGATTCACGTCGCTGAGCCGCAGGCGTTCTTCGATCCGCTCGACTACAACAACGAACGCTGGCTGGAGCTGTCGCTGTATCCTGATCGCCGTCACCAGGATGGCGTGCGCTTCGAGCAGTTGATGACCGAGCGCAACGCCATGATGAAGAAGCACCCGAACACGAAGTACATCCTCGCGCACTTCGGGTGGCACGCAAGCGACCTGGGTCGCGCGGGCAAGCTGCTCGACGAGAACCCGAACGTCTTCTACGACGTCGCGGCGGTCCTCTACGACTTCGGCCGCCAGCCCCGCGCCGCGACAGCTACCAGCCGGACGAGTACCCTTATTACTGGCGGGTGTTCGAGACCAACGACGAGTATTTCGACTACTACCGGGACTATCACGCATTCTGGAAACTGTACGGCATCGGCGTACCCGACCAGGTGCTCCGCAAGCTCTACTATCAAAATGCGCTGAAGCTGGTACC
This sequence comes from Acidobacteria bacterium 13_1_40CM_65_14, assembly GCA_001917905.1. Classification (GTDB taxonomy): domain Bacteria; phylum Acidobacteriota; class Vicinamibacteria; order Vicinamibacterales; family CAVVIG01; genus QHWF01. Next base: position 9,451 of record MNEX01000022.1, read on the forward strand.
GGGAATCTCCCGCGCGGGTTTTACCAACTGACGTGTCTGACACGTGTCAGACACGTGTCTGACACCGGCGACGGCTCAGCGTTTGCACTCGACCTCGACACTATGGCCTCCTATCTCGTCACCGGCGGCGCAGGCTTTATCGGGTCCCATCTCACGGAAGAGCTCGTTCGCCGCGGACACACCGTCCGCGTCGTCGACAGCCTGATTACCGGCAAGCGCAGAAACCTCGAGCACATTTCTGGCGTGG
>MNEX01000211.1 GCA_001917905.1 Acidobacteria bacterium 13_1_40CM_65_14
ACGCGTGGCGTGGGGTATCGTCATGGCGGTCACGCGTGGCGTGGGGTATCGTCATGGCGGTCGCTGTGTCGGCCATCGTCGGATACGTGCTGCTCATGGCGCTGACGCTGGCCATCAGGGACATTCCGTCGGTGCTGTCGGCCCGGGACGCGAGCGGTCATGAAGTACCGACGGTGATCGCGATCCTCAACGAGGCGCTCGGGGCGCGGGCCGGAGGCCTGGCCACGGCGCTCGCGGCCATGGCGATGTGGTTCTGCGGCCTCTCGGCCGTGACGTGGAGCTCTCGTACGATCTATGCGTTCGCACGCGATGCGGGAATGCCCGGTTCGAGGATCTGGAAGCGGGTGAGCCGCAGACACTCCACGCCGGCGCCCGCGATCTGGTTGTGCGTGATTGTCGCGTTCGTGGCGACGATTGGCAGCGGCACGTATGCGGTCGTGACGTCGGTGAGTGTCATCGGCCTCTATTTCTCGTACATCATCCCCGTGTATCTGGCCTGGCGCCTCAGAGGTACGCCGGCAGAGGCGCCCCGAGGTCCCTGGCACCTTGGACGCTTTGGATCGTCGCTCAACCTGATCGCGATGCTGTGGGTCCTCTTCATCACGGCCATTCTCAGCATTCCGGACGGCATGCGAGCCGGGAAGACGATCGCCGGCCTGACGATTCTGCTGAGCGGGTGGTACGTCGTGTCCGAGCGGCATCGATTCCGAGGTCCGGCGTGGGCGGCACCGCAGCAGACGGGTGTATCACCGTGAGCCACGCGGCGATGGGACACAGCGGACGCCTGACGCTCGACGAGCTGCGCGATCTCGTCGGAGGAGGAGCGATCGAGACGGTGGTCGTGGGCTTCACCGATCATTACGGCCGTTTGCTTGGGAAGCGCTACGACGCTGACATGTTCGTCGACGAGACAGCCGCTCACGGGACGCACGGCTGCAATTACCTGATCACGACTGACATGGAGATGGAGCCGGTTCCCGGTTATCGTTTTGCGAATTGGCAACAAGGCTACGGCGACTTTCATCTGCTCCCGGATCTGAGCACGCTCGTCCTTGCGAGCTGGCTCGAGAAAACGGCGCTGGTGCTGTGCGACGTCGACGACGAGGCGGGTCGGCGAGTGCCGATTGCGCCGCGCTCGCTGCTCCGCACGCAGCTGGAACAGACCCGAGCGCTGGGTTTTGAGGCCTACGCGGCGTCGGAGTTGGAGTACTACATCTTTCAGCACACCTACCGGCAGGCCGCTGAACTGGATTATCGCGGCCTTCAACCGGCGGGCTGGTATCTCGAGGATTATCACATCCTCCAAGGCACGCGGACCGAGTCCTTCCACGCCAAGGTCCGGCGTCATCTCAAAGCCTCCGGCGTCCCGGTTGAGACGTCGAAGGGCGAGTGGGGACTGGGACAACATGAAATCAACGTTCGATTCGCCGAAGCGCTCCAGATGGCGGACCGGCACGTGATCTACAAACAATGCGTGAAGGAGGTGGCGGAACAGATCGGGCTGTCGGTCACCTTCATGGCGAAATTTGCGGCCGATCGCGCCGGCTCGAGTTGTCACATCCATTTCAGTCTGTGGCGCGACGGTCAGAACGCGTTCGCCGGAGACGAGGACCTCGGGCCGGTGAAATGCTCTGAATGGTTCCGGTGGTTTCTCGGAGGCTGGCTCGCACACGTCCCTGACGTGATGGTGTTCTACGCGCCCACGGTCAACTCCTACAAGCGGTACGTCGACGCCTCGTGGGCGCCGACCCGGCTCGCGTGGAGCTACGACAACCGCACGGCGGCGTTTCGCGTCGTCGGGCGCGGGCCAAGTTTGCGGATCGAGTGCCGAGTTCCCGGCGCGGATTGTAATCCGTACCTGGCCTTCGCCGCGGCGCTGGCGTCCGGCCTCGATGGCATCAGGAATCGTATCGAGCCGCCGGCCTGTTTCACCGGCGACATGTACGCCGCGCGCGATCTGCCGCGTGTGCCACGCGGACTCGAGGAGGCGACCGATCGATTCGCGTCGAGCGAATTCGCCGCGCGCGCCTTCGGCGGCCAGGTCGTCGAGCACTACGCGCATTTCTTCAGGACCGAACAGGCCGCATTCCTCAAGGCGGTCACGGATTGGGAGCGCCGGCGGTATTACGAACGGATATGAGCATGCGCCTCGACGGCAAAGTGGCGCTCATCACCGGCGCCGGGAGTGGGATCGGCCGGGAGTCCGCACGGCTGTTTGCCGCCGAGGGTGCGGCGGTTGTGGTGGTCGATATCGAGGATGCCGGCGGGCGCGAAACGGTCGCCGGGATCGAAGGCGCCGGCGGGCGCGCCGTGTACGTCCATGCGGACGTGGCCAGCGCCGCTGACGCCGCGCAGATGATTGCATCGGCCGAGCGCGAGTTCGGCCAGCTCCACGTGCTCTTCAACAACGCGGGCATCATGCACGGGCGCGACGATGACGCGGTCTCGACCGACGAGGCGATCTGGGACGTGACGATGAACGTCAATGCGAAGGGCGTGTTTCTCGGGTGCAAGTACGGCATTCCGGCGCTGCGGCGCGCAGGCGGTGGATCGATCATCAACACGGCGTCGTTTGTCGCCATCCTCGGAGCGGCGACGCCGCAGATCGCGTACACCGCGAGCAAAGGCGCGGTCCTCGCGCTGACGCGCGAGCTCGCGGTGGTGCACGCGCGGGAGAACATTCGCGTCAACGCGCTGTGCCCGGGGCCCTTGCGCACGGAACTGCTGATGAAGTTCCTCGACACCGACGCGAAGAAGCAGCGGCGTCTGGTGCACGTCCCGATGGGACGCTTCGGCGAGGCGAAGGAAATCGCCCGGGCGGCGCTGTTTTTGGCGTCGGACGAATCATCGTTCGTGACCGGGACGGAGTTCCTCGTCGACGGCGGCATCACCGCGGCCTACGTCACCCCGGAGTAGCGCGACCCTTCGACACGCTCAGGGTCGCCCCGAGCTTCGCCGACGCGCGAAGGCTTGAGCCGAGTCATGTGAATGTAGCGCGAAGGCTTTAGAGGATGTGAACAAATCACGTTCAACGCAGAAACCGCAGAACCCGCAGAGAAAAATGCTTAAGGTCTTTCTGCGTGTTCTGCGAGTTCTGCGTTCAACGTCGTATTTCTTCACGCTCCTTGGCGTCCCACGCGATCGAATCGCGACTCGTCCGAGCAGAAACAGGCCGGAAAACGCGCTGTCTCTTAGGAGCCGAGCGAGACCATGCAAACGATCAGCCCAATCGATGGATCGGTCTGTGCGGAGTACGAACTGGCTTCGGGCGCTGAAATCGAGGCCGCGCTCGACCGGGCCGTTCGCGGTCAGCGACGCTGGAAAACCGTTCCAGTCTCCGAGCGGGCGGCGACGTGCCGCCGCGCGGTGGAGCTGATGGTCGCACGCGCCGACCGTCTCGCGACCGAGCTCACGTGGCAGATGGGCCGCCCCATCACCCAGAGTCCATTCGAGATCCGTCGCGGCTTTCAGGAGCGCGCCCGCTACATGATCGACATCGCGGAGGGCGCACTCGCCGACCTCGTGCTCGACCCGAAGGACGGCTTTCGTCGCTTCATCCGCCATGAGCCGCTCGGCGTCGTGCTGGTGCTGGCGCCGTGGAACTATCCGTACCTCGCGTCGGTGAACGCGGTGATCCCCGCGATCATGGCGGGGAACAGCGTCATCCTGAAGGTGTCGCAGCAGACGCCGCTCGTCGCCGAGCGCTACGGCGAAGCGTTCGCGGAGGCTGGGCTTGTCGACGACGTGTTTCAATCTCTGCAGGCCAGCCACGACGCGGTGGCCGGAATGATTGAGGATGGGCGCGTCAACTTCGTCTCGTTTACCGGATCGGTCGAAGGTGGCTGCGGCGTGCAACGCGCGGCGGCGCGACGATTCATCGCCACCAATCTCGAGCTCGGCGGGAAGGATCCCGCGTACGTGCGATCTGATGCGGCTCTGGAATCGACGATTGAGAACCTGGTCGACGGCGCGTTCTTCAACGCCGGGCAGTCATGCTGTGCGGTCGAGCGCATGTATGTTCACCGCGATGTGTATCGCCCGTTCATCGAGGGCTTCGTCGCGCTGACGCGCCAGTATCGTCTCGGCAATCCCTTGGCGCCAGACACGACGCTGGGGCCGATGGTCCGGACGAGCGCGGCCGACTTCGTCCGGTCGCAGATCGCCGAGGCGGTCGCGCAGGGCGCCCGTGCGGTGATCGCCCCGGGCGAGTTCCCGGCCGATCAGGCGGGCACACCCTATTTGGCGCCACAGGTACTCACCGATGTCAATCACCGCATGCGGGTGATGACGGAAGAGACGTTTGGGCCAGCCGTCGGGGTGATGGCGGTGAACGATGACGACGAAGCGGTTGCGCGTATGAACGACAGCCGCTACGGCCTGACCGCGTCGATCTGGACGAGTGACGTTGACGCGGCCATCCGAATCGGCGATCGCGTCGAGACGGGGACGTGGTTTCTGAATCGCTGCGATTACCTCGATCCGGCGCTGGCATGGACCGGCGTCAGAGATTCCGGCCGGGGATGCTCGCTGTCGCGGCTCGGGTACGACGCGCTGACCCGCCCGAAGTCGTTTCATCTGCGCGTCACACTGTAGGCCGGCAGCGAAAGGCATCGTGTCGATGAGGGGACGACAGGGATAGCCGCCAGAAGAACGAGGCTTTCAAGAGTATCGAGGAGATGCGTGTTGTGCACGCGAATCTCTCGTCCGTGCCGCGGGCGAGGTCGCTTAAGGATGCCGCGCACAACGACTTGGCGGACCCGGTGCTGCGCGTCACCTGCTGCGGCTCGCGCGGGCGACGCGGGTTCGTTGCGAGCAACTGGTGGCCGACGCCGTATCTGTGGGCGAACTGCGGGCCGATACCGACGTTCAGGCGCTGGCGCGCATGATCGAGGTCACGCTTGGCGGTTCGTACCTGGCGTGGACGCTATATCGGGAGGGCTCTGCGGCGGCGCGTTTGCGCGACGACCTCGAGGCGACGCTCCGGCCGTATCTGGTGCGTGCCGTGAAGCGGACTGGGTGAGGAGATGAAGGGCGTGCCGTGCGTGGTGAGCGTGGCCGAGCATGCCGGATGGGCGCATTTGATCTGCGTCGCGGCGTCTGGCCTGGTGCCGGTCGTCATCGCGCGGCGGCGGGTGACGCTGATCGATCCGGGCTTGCCGAAGATGCCGTACGAACACGAATCGGTCGGCATGAAGGAAGACGAGGCCAACGCGCTCATTGCGCGTGTGCGGCGATCAATTGCCGCTCGCACCACTCTCGCGTTACAGCGCGTGGTGACCGAGCTGTCGCCGACCTATGCCGCCGTGGCGCTCGCAATCAGGAAGCCCCCATTTCCCGAGCTTCCCGGGACGGTGCCTGCGGTGCGGCAATCGTATCGTCTGCAATGCGCCGCGGACGGGATGCTGTATCAGCTGGCCATCTGCCACGCGGCCAGGCAGCTTGGGCTCGAGGTGCAGTTGTGCCGCCGTGGCGATGAAACGGCACGGGCGGCGCAGAGCCTCAGCGTGATGCCTGGCGAAGTCGAGGAGTTCGTTACCGGTAGCGGCCGTCCAGCCGGTCCGCCGTGGACACAGGAACATCGGCGGGCGTACGCGGCCGGCATCGCCGCACTGGCGCCGCACGCGCGCGAGCGTCTCAGGCTTCCAGCAATAACTGGAAGGCCAAGCTCTACGATCTGACGTTGCAGCAGCGGCCCATAAGACGCAGCCCAACCTGCGCGGTGTCCGGCCGATGGTGGGCGCACCTGGTGGGCGCGCTTCGAGTTCACCCGCATAAACATTACGCCAACTATCCTCCGCAAAAAGATCGAGGATTTGCGTGAGGCGCGCGGCGAACGTTCGTCTACCGTCGCCGCATCGGTTTCCGGCACGGTCGCATCATCGGCCTGCTGCTCGCATCAGTGGGCGTCTACGGCGTCGCGGCGTACGCAGTTACGCGAAGCACGCGCGAGATCGGAATTCGCTTGGCGGCGCTCAATCACCGCGCCAATTCGACGGCCGCCACGTTCGGCATCTGACGCGGTGCCAGTCCGCTCGCATGATCATGGCAGCGCTTGAGCAAGTGCCGCGGCCATTCGATCCAGCGTCACCTGTTCGTCGACAAACGGGCGAACATGCCGCTCGACCGGCTCGCGAAAGGCGGGCCATGCGCGGTCGAAAAGACCTGTCGCGTAGAGATACGGGCGGTACTCGATCCCCTTCTTCGCAAGCTGCTGACGCGTGACTTCTCCGGTTATGTAAAACAACACCACATGCCACAGATCACGCGGCTGCTTATTTGCGGACTTTGCGGCAGAATCGACTGCCAGCCGAACTTTCTGAAACAAGGCATGCGATGACTCGTGAAAGAGCATCTCAGTGCCCGACCATCCGTCGTAGCTGCTATCGCCGCTTGCGACCACGATATGCGGACGGGGATCGTTTGAGGTGTATGCACCCTGGCTCTTACCGGCTCGGACGACATCGACACGGACCGGCGTCGTGAACCACGGCACGCCGTACAGCGCAGTCAGCCGCGCGATGATTGGCCCCGCGACCGTCGGAGTCTGACGGCTGACGCGTTCGACCCAGGAGCGATTTGCAGCGTCGTGATCGGTCCACCAGTACTTTCTGTAAATCGGAGCGGCTTCGAGCAGCGTCGAGCGAAGGGCCTCGTCGATCCGCACACTCCCCAACGCGTCGTCTGCGTCGGCGAGCGCGAGTTTGACGTGCGTGAGGTCGTCATCAAAAAGCAGATCTCTTGAAGCGACGTTGCGATCGTAGTACGTGACCGCCGCATCCCAGGTCGACTTCTCCTCGGGCGTCAGCGACACCACAGGATCCGGCGGCAGCGGCATCGCCAGGCGCGGCGCACGAGGGACAACGGGCCGGGTCGCCCATGCCGACACGTACAGAAAGTGATGCAGGTTCTGCCAGAAAGAGCTGTAGAGGCGAAGTTGTGACACCTCCGCAACAGGTGCCTCCGCCGCGGCCGTTCCCGAGCAAAGCGTCAACGCGAGGAGTGCGACAGCACGCTTCATCATGAAATCTCCTGTCCCAGCGTTGCTCTATTAGACTCCATCATCCGCACCCCGAGCCCTGCCCCCGAAGTCAGTCTGCATCGAATCCCTTCGACGAGGTCTCCCTGTATTTGGTCCGCCTCGCACACCGTCGGATTCTTGGGTCGGCAGCGGCGTACACGATCGCGCTGCTCCTCTCGCTGATTCTTCCGCTCGCTGCGCTGCTGCTGTTTCTCGTGGTGCCGTTGTTCAATATTTTCCCGTTCAGCTTGGACCGCCAGTTTCGTGCCCCATCGGCCATTGGGAGGTCGCGGTGAAAATTGGCATCGTCGGCGCCGGCATGATCGGATCGACGCTCGCGAAATTGTGGGCCGATGGAGGACACGATGTCCGTGTGGCCTCGCGTCATCCTGAGAGGCTCCGCGATCTCGTCGAGCGGCTCGGACCGCGAGGATCCGCGGGACCGCCGGTCAGTGCGGCAGCATTCGGTGACGTGGTGATGCTGACCGTTCCGCTCAAGGCGATCCCGGAGTTGGCGCGAGAACTGTCAGCGGCGCTCGCGGGCAAGGTCGTCCTCGACACCGGGAATGCGTATGAACGCCGTGACGCGACATCGCCCGCACGGCATCTCAGCACCCCGCAAGGGTACGCTGGGTGGGCGGCGGCGATGTTTCCCGGAAGTCGCTGGGTCAAGGCCTTCAATACCGTGTACTTCAAAACGCTCGAAACGGAGGCGCATCGAGCGGGCGATGGCGTCGGTATCCCACTCGCGGGCGATGATCCGAAGGCGTTGGAAACAGCAGCCCAATTGGTGCGGGACGCAGGATTCGATCCCATCGTGGTCGGCCCACTGGCGCGAGGCAGAGAGTTCGAGCCGAACACGCCCGCGTATAACACGGGGATGAGCGGGCGCGAATTGGAACCAGATGACCGAATGGCTCAGGCGGGTTGAGGCGCTCCGACCGGCGGCCTGAGCGCGCATCAGCCCACCCTTCTCCGATACCGCTGCAATGCCAGGCGCTGAACGTCTGCGACGTTCTAGTCGCGCTGTTTTCGAGAATGCTCCTGTAGCCAAGCCTCAGCCAAGGGCTTCGTTTCATCAAATTGCCTTGCGCATCCGATGGTGATTACGAACACTACATCCCATGACCGGCCGTCCGTGAGCGAGTGCTGGCTATCGGCCCCACAACGGCGTGGCGGAGATCCCTGGCCGAGCCCCGTCACCCATGCGAATTCTTCTTCTTGACCCGGCTCGCGAGCACACTGCCGTTTGTCTGTCTCGTCCCTTTCACTTCAACGGTGTCGCCCCGCTTCAGCGCGCTGCAGGACGTGTCATCGAACCTCGTGCTCGCGGCCGTGCTGACGCTCGTCGACCCAATGCTGAACGCGATCGATGGGCAGGTCCCAGTGATGGCTGAGGAGATCGCACCCTTCACCTCGGCCTCGTTCTTGTCCTCGTTCTCGTTATCGTCCGTGTTATCTTTCTCAACTTTTCTGGCGAGCACGCTGCCGTTCGCCTGCCTCGTCCCTTTGACTTCGACCTGATCGCCCTGTTTCAGGGCGGCGCACGTGGTGTCATTGAACGTCGTGCTCGCGTTCGTTGTGACACTCGTCGACCCGACCGTGAAGCTGATTGCCGGGCAGGTCCCGGTGATCGCCGAGGAGATCGTGCCTTTCACCTCAGCCTCGTCTTGTTCGTTCTGGTCGTCGTTCTTCTCGACCTTGGTGGCGAGCACACTGCCGTCGGTCTGCCGCGTGCCCTTGACCTCCACCACACCTCCGTTGTGCAATCCCGCGCACGTCGTGTCGTTGAAGGCCGTGGCGCTGTTGGTCGTCACCTTCGTCGATGACACCGTGAAGGTCAGCGACGGGCAGGTGCCGGCGAGCAGCGAGATCGCGCCCTGCAGCTCGACCTGGGTCACGGCCGGCGGCGGGGGATTGGATCCCGGGTTAGGTCCTGGATTGTTTTGAAGCTCGATCTGGCTCGCCGTCACGCTCGAGCCGTTCTTCGTACCTTTGACGTGGACCAACGCACCGACCAGGAGCTGCGAACAGGCGACCGCTGTGCCGTCATGGCGAATCGGTGTGCCGGCCGGGATGAGCACGGTGATCGGCGACGTCTGACCGACAACGAGCGTCGCCGGGTTCGCCGCGCAGGTGACCGAGACGATCCTGCCTTCGACCTGCGCCCGGTTATCCGATGTCTCGCGCACGTTGTCGTCGACGCTGGCGCTGTTGCCATTCACGTTGATCGTGATGCGAATCTGTTCGCGATCGGCGACGCCGCTGATCGTGATCCGCGCGTTGACGCCGCTGCCGGTGAACTGCAGCGTCAGATCGCCCGACGGCACGTTCTGGAGCGTGAAGCGGCCCGACGAGGCGACCGTCGCGCTCATGGACGTTCCGACGATTGTGACCACCAGCGCGCTGCCCATCGGCTGCACCGAGGCTCCGCTCGCGCCGCCCACAACCGTGCCCGCAATGGAGGCGCTGCCGCTGACGCCGCCGCCAGAGGGTGCGGCGGACGTGGGGGTCGACGGTGAGAGGGGCGACTTCGAGTCGGCCTTGCTGCACGCTGTCGCTGAGACGGCAAGCACGATCGTCATCGATGCGAAAAACTTACGCATGCTGATCCTCCACCATGTAGAGTTCACAGGACGCGTCGCGATCGACGACGCGATCCAGCCCCATTTCACGTGATGTCGGGGTGGTCGCAAGTGCAGTGCCACGAGCGATACAATTTCTGAGATCGACGAACACGCATTTGTCGTCTGCATCGGCGCTTTGGAGCGCCCCGAAACCGTCTTCCGCGAACGGGTGCTGGATTCCCGGCACGATCGATTCGTCGACATGGATCTGTATCCGAAAGTCTTGGGTGCTGTTGAGCTGCCACGCTTCGTATGTGGTTACGTGTCCATTAATCGCCCGACCACCGAGTCAGTTCAGTGCCGGATCCGGTGTGATCGGGGGACCGGGCCCCAGACGCGGATAGTCGGCGCTGGCGCAGGAAGTGAGGGTGTGTCCGAGAACGGCCCTGACGTTGAACCGCGCGGGCACTCATGTTCTATCGGATTCTCGAGAAGGCGCAACTGCGGCGGATCCGGTTTCACGACCTGCGGCATCATGCCGACTGCCGGATTATGCCGTGTAGATCCCGCGCCAATCCGGTTGTCGGTGGCGATCGCAAGTGCGCCGGCAGGCCGGTCGGCATAATCAGAACTGCTCGTGCCCGACATGAAGCCAGGAGGATGGGGTCGGGTGGTCCACATCTCGAGCGGTGAGGCTTCGAGACCGTTCGCGCACATGCCAGGGTATGCGGCGACAAAGGCGGCTATCAACAACGCGACGTCGAGCTTGTGCCAGGCGCTGGCCGGAAGCGGCGTGACCGTCAACGCGGTATCAGCCGGCCTGATTCGTACGGCGGAAGTCGAGCGGTGGTTAACGTTCAGCCGCAACTCGCGCGAACGAATTGTTGCGAATTCGAGTCACCGTCGCGCGCGGCTTGTCGGCTGCAACGTGCAACGTTTTGTTAGGCGTGCGCGGAGCGACGTTGGCATTACTGCTGCCGAGAGAGGTTAACCGCCAAGTTGTGGACGGACCAACCGTCGCGTCGGCGTAGGAGACAATTCTCCGACGAAGAAGTGATCTGCCGAAAAATGCCGCTCGACAATCAGGGCCAACCTACCGGCTGGTCTGTTCGAGGAGGATGACAACGTGGCCTTTTTTATGTCCCGCCTCCGCATACCGGTGAGCCTCGGCGATCTCGTCCAGTGAATAGCGTCTATCGATCACCGTCCGTAGCTTTCCGGCCGCGATAAGCCCCTTGAGAAAAGACAGATCCCCAGCGGCCCCGCGTGCCACTCCGCCAATGACTTTCGCGGCGCCCGTGATTGAAACCCACATTCCTCGAAGAATACCTCCAAGAATGGACGACAGTCGTCCAGAGCCCCCGACCCGAACATAGACACCGCCTCGCTTAAGGGA
>MNEX01000087.1 GCA_001917905.1 Acidobacteria bacterium 13_1_40CM_65_14
CGAGCGGCTCATCGAATCGGACCTCGCGCCCAAAGGCGACGGGTGCAGAAAATGTTCGGGACGGTGGCGCCATGAAGCACATGAATCGCGACGAAGCGGTCGTCGAGGGATTGCTGCGAAGAGATCGAACGCGACATCGTCAACGGAGCGCCGTCAGGGAGCGAATGATCTCGGTCGCCGTCGCGTGGAGCCGCGGGTCCGCCTTCTCGCTCACGTCGACGTACAACATGCAGCCGCCGCCGTTTGCCGGAATGACGGCGAGGTGGTGCACGCCCGGCCACGCGGATGCGTACTCGATCCAGAAGCGCCGCCGGCTCTGTTCATGGACGGCGGTGGCGGGCACGATCGATCGCAGCGTTGCGACGAGGGCCGGCCACGTGGCCTGCGACGACCACTGCACGACAGAGGTGGCGCGGCCGTCGGGCGACGAAGCCATGGCGTTAGTCGATTCGGATGCCGCGTCGATCTTCCAGTCGGGCGGGACCGCATAGCAGCACGCGCCGCTGACGTCGATGAGCGCCGTCCAGCGGGGCGGTGCGCCCGCGCTACCCGCCGCCAGCAGCACACAACCACACGCGATGGCGAGGGTCATCGCCGGCTTTCTTTCGAGCGGCACTCGATCATCCAGTACAACGCTGGGAGCGCGACCAGCGTGAGCACGAGCGTCGACAGCAGTCCACCGACGACGACGGTCGCGAGCGGCCGCTGGACGTCGGATCCGACGCCGGTCGCGAGCGCGGCCGGCACCATGCCGAGCATCGCGACGACAATCATCATCAGCACGGGCCGCATCTGCGCGAGCGCGCCGCCGATCACGGCATCGCGCGCGGGCGCGCGCCGATCCGCGCGGCGCCGGTTGATCTCGGAGACGACGAGGACGCCGCTCATCACCGCGACGCCGAACAGCGAGATGAAGCCGACCGCGGCCGACACGCTCAGGTTGATGCCGCGCAGATACAGCGCCACGATGCCGCCCACGAGCGAAAACGGCACGTTCAGCAGCACGAGCCCCGCATACGTCGCCGATCCGAACGTGAAGAACAGCAGGCCGAAGATGACGAGGATGGTGACCGGCAGAATGAAGGCGAGGCGGCGCCTCGCGCGCGCGAGATTCTCGAACTGGCCGCCCCAGTCGACGCGGTATCCCTCAGGCAGCGTGATCGCCCGCGCGAGTCGCTTCTGCGCGTCCAGCACGAATCCCCCCTGATCGCGGCCGCGAATGTTGGTGCGCACCGAAATCTGCCGGCGGTTCTCGCGGCGGCCGATGATGCTCGCGCCGCTGACGACGCCGATGTCGGCGAGCTGCGACAGCGGCACGCGTCCGCCGTCGCGCGTCGTGACGAGAATGGAGCCGATCGCCGACGGGTCGGTTCGCGCCTCGGGCAGATAGCGGACCGTGATGGCGAAGCGGCGCTCCCCGTCGAAGAACGTGCTGACGGTCCGGCCGCCGATCGCAAGCTCGATGACGTCCTGCACGTCGCGCACGTTGATGCCGTAGCGCGCGACGACCTGCCGGTCGACGCGGATCCGCAGCTGCGCCTGGTCTTCTTCCTGTTCGATGCCGGTGTCGGCGGCGCCCGGCACCTCGCGCAGCACGGCGAGCGTCTGCGCGCCGAGGCGGCGCAGCACGCCAAGATCGGAGCCGGTGATGATGATGGCGAGGTCCGCGGGCGATCCGGTGACCGCCTCGGTGACGTTGTCGATGATCGGTTGCGTGAAGCTGAAGAAGCCGCCCGGGATTTCGCGCCGCAACCGGTTCGACAGCTCTTCCACGAGATCCGCTTTCTTTCTGCCGCGCGTCCACGTGTCGTAGGGCGTGAGCGCCACGAAGAACTCGTTGCGATTCGGTCCGTACGGATCGGTCCCATCGTCGTTCCGGCCCGTTTGCGAGGTGACCGACTTCACCTCCGGCGACTGCCGCACCAGCGTCCGAATGGCCGCGGCGAGATCGGCGGACTTCGTCAGCGAGATACCGGCGGGGAAGTTCGCGCGAATCCACAGCACGCCTTCGTCCAGTTGCGGCAGGAACTCGGTCCCGAGCAGCGTCGCGATAGCCACGCGAGCACCGGGTTGTCCCACGTCTTCGGCGTGCGGCGAAACAGGTACGTGGCGAGGACCGGGATGAGCGTCAGCGCGAAGATCATCGACCCGAGAAGCGCGTAGCAGACCGTGAACGCCATCGGCGTGAACAGCCGCCGCTCGACACGTTCGAGCGTGAACAGCGGGATGTACGCGGAGACGATGATCAGCAGCGAGAAGAAGATCGGCCGCTCGACTTCGAGCGCCGCGTCGCGGATGACGTCGAGCGGTGCATCGGACGATCCCGGGGGACGGTGCGACAGCGCATGCACGATGTGCTCGACCATGACGAGCGTCCCGTCGACGATGATCCCGAAGTCGAGCGCGCCGAGGCTGAGCAGGTTCGCCGGAATGCCGCTGTCGTGCATGCAGACGAACGCAAAGAGCAGCGACAGCGGAATGGTGATGGCCGTCAGGAGCGCCGCCCGCACGCTGCCGAGAAACAGCACGAGGACGGCGACGACGATCACGAGACCCTCGAGGAGCGTGTGCGTCACCGTGTGGAGCGTGTTGTCGACGAGATCCGTCCGGTCGTACATCGGCACGATCCGGACGCCGGCCGGAAGACCGGACGCGTTCAGCTCGTCGACCGCGTCGTGGATGCCGCGCAGGACCTCGCTCGGGTTCTCGCCGCGGCGCATCAGCACGATGCCCTCGACGTGATCGGCGCGATCGTCGACGGCGAAGATCCCCGTGCGCGGCGCCGCGCCAATCTGGACGCGCCCCACGTCGCGCACGAACACGGGGACGCCGCCGCTCGCCGCGACGACGATGTTCTCGATGTCCGCGATCGACTGGATCAACCCGACGCCGCGGACGACGAGGCCCTGCTGCCGGTTGTCGAGCAGCGCGCCTCCCGCATTCTCGTTGTTGGAATCGACCGCTTGCGCGATATCGCGAATCGACAGGCCGTACTTGGTGAGCGCGACCGGATCGACTTCGATCTGATACTGCTTGATCACGCCGCCGAAGGGCGTGATGTCCGTCACCCCGGGCACCTGCAGCAGGCGCGGCTCGATTGTCCAGTCCTCGATCTCCCTGAGCTGCCGCGAATCGTAGCCGCTGGCTTCGAGCGTGTAGCGATAGAGCTCGCCAATCGGCGTCGACAGCGGACCGAGCTTCGGCGTGACGCCTTCCGGCAGCTCGGCGTCGCGCAGCTTCTCGAGGACGACCTGGCGCGCGAAATAATCGTTCGTCCCGTACTCAAACGTCAGCTCGACGACGGACAAGCCGAAGATCGTGCGCGAGCGCCGGGCGATGACGTTCGGCACGGCGTTCAACGCGCGCTCGATCGGGACCGACACCTGCTGTTCCATTTCTTCGGCCGCGTGCCCCGGATACAGCGTGATGACGACGACCTGCGTGTCCGAGATGTCGGGATAGGCCTCGATGCTGAGTTGCGTGAATGCCCAGACGCCGAGGCCGACGAGTCCGGCGGCGAGCAGGACAGACAACACGCGGTGCTTGAGCGCCAGGCGGAGCAGTGTAGCGATCATCTAAGTGTGTCTGACCAGTCCCTTGAGCAGCATCACGCCGTCGACGACGACCATGTCGCCCGGTCTGAGGCCGCTCAGGACGCGCACCACGTCGCCGGCGCGCTTGCCAACCGAGACGTCACGCTGCTCGAAACGGCCGGGGGAGGTTTCGACGAACACGATGGTGCGGCTGTCGGTGTTTTCGACGACGGCGCCGATCGGCACGACCAGTGTCTTCGCCACCGACTCGATGTGATGGATGCTGCCGTACATCTCCGGACGGAATCGGCCGCCGCGGTTGTCCATCTCCGCCTGCACTTTGACCGTCCGCGTCTGCGGATCGACGGTGTCCGCGATGCGTGAGACGAGACCGTCGAAGACCTCGCCCGGGTAGGCGACCAGACGGATCTCGACGCGCTCGCCAATCTGCACGAATCGGATGTAGCTCTCAGGTACTTGCGAGGTCACCCACACCGTTCCCAGATCGGCGATCGTCAGGACGCTCGCCGTGGTGTCGTTGCGGTACTCGCCGGGGACGACGCTCAGATCGAGCACCTTGCCGGCGAGCGGCGACCGCACGACGACCTGCTGCTGGAAGTCACCCGGCTTCAGACGCAGAACGGCGAGCCGCCGCAGCGTCTGTTCGCGCGACGCCCGTCCCTGGTCGAGCGCCGCCTTCGCCTGCGCCAGCGCGCTGTCGGCAGTCAGCACGTCCTTCTTCGCGATGGCGTTGTGCTCGAAGAGGTCCGACGCGCGATCGAAATCCGCCTGCGCCTTCCCGAGCGCCGCCTGCATCTGCATGACGGTCGCTTCGGCCGACAGATACGCGGACATGGCGCTGTCGGCATCCGGGCTATCGAGGGTGAGGAGCGGCTGGTCCTTTTTCACCGCGTCTCCGGTCTTGACGAGGACCGTCGCGATGCGGCCCGTCACCGGCAACACCACCTTCGAGACGCGATTCGGGTTCGCCTCGATCTTGCCGGGCGCAATGACTTCATCGGTCGGCAGCTCCGCGATCCGCACCGGCTCGCGCCGAATCTGCGCCAGCATCGGCGAGTCGGCGGGAATGACAACCACGTTGGGCGCCGGCGCGGCCATCGATCCGGTGCCGGACGGGGTGGCGGCACGCCCGCCGCACGCGGCGGCAGACGCGGTGAGCGCTGCGACGAGCAGGGCGTTCTTCATGGCGTCACCTTGAGCGCCAGCGCGTCGAGCGATGCGCCCGAGATCGCGTCGAGGGCGTAGAGGCTGCGCGCGAACTCGGCGCGGGCGCCGTTGTAGCTGAGCATCGTGTCGTTGAAGGCGCGCACGGCGTCGAGGAATTCCACGAAGCTCGCCTCGCCGCGGCGGTACGAGTACTCGGTCGTGGCGCGCACGTCGCGCGCCTGCGCGAGCATCTGCGTTTCGATCGACTGGACGACGTCGCGCGAGGCGGTGTACTCCTCGTACGCGGCCTGGACTTCGTTGACCACCTCGGCCTCGAGCGCACGGATCCTGGCGGCGATCTGCTGCTGTTCCTGCCGCGCGCGCTCGATCTCGCCTTGATTGCGGTTGAGGATCGGAATCGGCACGCTCACAGACACGCCGTACTCGTTGCCGGCGATGTCGTGCGGCGCGCGCTGGCGGTGGAATTCCCCGCTGACCGTGTAGTCCGCCTTACCCTGGGCGATCTGCAGCCGAACCTCGGCCGTCGATCGCGCCTGGTCGCGCCGCAGCGCCTCGACGTCGGGGCGCCGCGCGAGGGCGCGCCGGCGCAGCGCGTCGCAATCCACCGGTTGCGTGTCGCGGCGCAGCTCGCCGGTCGCTTCGATCGGGTTCGCACCGGTGCGGCCGACGAGCACCTTCAGCTTGTTTTGCGCGATGACGAGCTTCGAGGCCTGCTGCCGGACGTCGTTCTGAAACTGGAGCGCGGCGAGCCGCGATCGCGCGAGCTCGACCTGCGACAGATCGCCCGTGCGAACGCGCTCGGTGTTGACCTGCACGAGCGCGTTGAACGCGTCGAGCGATTCACGCGCCACCGCCAGATTGTTGGTAGCGAGCACGACGTCGATGAACGCGCTCTGAACGTCGAGGACGATCGTGCGCATCGTGTTGATCAGCTGCAGCTCGGCCACCGAGCGCGCGCTCTCGGCCACGTCGATCCGCCGCTCGCGTTTGCCGCCGCCCTCGAAGATGACATCGGTCCGGACGACGTGCTCGATCGGGTTCACGTTGTTGTCGTAGATGACCCGATCGGGCAGCATCGCGTTGTAGGTGAACACGGGATTGGGCCTGAGGCGTGCCGCCAGGATGCGCGCCTGCGCCACGCTCACGCCGTAGCGCTCTGCGACGAGCGTCAGGTTGTGGTCGATCGCCTCGCGAGCGGCTTCGTCAATCGTGACGAGCGAACGCGAGGGATCGACAGCCGGCAGCCGCAGCGGCGGCTGCGCGGCCGACATCGCGACTGAACAGACGTGAACGAGACACGCCGCCGACGTACGCGCAACCGCGCGTCGTGCGAAACACATGGCACTCTCCCCAGGGGCGTGCACCGGCAGTCCGGCGCACGCCGACCGCGAACGACGAATCGTTTAGGCCGCTGCGGGAGAGGCGGGTGGTGCGCGGGGTGTGTGCGCGGCGCGCGTGGCCGGCAGCACCGCGTCGGATGACGCCGGCGGCGTGCCGCGCATCGCCGCGAGCGCGGTGGGATGGACTTCGGTGCCGGCGCGAAGCGCGCGTGGATCTTTCTGCGTCGGCACGGGCGACAGCGGCGCCCCGTGCGTGAGCGTCGGTCCGGGCGGTTCGGGCTGCAGCGACGAGGACCGAGCGGGCCGCTTGCGCTGGAGATGGCCGGCGCCGTCGTTCACCCAGACGTGGAGCTGCAGCGTGCTGTCGCTGGCGACGACGTCGAGATCGCCGTCAGCGTCGATGTCGGCCGCGACAACCGCCACGAGCTGCGTGTCACGCTCGGCGAGCGCCGCGCGAAATCCCGGGGGCAGCCCATTCCACGGCGAGGTGTGGGCGACCAACGACTCCGCCGGTGGACGCGTCGACGCGCAGGAGGGCGACCCCGCCCGTGCCGCCGCTGCGACGAGCGCGGCCATCGCCACCAGCACACGCATCGAGACACGATTACTCGTGAATGTCAGCACTCGAACGACTATATCAATCGACTGTTAGGAAACTGTCAGTGTCGTGCCTGGGCCCGGGGTTTGCACGGCGAGTCGCGTGAATCGAGGTGATGGATGGCGAAGTCTGCGTCAAGGCGGAACACGACATCGAGCTCGCGCATCGAATCGAAGGTCGTGGACTACGCGGAAGAGCATCGACGGCCATCCGGTCGATGGCATTCTGCCGGTGGCGATGCGACTGTTTACGAGCAACGGTGATGAGCGCGTGACCCTGCGCATCGTCCGGGGAGAGGAGACGCTGCGAGCGGATGTCGCCGTGATTGCGCAGCCGCACGCGGTCGATCGGCTCACGGACTTCCTCGATCCCGAATCGAGTTTAATCGCGTCACTCGGCGTGCTGGGCATCGCCATCACCGACAAAGTCGCCGCCCTGCTGCCGTCGTTGCGCGCGCCGACCGGCGTCATCGTCGCCGCGCGCGCGCCGGACAGTGGATCCGCCGACGTCACGCTGCTCACGGGTGACGTGATCCATGCGGTCAATGGGATACCGGTCGTGACGCTGGCCTCGCTGCGCGCATTGCTCGCGGCCGTCAAACCGCACGGCGCGATCGTGCTGCAGCTCGAGCGAAACGGTCAGTTGATGTATGTGGCGTTCGAGTCTGACTGAACGGCCGACTCAAATGATAGGGCGGCTCGCGCTACAGCCCCGCGCTACATCGTCGTGAAAACCGATCTAGTTCACCGGGCCGACCAGATACATGCTGCCGGTCGGCGCCGTCACCCCGCCAGCGGGTTCGAGCGTGACCGCGAGCACATTGGGATCCGGCATGCCGGGCGGCACGTCGGCGATGAGCTCCGCACGACCGCGATCATCGGGTGTGGCAGGTCCGATGCGACGAAATACACTCCGCGCGAGCGGCTGTAGTACGCGCGCGCGCCCGCCTGCGGCGCGGCGCTCTGCCCGCGCAGATCCACGCGACGCACATCCGGCGCGGCCAGCAACGACACCTCAACGCGCGCCGCCACCAACTGACGATCCGTGTCGGCGAGCCGCGCGCTGAGATCGCGGACGGCGGCGGCCAGCTCGCGCGTCCGGTTCCGAAGCTGCACGGTGTACGGCGTCAGCGCGGCAAGCGCGATGGCCGCGGCAGTGGCGAGGAACCATGGAAGAACCGTCGCCGCGCGAGAACCCTTCGCCGGCCGGGTGGACCCGACGGAAAGCACGCGCGCGCGGAGTTGCGCCGACGGTTGCCGCGAGTCGACAGTGTGCGCCAATGCGTCTACGACAGGTCTGAACGAGCGGACCTCGGCCTGACACTCCGCGCAGCCGGCCAGGTGCGCTTCGAAGCGCTGGCGGTCGCCAGGATCGAGCGCGCCGAGGGCGTAGGCGCTCGCCAGCTCGCGCAGTTCCTCGTGACTCATCGCGCCTGAGGCTCCCTCATCCGCTTGTCCAGTTCCAGTGAGTCGCGCAGTCTCATCATGGCGGCCCTGATGCGGCTCTTCACCGTGCCGAGCGGCTCTTTCAACCGTTCCGCGATCTCGCTCTGCGACAACCCGTCGTAGTACGCGAGCTCGAGGGCCTTGCGCTGTTCGGCGGGCAGATCGCCGAGCGCCCGGCGCACCCGCTGCACCTGCTCGTCGGTCAGCGTCTGGCTTTCCTGATTCGCGCGCGGATCGGGAACGTTCTCGGCGGCGGCTTCAGGCTCGCGGCCGAACCGGCTGTCCGGCAGCCGCTTGCGCGCGCGCACGTGATCGATGGCGCGCGTCCGCGCGATGGTCAGCAGCCAGCTGCTGACCGAGCCGCGACGGTTGTCGTACCGCTCGGCCTGGCGAAACATCTGCGCGAACACTTCCTGAACGACGTCCTCCGCTTCGGCCTCGATCTGCACGATCCGAAGCGCCAGCGAGTAGACCACGCGGGAGTACCGGTCGTAGAGCGTTGCGAGTCCCGTGCCGTCACCGCGGACGGTTGCGGTCAGCGCGTCGCCATCGCTGAGGGGAGTCTCCATCAATGGACGGTCGAACCGTTTCATCACCCGTCGCGCGGGCCTTTCAGGCCCGCGATCGGCGGCCCTGAAAGGGCCGCCCTACTTTTGTGAAAACGGTTCTTGTGAGGATACGCGAAAGTTCCGCGATCGGACTACCCAATCCGATTTCATCGGCCGCACGTAAGTGGAGTGACGGGTCCTATTGCGCCTTCGTCCCGCGTCCCTCCTCGAGGAGGATCCACGGTCCGCCAGCGAACGAGCCTTCCATCTTGAATATGTAGGAGGTCGGCGACTGATCGGTGATTGTCGTGCGCGCCTTCATCGGCTCGCCGCCGACACGAAGCTCGCCGTTCCACGTCCACACCGGACCCGCGACGGTCCCTCTCATGAAGATGCCGGTGCCGGTGCTGCTGATGAAGTAGAAGGTGTACGTGCTCTCGCCGGGATCGTAGCCGATGATCGATTGACCCTTGACCGCGCCCGTCGCGCTGGCGACTTCCGATTGGCAGATCAGGTGGAAGCGTCCAGCAAACCATTCGCAGGTTTCTGTTCGCGTGAATCGGTCGCCGCCCGATTCGCCCTCGATCGTCCACCGGCCCGCGAGGTTTTCGAGACGCGACTGCTCGAGCCCTGGCGTCGGTCGCGGCGTCTGCGACCACGCACTGCCGGCGAGAAGGCTGATGGCGAGCACCGCTGTCCCGATTCTCACGGTTTCAGCATACTGTTTATGGGATGACCGTTGGGTACGCACCCGCCCGAGAACCGCGCGGACGAGAAGTCACCGCGTTCGCCGTGCTGGCCGGCATCAGTTTTTCCCACCTGCTGAACGACACGATTCAGTCGCTGGTGCCCGCGATCTATCCGATGCTCAAGGACTCCTTTGCGCTGAACTTCGCGCAGGTCGGGCTCATGACGCTCACGCTGCAGGTGACGGCGTCGCTGCTGCAGCCGGTGGTGGGTCTCTACACCGATCGCCGCCCGACGCCGTACTCGCTCGTCATCGGCATGGCGGTGTCGCTGGTCGGCCTGCTGCTGCTGTCGGTTGCGCCGACCTTCGGGATGGTCCTCGTGGCGGCGGGCCTGATGGGCGTCGGTTCAGCGGTGTTTCATCCGGAGTCGTCTCGCGTGGCGCGGATGGCGTCGGGCGGACGGCACGGCCTCGCGCAGTCGGTGTTTCAGGTCGGCGGAAATCTCGGCTCGTCGCTCGGTCCGCTTCTCGCCGCGTTTCTCGTCGTGCCGCACGGTCAGTCGAGCATCGCGTGGTGTTCGCTGCTGGCGCTCGTCGCGATGGTCGTACTCTGGAAGATCGGCGGGTGGTATCGATCGCGTCGATCAATGACGCCGACAGCCGTGACGAGTCACGCGATGCCCGACCATCGGCGCCGCCTCTCCGCACGCCGCGTCGGCTGGTCGCTCGCGATTCTCGCCGCGTTGATTTTTTCCAAGTATTTCTACCTGGCGGGCCTGAACAGCTACTACACCTTCTACTTGATGGAGAAGTTTCACGTCTCGGTTCGGACCGCGCAGATCGATCTGTTCATCTTTCTCGGCGCTGTCGCCGCCGGCACCATCCTCGGCGGTCCGATCGGCGATCGGTTCGGCCGCAAATATGTGATCTGGGGATCGATCCTCGGCGTCCTGCCGTTCACGCTGCTGCTGCCGCACGCGAATCTGTTCTGGACGCCGATTCTCTCGATCGTCATCGGTCTCATTCTGGCGTCCGCGTTCTCGGCAATCGTCGTCTACGCGCAGGAACTGGTGCCAGGACGAGTCGGGTTGATCTCGGGCGTGTTCTTCGGCTTCGCGTTCGGCATGGGCGGCCTCGGCGCCGCCGTGCTCGGTCAGCTCGCGGATCGGATCGGGATTGAATCGGTCTACCGGCTGTGCGCGTTCCTTCCGCTCATCGGTCTACTTGCGGCCTTCCTCCCCGATCTCGATTGAGGAGCGTCGGCGGCCGCCGCCGCGGGCAACGCCGTAACGGTCAGCACGGTACTGGCAGTGAGGTACAGAAGCCCGCTGATCGGGACAGACGTGTCCGCACTGACCGCGGCGGTCGAGACGGAGAACGCCGCGCTCGTCGCCCCCGCCGGAACGGTCACGCTCACCGGAACCGTCGCCGCGCTCGTGTTCGAGCTGAAAAGCTCGACCACCGCCCCACCTGCTGGTGCGGCGCTCTTGAGCGTCACCGTGCCGGTGGACGAGCCGCCGCCGGTCACGCGCGACGGATTGAGAGCGACCGAGATGATTGGCGGCACCGGCGCGGCCGGCGGGCCCACGGTCAGCGCAAGGCTCTTCACGCTTGCGCCGTACGCTGCCGTCACCGACACGGGTGTCGTGGCGGTCGCGGACTTGTTCGTGATGAGCGTGAACGTTTTGCTCGTGGAGCCTGTCGAGACGACGACACTGGTCGGTAGCGACGAGAACAGCTCCGGACGATCGGTCGCCAACGTGATGAGAAGCGGCGCTGGCGCCGGCGCGGTCAGGTTGATGGTGGCGATGGCGCCTTCGCCGCCTCGAAGGTTCGACACGGTGGCGGTAATCGACGAAACGGCATCGGTGACGGCGCCGACCGTCAGGACCCCGCTCAGCGTGACGGTGTCGTACGACGCGCTCAATGTGACCTGGCGCGTTGCACCGACGCCGCGCGTAAAGATCCCGAAGCTGTGGGTCGTCGAGCCGGCGAGGACCTTTCCGGAGCCTTCGAGCGCAGCCGCGACTTCAGGGTCGCTGCTCGACAAGCGGACAACGGCATCCGCCAACGCTGGCCAGGCGCCCCGCGGAATCGGCCCGCTGAAGGTCAGCGTGCCACCCGACCGGCCTCCGCCCGTCACGCTCGTCGGTGAAATCGTCATCGACGTGAGCCTTGGCAGATTGGCCGGCCTCACGTACAGGTTGGCGAGCCACCGGCCTCCTCCGCTCTTCGCCTCAACTTGCACGTTGATCTCTACGCTCACGGGAGATGTCGTGACGGAAAAGTTGGCGCTCGTGGACCCAGCGGGCACGGTGACACTCGCCGGAAGGCTCGCCACTGCGGGGTGGCTGCTGAGCAGGCTGACGTCCGTGCCGCCCGTCGGTGCGGGGCCTGAGAGCGTCACTGTTCCGGTGACCACGTTCCCGCCCGTAACTGACAGCGGCGTGAAGGACGCCGCGATTGGCTTCGGAGCCGAGGACGGCGCCAGCACCGACATGTGCGCCTGGTTGCCGACCCCGTTCACTGTCGCGACCAGAGTGACCTTCGTCAACTCCGCTACCGCTTTCGTGTCGATCGAGAAGGGCGCGGTGAGCGCGCCCTCCAGAATCGTGACCGTCGCGGGTACGCTCGCGGGGACGGGCAGAGTCCGTGACAGGTCGAGACCGATCGTCCGGTCGTGGTGCGCGGTGAGTCGCGCCACGAGCCCGCCCGCCGGCGCTGGATCGGACATTTGCAGCATGCCGGTCGCCTGCGTGCCGCCTGCCACGCCGCCGGCGGGATGAATCTGGATGAACGAGATCGTGGGCTGCCCGGTCGTGGGGCTCACCGTAAAGGAACGCGGCACCGACCAGCCGCTCAAGTTCCCTGCGCGGTCCGCCGTCCGCACGCGCCAGAACAAGGGGACTTGCGGAAGCTCGCGGCTCGGCGGGATCACGACCTCGGTTTCCCTCACGCCGCCGCGGAAGAGAATGAAGCCCTTAGGGAAGTCGGACCTGGAGGACACCTGGAACTCGTACGCCTCGACGTCGGATACGTCGACGACCCCCGACCACTCAATCCGGCCAATCAGCCCACTGTGAAACGTGGCGCCGTCGCCGGGGCTCACCAGCGCGGGAGGGTCCGCTGTCAGATCGCCGCTGGCGTCGGCATCGAGCGTGATCTTCGTGACGAAGCCCTCGCTGCTGGCTCCGCCACCCGCAGCATTGCTGGATGTCGGGTCTGCAGCAAAAGGTGTCACTGGGAAGTCGGAAGCGGTCGTCTGTCCGCTCACGATCACGGTGTTTCCGGCGACGTGCGCGACCTGCGGCGTCGTCTGAAGGCTGTCCCCCTCGGCACCCCTGCTGCCGCCGAGAAACGATTGATACTCGTATCGCGCCGCGTCGCGGCTCAGGCGGCTGATGAACGACGCGCTGACTTTGCCGGACCCGCGTGCAACCCGCTGGAAGGCGCCGCGCGTCGTCAGAAGATCCCAGGGCGCCTCAGAGCCGACCACGATGGGTTCACCCGCTTCGTTGACGGTGAGTCCGGTGATCCGGACAGCGTGGTGGTAGGTCGACCACACGAGCGTGCCGCCGCCGGTCGCAGGAAAGCGGAACCGGGTGACGATGGCAGCCTGGGTGTTCGGGAAGAGCGGCGAGATGGGCGGATTGTCCGGCCGCACGACGCCGGGCGTCGTCGGATAGTTGTTCGACCAGCTCCGGCCCGCGAACGTCACGAGCTCAGGGTTCGTCGGGTCGACAGCCGCCACCCAGAAATTGTCCTGGCTCGACCCGCCGATGAGCGTCGCGTATTTCAGATCTGCCGTGCCTGCGCCGTCGAGCCTCAGACGCGCAATCACCGCATCGTACGATCCGTTCCACGTCGCATCGAACGCGTCGGGTGTCGTCACAAAGACTTTTATGTTGTTGCCGGTGACCCAGCCAGCGACTGTCACGTTGCCGAGCGAATCGACGACGAGATCCTCGAGTGAGTCGAGGGATGGTCCCCCGATGAATGTCGAGTAGGTGATCTGTGTACCGAAGGGAGTGAGGCGCGTGACGAACATGTCGCCGTGCGCGCCGCCGTCGGCCGGCGCGTTTGGAGCGTTGTAAGTCGTATCGAAGGCACCCGGCGTCGTTGGATAGTCGTCCGACGTGGTGACGCCGCCCACGACGATGTTCCCGTCGGGATCGTACGCCACGCTGGTAGCCAGGTCCTCGGACGAGCCACCGAGGCACGTGGAGAAGATGAGACCGCCTTTCGGGTTCAGCCGGACGACGAAGGCGTCTTTGTTTTCGCATATCCGGTCGACGACGCCGGGCGTGGTTGGAAAGTCCGGCGACAAGGTCTGGCCGACCAGTACGGCGTTGCCACCACGGTCCGCGGCGAGGCCACGGAAGACGAGCTGGGAGTGCCAGCCGCCGAAAAACGTCCCATAGACGATAGCGGAGCCCGCGGCATTGAGACGCGCGACGAACGCGCGGTCCTGAACCATCGGCGTAAACGATGGGTCCGAGAACAACGGAAAGTCGGGAGATTTCGTCGTTCCGCCGACAAACACGTCGCCGCTGCCGTCGCGCGCGGGAACCGCGGGGCCGATGACGTCCGGACCCGACCCGCCGAGGAACGTGGACCACTCGAGGCCGGGATCGATGACGAGAGCGAGGCGAGGGTTGCGGGCCGGTACCTCGAAGCCGTAGCGATCCGGGCCGATCAGACGGAAGCGGCAGGGCACTGGGCGCAGGTCGCCGGCGGGCAACACCTCCCAGGTGCTCGGCGGTAACTGCCGGAGCGATCCGGCATCGGTGTGGAAGATCAGCGAGCCGTCGGGCGCAAGTTCGAGGCGCGCCACTCCGTCGACGCGGACGACCACGCTGTCCAGATTGGCGGCCGCCGCGAGTAACACGTCGTATTCGAGCCGATTGCCCGCCTGGCGCACTCGAACGTCCACGCCGTCGTACATCTCGCGGTACCGCACGCTCGTGTACGCCGGAACGTCGGACCGCCATCTCATTTGATCGTTTCCGACGTAGAAGTTGTAGTGCCCATCTTGGCGGCCTTCACCGACGACGGTCGTCCCTTTCGATGCGCCATCGAAGGTCAGCCTCAAAGAAACTGGCAGATCGCTGCCGAGATGAAGTCGGATCGAGTGAGTGTCGAACCACGCGACGTGTGGACCCTTTCGCGCCAGAAACCGCACGGATTGATCCCACTGGCCGCGATTCTCGATGAAGGTGAGGGGCAGCGTCGCGAGGAACGGCTTCGCGTCGATCGGCGTGCTGGAACTCACCGACTCCAGCGGCTGACCACTCAGCGAGATGACCCAGACAGCGAGAAAGCCGAGCAGAACAAAGTGACTGCGGTGTGGCGTTGTTGGCATGACCGTCTCCGCTGAACGTGTCCAGCTCTATCCGAACTGCTCATGAGCTTCACGACCTCACGGAATGATCGGCGTGGAGTAGGCAACAGAGATGCCGACGAGGAAGGCTCAGATCTGCCCGATTTCAGTCCAATTGGGTCTCGGGACGTAAGGCTGGGCGTAGGCCGCGACATCTTTCGGTGTAAGAAAGACCGTACGCCTCCTAGCGGACCGGCAACTTGACGAGCCGTTTCCGAGTCCGGCGCGCCCAGGTCCTGCAGGTGGAGTACGGCGTGACGCTCGTAGGTTAGAGAGGTGCGACAGGGCGGCGTTTGTCATGGCAAGGGTCGCTGGATGAAGATGAAGGTAGTGTCTGATCAGAAATTTCAGACAACTCCGAGTACTGGCGTCTTAGTTGTCAATACACGAACGGTTCGTAAATTCACCGCATTGATTGGTGAGCCCCCCGGGGATCGAACCCGGGACACCGTGATTAAAAGTCGGGCGAGATGGTTGGTGTCTTATGGACTGGCGCGGATTTCCATAGACATTTTCGCAAGCCGGCTGGACCCGAGAGGACCTCCGAAGCCCCGTCTGGACTCCTCGCGGTCCCACTGCGGTCCCCCGAACGCGTTCCCAAGACCCGTCTCCTGCACGCGTGGAAACGTTTTCGCGCATCGCTGCTCAAAAGCAGTCGCGACCGGCAGAGCACCGGCCGAGCACTGAGAATTGCGGCGTGCGCTGTTCCTGTCGGCCGACGGCCACACGTCGATCGTCGACGCGTGAGTCAACACGGGTTCGAGTCCCCAACAGGAACCGACGGTATGTACACGGTTCAAGCCGTCGAATGGTTCGCAGCCTGAATCTTTTACGGATGACGGAAGCCCGACATCGGACGACTGCGTCAATGAACTGGCGCGGGTCGCACGGCTGAGCCCGTCCACGTTCCATCGGCAGTTCCGGGCCGTCGACGTCGCTGACGCCACTGCAATACCAGAAGCAACTCTGCCTGCTCGAGGTGCGCCGCCTGATGGTGGCGAAGGAGGCGAGGCCGCCGTTCCAGGTGGGCTACGAGAGCCCGTCGCAGTTCAGTCAGCCGCGAGTACGCGCGTATGTTCGGTGCACCGCCGCGGCGAGACGCCCGCGCGATGCGGTCTGTCGTGGGCGGCGAGGTGGAGTCACGGGTTTCGCGCCCTCGCTCGCCAATGAGCACAGCGCTGAGACGAGATTCGCGACGGCAAAGTCCCGCATCACTCGCATCGCGACTCGCACGGCAAGCCTAGAGGCGCACCCTGCGCGCCTCCGCGCCGAAGGTGTCACTTGCGAGCAGAGCGCTTCTTCGAGCCCGTCGACGAACTTGCGCCGCAATCCTGTCCCGATGAGCGAGCCGCGCTTGCTCCGCACTTCACAAGGTTCCCAGCCCCGATCCCGTTCGATCCGCCTACGTGGAAGCGGCCATCCGACGCGCGATGTGTGGGGTCCGACCCGTGTGTCGGAAGCGGAGATGCACATGAAACGACGGCACGCGGTCGAGGACCTCGACCCGGACATCCGCGATCACATCGAACGCGAAACCGCGGACAACATCGATCGCGGGTCGACGCCAGACGACGCACGCGCGGCGGCCCGTGGGAAAGAGGACGCGCGCGGGGAGTGGCTGACCAAGGGACCGAGAAGGAGGGTTATGCTAACCGCGAGACGGCGCGAGACGGCTTGAATGCTGCTATCGTCCAGAGGAAGGATGACTCACATGCGCTCAGCGTTGGCAGTCGCGATCGCGTTCCACACATTTGCCGCCACTTCGTACGCTCAGACGTCGGACGGTGGATTCGACAAATTGCTATCGCCGTCGCTCGCCGCGACGGCGAAGGCGATGCACGCGACGATTCGCCGTGACATCGCCGAAGCCGCTGAGGCGATGACCGCCGAGGACTTCGCGTTCAAGCCGACGCCGGAGGTCCGCAGCTTCGGACAGCTCGTCGGCCATGTGATCAACGCGAATTTCTTCTTCTGCTCGCAAGCGAAAGGCGAGGCGGCGCCGGCGACAACGAATTTCGAGCGCGTGGCCGAGAAGGCGGCGCTGATCAAAGGATTGACCGACGCGCTCGCTTATTGCGATACGGTCTACGACTCTACGACCGACGCCAATTTCAATCAGGCCGTGACGCTGCCCGGGTTCCCCGGGATGAATCCGAAGACGGCGACGACGCGCGGCACGGTACTAATGTTCAACACTACACACAACAACGAGCACTACGGCAACGTCGTCGTCTACCTGCGACTCAAGGGGAAAGTTCCGCCGTCGACCGCGCGCGCACGGGCGCTGAAGCGACAATAGCTTCAACGGTCGATTCAGCGCTTGGCTCCGATGTTCGTGAAGGCAGACGTACCGCACGAACGATCACGTCTCGCGCCATTTCGGCGTCGGTGCAATGCATCCCGGCGAGTGGTGGCTGTTATGGTGACAGCGACCCGCGGATCCCATGGGTCGACCTCATTCTCGCCAACGGCAGCCGCATTGCACACAGCACGCGACACTCGGTGCGCGCTGAGACATCGAGGCGACCCCGTCGGACGACGACTGGATCCGCTCCTTCTCTAGTACGTATCCAGCCTGTAGCCAAAGTGTCGGATCCGGTCG
This sequence comes from Acidobacteria bacterium 13_1_40CM_65_14, assembly GCA_001917905.1. Taxonomy (GTDB): domain Bacteria; phylum Acidobacteriota; class Vicinamibacteria; order Vicinamibacterales; family CAVVIG01; genus QHWF01. Next base: position 17,323 of record MNEX01000087.1, read on the forward strand.
ATCGAAAACATTAGCCATGCTCCGTGGACGCCGTGGAGTACCGTGACGGATGCTCGGTGGCATAGCGGCTGATGAATGCGATGAAAATGACGTGATCGGCCGCGATACCGAGCTCTGTCCACAACCTCGGATCACGGATCGTCGTATCGACGTACGGCTGAAGCGCGTTGCCTTCAACGTATTTGTGCAGCACCTCCGGCAGCTGCCCCGCGTCAGCGCTATAGCCGTTCGTCAACGCGACGATGCGATGGAATACGTCCCAACGGTCGCGTCGCGACCAGGCCTCGTCGATCAGCGACTGGATCTCCGCGCCTGATACCGCGAGCGGCGGCGCAGCAGGTTTCGGCGGATCGGAGACGCGCGCAGGCGATTGCCACTTCGGCGTGGTCGCGGTCGGCCCGCGCTGCGGATGGAGGCCGAATCGCTCGAGCGCGAGCCCAGGAGTCAGAAACGGAAACAACATCATCGAACGATCGCGAATGCGCGCGATGTTGATTCTGAACCCCGGGACGTTAACGTTCGGCGATTCCAAGTGCGGCGAAATCATTGCACCGTCGTCGCTGCGGTCGATTGGGTTCAGACCCGGCACGGATGACGTGTCGGGCGCCGGCACGACCACCACGGTGATTGATTTTTGCGTCTCCGCCGATGGGGTTGCCGGCCACATCGAACGCGCCGCAAGCCGATCGATAGTCACCAAGGCAGTGACGTGAAACACGAGCGACGATGCGAGAGACACCAGCTCGCGACTTCGCCGCGTGAACGTTCGCACTCGAGGGGTCATGCCACTGATCGCTAGGTTCGACCGGCGAACGCGAGTCTCTGGCGCATTCTCTTGATCATTTGCAAACTTTATAGGTACGGCTTTCGAACCCAGACAATGTGATATTTCGCCTCGGCCCATGGTGTCCGTATCGTCCGATCGTCAATGAGCACCTCTCCTCCTTGAGCGATCATGCGAACATCCGAACCTTCGATGAACGCGCTCCCGTCCTGCTCGAGTCGCCAGCGTGTCACGAGAGTGTCGCCTTCCCATCGGCTAATCGATTTGGGTACGCGGCCATTCGCCCTGGCATTCACGTTCTCCCGACCATCTGTGCTGAACTGGAGCGCGTCCTTTGTCGAACCGACCTGAATCCTCAGTTCTGGCTCTCTGTGCGTCAGGATCTCCGGAGAGAAAGCCTTCCAAGCCATGCCTGGAGGCGGCGGCGGTGGACGCGTGTCGGGATCGCTTGGAAGTGGCGCAATGTCTTCAGTGCTTCGTGCAACATCGATCTGCCATGTCCCACTGAGGTCCGGGTGCATCGTTTGGCCGATCGCGAACGCAACACAAAACATGACCAAGGGGCAGCACGCGACCGTTCGGAACATTGCGAGACTCCTTCAACGCGGACGTGCCGGGGGTGCTGGCGGCGGAGGTGGCGGAGGCAGCGTTGTGAATCGGAGCGGAGCCATCGGTGGGAGTGGCAGATCGGCGGTGCGCATCGTGTTAAACATCCACAACGCGGCGAGTAAAAGCACGACGCCAGTCAGGACGACCGTGGTTCGTACCGGCCGGACGGCGGATGCGTGCGCTGCGCGCCAACAGAGATCATCTGGAATGCCGAGCACGAGTCGAACGAGCACATGGACGATCGGATGGAGACCGCGGCGTGTGATTCGGTCCTGATGAAATTCCCAAAGGTCCGACTCGATCTCTGCACGCCGAGCCGCGCCCAGCCCCGGCGGCATGCGCGCGGTGTAGAGGCGCGTCCACATGCGAACGACAGCGATCGCGAGTTCAAGAATTCGCGACATCATGCAGGGGCCGGTCGGCGGCGAACGCGTCGTCGAGCCTGCGCACTTGCAGCGGCGCGCGCCGCGGTGGCGGCGGCCTCGCCGGACGCCGTCAATGTATATAGCCGTCGGCCAGGTCGATTTTCCCGCGCGGGAATCGCGGGGTCTTCCCAGCGGCTTTGAAGCAAACCCATTGACTCGAGTCGGCCGAGCGCTCGATAGAGTGTGCCGTAGGCCGTCAGCAACCGTCGATCAGCGATGTCGCTCAAGCGTTTCGCGATCTCGTATCCGTGAAATTCGCTGATGCCCTCTCGAAGGAGGTCGGCAGCGCTGACGCAAATTCCCACTTCTAGTGGCACGAGCCGACCGGGCTTTCGTCGCATCGGTGGCGGATTATATACAGATATATGCCCTTTGTAAATAGCAGGCATCTGCCCATTCACTGATCATGCATACCCTGTCCGCTAGGTGGACTCGACGCGTGAGTCGATCGCAGCAGCGCTCCGCGACCGGACGACGGAACCTGGAAGCCCTGATCAAAGATTGGCGCGACCTGCTCGCTGAGCACGCCGTCAAGACACGTAAGATCCTGCGAAAGCTCCTCACGAAACGGATTCATTTCATTCCGGAAACGCGAGACGGCGTGCGCGGGTATCGGCTCGAAGCAGAAGGCACGCTACAGCCGTTTTTCGCAGAACTTGAATACGGCGTGATATCCCGAGAGGGAACCGACGGTGCGTACGTGCAAAAAGGTGTCGTACAAACTGTGGCGTCCCTACCGCCAGCCAGTTGGAACCAGGTCGCCGCATGGCTCAAACAAATTGAAGGACTTCGGCGAGTCGCCTGAGCGGCTAGCTCTCGGCTCTCTGCTAAACACTCAGGTCAGCAGCCAGACGCTCTGTCATGCCACAAGGCCGTCCTGGCGATCGCTGCTCTCGGCGTGACGTGGCCCGGCCAGATTACAAGCTCTTCCGCAGGTCGCGTTGTCAGGTTCGTTGCCGGCGCAGCACAACGCGGCCGTGTCATCGGCGTCGAGCCTGAGATTCGGCGAGCTTTCTCGCCGCGTCGAACGCTTCGGTCCTCGAGACCTTCACGTCGGGCTCGATACCGATGACTTCCCAACCCTTGACCGGAAACGGATTGTCAGGCGGCGCCGCTTCCTGAATGCCCATGCCGAAGTGATCAGTGATGCGGTGAAACGCGCCCGAGTGCTGATGACCCGCCGTCGTCTCTCCGACTATCGTTGCCCGCTTCAACATCTTCAAGTTGTAGACGAAATACTCGGCCGCCGACTGTGTTCTTGACGACGTCAGGACGTACACGGGCTTGTCGACGAGCTTGTTGCCCGAAATTGGCGATGCGGTTCGGGCGGGAACTGGAGAATTTCGACGCGGATCGTACAGGTATGTCGGACGATCGAACAGATATCCAGCGATTTGCAGCGCGGTATCGCCAAACCCGCCGCCGTTATCCCGCAGGTCGACGATGAGAGCATCGACATTGTTCACCGATGCCATAGCCCGGCTGGTCGTCTCCTGACACGAGGTCGCGTCCGCAAAGCCATTCAGTTTCATGTAGCCGACGTTGTGCGGCAGCGTCTCGATCGTCTCGAACAGACAGTTCTGCTGAAGCAGCGCTGCGCGACTACGCTCACGCATTTCCGCCGTCATCGGTGGCGGCGGGCCCGTCGGCAGCGGTCGCGCGCTGTAGACGACGTCAGCAATGAATACGCCGCGAGGAATTCCAAGAGCGCGACTGGTGGTCTGAATGTCCTTGTTGATGCGAGCCGCGAGATCCGCCGCCATGTCGAGCGATTCGTACTCGCCGTTCTTGTCGTACGCGAGTAACGCGTCTGCCAGCCGTTGGCCGATGGCGCGATCGACGTAGAGCTGCTTCAGATTAGCGGCGATGGCGGCAATGAGCTTGTGATGCGCCTCAGGATCGGTTGCGACCGCCTGCTGCGCGGAGTCGTGCGAGTCGGCGCCTGGAATTCCAGGCCCAGACCCTTTGCCGAGCTGCGCCGGCGCATTCGGTAGTGCCTTGGGCTGAAACAGCAGCGTGAAGCTCGCGAAGATGAGGATCGAAGTCAACATCCCTGCGGCGAGCGCCTCCGAGCGTGGGCGATGGACTTCGATGATGTCGAAACGAGGTGCGCCGTCGATTCGCGCGAGCAACGGCTTGCCGGGTTGCCAGCCGTGAAGCGAGGTCGCGAAGAGATCGATCGTCAGGTCCATCAGCAAACGCACACGGAGGAAGAAGCCTCGTTCGTGGCATGCGCGGTCTCTAATGAGCTGCACGGCCTCACGGCCGTAAGCCCGTCGAAACTCGGCAGGGTAGATCCGCAGCAGAAGGGCGCAGAATCGTTCAAACATACTCTCCTCTCAAGATCTTCTTCGCGCGCGCGACGCGCAGCACATCTGCCAGTCTCTCGGCCTCGTCGCGGGCGGCCTTGCGTCCCGCTGCGGTCATGCGATAGTAGCGGCGCCGTTCATCGTTCAGGTCTTCATTGCTGCGTGACGCGACTTCGGCGACGAATCCTGCGTCGAGCAACGCCTGGATCGAGCTGTAGAGCGTTCCAGGTCCGATGCGCGTGCGTCCGTCAGTTTGTTCTTCGACACGCCGCATGATTTCGTAGCCGTGAAGATCGTCATCAGCCAGCGACATCAGGATCTGGAACGCCGCCGCGGGCAGCGGATTGAGCTTTTGCTTCGGCATACTGATGATCGTTATATCGATTATCGACTATAACTGTCAAGAGGTCCTGATGGCCGAAACCGGAAAGGTGTTTACGCAACTCGCGTGGCTTAGCCTCATCACGGCCGTGCGAGCATGCGGCAGCAGTCCCGAAGTGGGCCGCCTCAGATCCACGGACACCCACCGCTAACGGCAATGTTCACGATCGACGCTATGCCGGGGTTGCAGGCTCCCTTCCGATCGCTCTATGACCGGAGCCTCGATGCCGCGCACGCAGCGCGCCCGCTCGCCGAGCTCTTGCACGATAACTTCATCCCGGCCTCACTGCGCGACACACCGAAGGCCGTGTTGCCCTATCTCATCGCGCGTGACACATTCGTGCAGCGGCTCTACGCCGAGCACGCCGGATACTGGCAAGCGAACGGCGAGGGCGTGGAGAACTTCACGCGCGCCGAATGGGCGCTCGCGCTGGACGAGCTCGGTGGCCATAGCGAAGACTCGTTCAGGCGAACCGCCGATCGGCTGGAGCAGCGCGGTGATGCCGCGCTCGCGTTCCGCGTCGCCGAGCTCGGCCTCGCTCGTTACCCCAACAGTGTCGCGCTTCTGCGCAGCCGCGCGCGCGCGCTGACCACGCTCAGTCAGATCAACTCGCAGATGAATCCGTTTCGGTTCATCGTTTACTCCGAGTGGTCGGGCAAAGCGCTCGCGCCTGTTTCGCCGCAATAGCCGCCAATTCATGTCCTCGGCGCACCAGTGGTCATCGGCGAACGCCGCAGCTTCGCGCGGGGCTGCGGCGCTCGGCTATTCGAATCAGCGCTGGAAGAGTCTGCTTCCGTGTGGCAGCGAACGGCGAGGTACCTAACGAGAAGTCGCCAAGTGGCGACGGATCTTCGCCTGCAAGGCCGGGTCGCCAGATAGCCGTGGCTGAGGACATATCATGGCCAGAAGCCGAGAGGCTCGATCAAGGCAGCGGTCCGCACTGAACTTCGCGTGAAAATCGCGAGAGTGCGACAATCGGCGTTGTAGGCTGCTTTGCTTCGGGATCTCCGGCTCGCTATTCGTTCGCTGCGCGCAACGCCGGTCGTCACGTTCGTCGCCGTCCTCTCGCTCTCCCTCGGCATCGGCGCGAACACGGCGATCTTCTCCCTCGTCGATCGTCTCGCCCTCCGCTCGCTCCCGGTGCGCGAGCCGGCAAGGCTCGCGCTGGTGGCGACGGCCGCGAACCTCAGCTACAAGCCGAACTACAGCTACGCGGTGTTCGATGCGATCGCCGCTCACACAGAGTTGTTCGACGGCGTGGTCGCGGTCAGCAACTGCTGCGGCCAGTCCACGCTCGCTGTCGGCGATTCGCAAGAATTCGTCGATCGCCTGTTCGTGAGCGGCAGCTACTTCGCGACGCTGGGTGTCAACGCGCTACTCGGCCGCGTGCTCACGCCTGCTGACGAGGAACTCGCCGGCGGGCCCGACGGCACGGCTGCGGTCCTGAGCTACATGGCATGGAAGCGCCGGTTCAACGGCGACGCCGGGGCGGTCGGCATGCACGTCCTGCTCGACCGTGCACCGATCACTATCGTCGGCGTGCTCCCGCCGTCGTTTCTTGGAACCGAAGTCGGTCGAACGTTCGATGTCTTCCTGCCGGCACGCCGCGCGTCCGCCGTCCTGTTTCCGACGCCGTTCGATCGGTACTCGACGTGGTTGAACGTCATCGTCCGGCTGAAACCGGGTCAGACCGTGGAGTCGTCGGCTGCGGCCCTTCGCGGTCTGCAGCTGGAGCTTCGCGCGACGACTCGGCCGTCGAACGAACCGCCGACGGAGTACTTAAAGGAACCGCTGACCCTGACGCCGGCTAGCGGCGGCACGAGCGGCGGCACGTCGTCACTGCGCGAGCGGTTCGAGCGGCCACTCACCGCTGTCTTTGCCGTGGTTGTGATGGTGCTCCTCGTTGCGGCAGCCAACGTGTCGAACATGCAGCTGGCGCGCGGGACGGCGCGGCGCCATGAGCTCAGTGTGCGGCTGGCGCTCGGATCCTCGCGCTGGCAGCTCGCGCGGCTGCTGATCGTGGAGAGCGCGCTGCTCGCCGCCGCAGGCACGGCCATCGGCGTCGTCTTCTCGGAGTGGGCGGGGAACGTGCTGGTCGCGCAGCTCTCGACCAGCACCAGGCCGATCAGCTTCGACGCGCCAATCGACTGGCGCGTGCTGGCGTTCGCTGGCGCGGTCATGATCGTGACGACGATCCTGTTCGGCGTCGCGCCCGCGATCCACGCGTCGCGCGTTGCGCCGATAGACGCGTTGAAGGATCGTGGCCGGAACGCGTCCGCCGGCCGCTCCGGACTCTCGAACGTCGTCGTGGTCGCGCAGGTGGCCGTGTCGCTCGCGCTGGTCGTGGCGGCTGGGCTGTTCGTCAGGACGCTCAGCCGCCTGACGCAGGTGCCGCTTGGTTTCGATCGGAGCGACACGCTGCTCGTGACCATCAGAACGCCGACCGTGCCGGGGATCGAGCGCAACGCGCTGTATCACCGTGTGGTCAAGGCGGTGGCCGCCGTGCCCGGCGTCGACTTCGCGGGCGGATCGATGAATGCGCCGCTTGCGGGCACGCTCGTCGGCGAGTTGGTCGTGTCACAGCCGGGCACGCCGCCGCCGCCGAGCGCGGAGCGCATCAGGCAGTCGGATTTCATCACGCCTGGAATGTTCGCGGCCTTCGGCATCGCCGTCGATGCGGGGCGGGATTTCGACAATCACGACACGCCGGCCTCGCCAAAGGCGATGATTGTGAACGAAGCGTTCGCGCGGCGGTTCTCGCCAGGCGCATCGCCGGTCGGAAAGCCGCTGACGCTGACGTTTCGCGCCCAGGGCGACTATTCGCTGGGCACGATGACGGTCGTCGGCGTGGTGCGCGACTCGGTGTTTCGCTCGATCCGTTCGCCGAACGAGCCGACCGTCTATCTGGCGCTCGGCCAGGACACGGATCCGATTCTCACGACCAACTTCTACGTCGGCGTCCGTTCGACCAGGCAGCCGCCGGCGCAGCTGACGCGCGCGGTCAGCGCAGCGATCCTTGGGGTCAATCGGGACATCGTGTTGAAGGTTCGACCGATCGGCGACGAGGTGCGCGACGCCATGGCGCAGGATCGAATCGTCGCGGAGCTCTCGGGGTTTTTCGGCGGCCTGGCGCTACTGCTCGCGGGCCTTGGACTCTACGGTGTGACGTCGTACGCTGTCACGCGCCGGCGGGCGGAGCTTGGGATCCGCATGGCACTCGGCGCGGCGCCCGCGATCGTGATTCGTCTCGTGCTCGCGCGCGTGAGCATACTCGTCGCGGCCGGTGTTGCCATTGGCGCGGCACTTGCGCTATGGGCAGCGAGATTCGTCACGGCGCTGCTCTATGGACTGGAGCCGCGCGACCCGGCGACGCTGGTCGGCGCTGTGATCACGCTCGTTGCCGTGGGTGCCCTCGCCGGCTGGCTGCCGGCGTACCGGGCGTCGCGGATCGATCCCGCCGAGGTACTCCGCGAGAGTTGACGGCGCCTCGTTCGCCGGTAGCTGCATGAAGCCGGAAAATGCAGCGTCGGCAGCGACTATGGATGCGGTACCGGAGTACGACGGTGCGATTGAACGCAACCCGTGGCTCGGAGCAGTACCAGGCCACGAACTCGTCGATCGCATGGGCGTAAGTTCGTTGACCGCTGGCCGACGAAAGGCTGTTCAGGACGGCCGTTTTGGCGTGTTCGAGGTCGGGGAGGGCCAGAGGGCGCTTCGGCGCCTTCTTCTTCCGTGATTTCGGCACGGCGACGGCTCCTTGCCATCGCCGGTAGCATCCTGCGTTGCTCCACGCTACGCGGTTACACGTTACCGAACGCAGACACCAGGGAACCGCCCGCTACGTCGCGAGTCGGTGCGGTTCACACCAGATCGACACCTGTGCGACTTTGCCGAGATTCTCCTCGCGAAGGATAAACTTGAAGTCCGGTGTTCGGCCGCCGCGCTGGCGACTGAAGTTACCGCCTATGCAGCCGAATGCACGAAGGCCTCTACGCCGCGGGACGCGAGTTCGGCCTGGATGTCGCCGGCGAGGAATCGGCGCGCTTCGTCGTTTTGCTTCAGCACGGCGTCAAAGTGCGCAACTGTGAGTCCTCGGACGAACAAGTGGGATTGTTCGCCGGTGCAGAGTTCCGCAATCGGACGCATTTCCTGCTGTAGGTAATCTAACTCCGGAATCCAAGGCGGCGAGGTACGAACCGCTTCGTGCAGCTGCTCGACATTGTCCATGAAATGCATGTGGTCGGCGTGGCGAAGAACGACCATGCGTTTCGCGGCGGGTATTCTGTCGAAGATCTCGTACATGCCGTCCAGCGGAAGGCAGACGTCGTTGTCCGCCACCAGAACGAGGGTCGGCACGTCGCGGCCCCACTTGAACGCCAGCTTCGCCGGCAGAATCCCGGGCCTCGGATTCGAACTTCCGCCTGGCGCGAGCGCGACAACCGCCCGAATTTGATGCAGCACGTCGGGAGAGGCGAGCGCTGTCCAGCCGCCGAAGCTGTGGCCCACGATGCCCACTGGCGCAGGCTCGAGTCGCGCTTCGGGCGCGGCCCGTTGTTCAGGAGTTTCACTTTCCCGACGCTCGAGCTCGGGTGCGACGAGTTCGGAGTGATTCAGTCCCGCGACGATGTAGCCATGGCTGGCCAGGTGATTCGTCAGAAATGTGTAGCCTCGCGGACCGCTTCCGCCACTCGAATGAGAGAGAAGGATGATCGGGCAAACTCCGACCGGTTCCGTTGGACGCCACATGTCGCAAGGGAAGCTGCGGTTGCGGACAGTGTCGAACGCCTGCATACTCCGCTCGGCGACAGTGAATCGGCCCGGGACAAATGGGTCGTACATCAATTGGTAAATGATACCTGCTCCCCGCAAAATGACGCTGTCGCTTGTGCACGCAGAAGAAACGTGAGGCCTCATGTTCGCCAGTTGGAACCATTTGACAACTCTGCTGCTCCGGCTTCAAGCGCTGCGACAGACTGCGTAGAGCGAACCGGCGAGATTCCGGTCAGTCTCATGCTGAGCGCAGATTGCATCGTAGAGGCGAGGTCGCCGTCAACGTCCCGCAACGGGCGTGCCGCAAAGCGGAACATCATTGCGGCCTCTCGCCGTCTGCACGACCGTGCGGACCGCGTCGACGACGACCTGTGGCTGATCCATGGCGACGACGTGACCGGACTGCTGAGCGATGATCTGACATCCGCGTTCGGATAGCGTGACTTGATCTCGTTGCAGGTCTCGCCATGCCGCGTCGGCTCCTCGTCCACCAGTAATGACAACTACGGGAATGGTGAGCTTGCGGCGCGAGCTCCTGACTTCCGATGCGCTCTCCCGAATATGGATGATTTCGTCTGCGGCCGCCTGGTATCCGGCCGCACGGAAACTCGTCGCCCGCGCGAATTGCCGTGCCGATGGCGCCACCGATTCGACTCTTGTGCCAAACGACACGCCGACCATTCGAAGGACGCCGACCGTAGATAGCAGACGAACAAATCGTGCAAGCCGAGGAACTTCATGTGCCTGGTCTTCGTGGGAGGCGTCCACGAGCACGAGACCTGCGACGCGCTGCGGGTGATCAGATGCGAAGACGCGGACATTGAACCCACCGCTGGAGGCCCCCACGAGCACCAGTCGTCCGTCGATTCCGCTGCGGTCGATGAGTGTGGCCAGCTCGCTCGCGATGCGGCGTGCTGTCCGGGGCGACGGGCCTGGATCGCTGTAACCCATTCCGGCGCCGTCGTACGAGCAGACGCGTGTGAATCGGGCGACCTCCGGCTGGACGTAGCCCCACTCAGCGCTTGAGCCGCCCAGCCCCGTGTCAAGAACGACGGCAGGCGTGCCCGCGCCGGTGCACCACAGATGTAGCCTGTGCCCTCCGATGTCGACGAGCTGTCCCGGAGGTGGAGTCAACGCCAAGTCTTTGCGAGTCGCAAGCGATTGATACGTGGCGCCGGCGAGTGCAGCAAGGACGATCAAACCACACAGACCGACGAGAATGCGCATCGTCCAGCGCCACATATCGACATCTCCCGTCAAATCGTGCACTCAGCGGGCTCACCCACGTGATGCGTGGATTTCCAATTTGCACCGGGCAGACCAACACCGTCAACCTGCGCGGTCGCGTGAGTGTACGAATCGCTCCCCAGTCCGAAGTCTGGCCACAAGTCGTTGCGGCCGTTCGACGACTCCTGTCGATCGTCGAATACATCGCCCGCCGTCCACTCGGGAGTGGGCGATTTGACGAGATCACGAGATTGGATGGCATGAGGGCCAGCCGCTCGACAGATCGCCGTGGACCCAGGACGCAGAACGCGATCGGCGCCGCTGAGGCGGCATCCCTGATGCTGAACGCCAGGATCGATGATCCCTTCGGCGTTGATCGTTAGAGTGAATCCGGCAACTGAGAGCTTCTTCCATAATTCCTGGCCAGTCTCGTCTGGCTGGCGCCTCCGCGGCGCATCGACTTCGCCAGCGCCGTCGGGATGTCTCCTGACAAGAAAACCGCGTCCACGTGTCTTCTTTCCAGCCAAGCAGAAAGCGGCAGCGAAGCAGTCGGCACGAGTCCATCATCAACGACCTCATCCAGCCGACGCGGAATCCGACGTAAACTTACGATCTCCAACTGCGTTGGTGGAGAGGATGTCAGGTGCACGCATCACCTCGCGTCGCCACGATCGCTGTAATCCTTGGTCTACGCGTGTGGTCTGCTCAGTCCGCGGCGCCACCACGAACCTCGTCAACGTCTTCCCAGCCTGAGCAGACGACTGACGCGCCACGGCCGACGCCTCCGGCACAGACAGAGGGCGACCGCACCGTGTTTCGGGCTGGCGTCGATCTGATCCAACTCGATGTCTCAGTACTGGACGGCAAGAGGCAACCGGTGACCGGACTGAACGCGTCGGATTTCACCGTCTTCGAGAACGGAGTGCAGAGACCTGTCCGGGCGTTCACCTCCATTCAACTTCGTCCTAATGCAGGAACTGCGGTGGCGGCTACAGTTCCCCTCGACGTCGTCACGAACCAGGTGGGCCAGCAGGAGGGGCGTCTCGTCGTCATTCTGATGGATCGCTCCATTCCGAGCGGTCAGCCGACGCTGATCGCACGAAAGGTAGCCGTTGCGGCTGTCGGAGCGCTTGGGCCATATGATCTCGCTGCGCTCGTCTCGACGAGTGGAGCCGTGCCGCAGAACCTGACCGCCGACCGAACCCGCCTGATAAACGCGATCAATGAGCGGCGCGACTGGAGCACGGGCCACAGCAAAGAACTGAAAGACGTGATGACGATTCCGGACGATGCGCTCAGCGATGGCCGCTGCTTGTGTGGTCTATGCGTGTTGGAGACTCTGACGAGAATCGCTGACGCTGTGCAGAACACGCCTCGCCGGCGCAAAGTACTCCTATTTATCGGCAGCAGTGTGATCTTCCAGGCGGGGCCTCGCGCCCCGTCGGCTGATGTCGGTTGTGATTGGCGGGTTTCAGAAGCGCGGCGCAGGCTCTTCGATTCGCTCGCCCTGTCAAACCTGACGGTGCATTCCATTGATCCGAGCGGACTCGCCAGTCTGGGGCCGCAGACGCGGGCAGGTGCCCTTGGCGGAAAGCAGGGAGAGGACGGCCCCGTCCGCCGCCTTCAGAAGATGCAGACGGAGATCTCGGAGCTCCTCAGCGATCAAGGAAGCCTTCATGTCTTGCCAGATCTGACCGGCGGTAGGGCCGTCTCAAACACGAACGCCCCGGAGGCGAAAGTGCCAGAAATCTTCGGCGAAAGTGACACGTACTACGTCGTCGGCTTCGAGCGGGGAATGTCAGATCAGCGAGACGACAAGCGATCCATCGAAGTCAAGGTCGCGCGTCCGGGAGTCCGGGTATATGCGCAACGGCAATACACGGTGCCAGCCGTGGAGAAGTCTGTCGTCCCTCGTGGCGCCGATGCGCCAATGTCACTCGAGAAGGCCCTTCGGGGATTGCTGCCGAATGCGAGTCGGCCGCTGACGTTGTCCGTTGGGGCATTTGCCGGCTCTGACACGGCGAGCGCGATCGTCATGGTGAATGTCGACGTGGGTGCGTTCGCCAACGCGCGTGAAATGGCCATGCCTCTGGAATTCGCCGTGAGCGCGGTCAATCAGAAGACCGGGCGACAAATCGCCTTTGCCCGTGAAACGGCCACCATCAGATTCAAACCGGGCACCTCGAATCGTCGCGCCGAAGCGAACGTTCAAACGCATGTCGAATTGACCCCTGGCGACTACGAAGTCCGTGTCGCCGTGTCGGATCCGGCGACCGGCATCGCCGCCAGTGTGTTTTGCCCAGTCACGGTTCCGCTGTTTGGTAATGCGCCCCTGTCGTTGTCCGATGTCATCGTGGAGACAACGGATCGCATGCCATCGCTGCCTGCGTCGGCTACGCAGGTGCCAACGACGACAACACGACGCGTGTTCGAGCAGGACGAAGGGGTCCGTGCGCTTGTACAGGTTTACCAGGGCACTCAGCGCACCGATGTCATCGTGCCGGTATCTGTGCGGACGACTATCCTCGACGCGAAAGGCCGCGCGATTCGCGACCAGCTGCTTGCCCTGACCGCGAAGGATTTTACGAATCGTCGCGCTGCTCTTGCTTTGGACATCGGTGCGCTGCCTTCTGGAGATTACGTCCTCACCGTTGATGCCTCACTGGCGAGGCAAAAAACGAGTCGCGTCCTCCACTTCGCCGTAGAGTGACCGAGCTAGCCAGCGGGCTCAAGAAACAGAACGGCGTTTATCGCGGGGAACGACACGCTTCAGGCCCGCGCGTTTCGCGCGTCGCCTGCAAGCGTTGTTATGCGGCGCTTCGTTAGTCGTGGTGAAAATAGAAACGGTTTCCGTCGATGTCCTCGACGGTGAACTGCCGTAACCCCCAAGGCTTCTTTTCTAGGGGCTCAACAATGTTCGCACCCGAAGATTTCAACTCGTCGTACGTCGCATCGATATCTTCGGCGAACACCCAATGAACCGCAGCCTCAAATGGCGGGGTTTTCTTCCGAAAGAATATCGCCACGTTTCCGCGTGACACGGCCCCAATCTCTTTGCCCGGATAGAGCCAGCCAATCTCAAAGCCGAGTGCATCCCGATAGTGCTGCTGCGCGCGTTCAACATCAGTAACGGGCAGTTCTGGCACTGGCTGGCCAATCGACGTTAAGGATTGTTTCGTGCTCACGAAGCTCTCCTCTACGCATCAAGCGTCCTGATACACCCTTCAGGAGGTCGGTCTTAGTTCCGGTGTGATGCTAGCCAGCGTAGACCCCGTAGCCAAGGAGGCCGGCAAGCACCACGAGGGCGGCGCCAGCCACCTGGAACTCCCAGGACCGCTCCACGGAGACCCGCGCCATCATCCTCAACGCCTGTTTCGGTGCGCAGAAGCGAATCAGGCCCTTGATGAGGAGGCACCAGCCCACCAGCGTCAGCACGACAGGTATCCCCGACCATGTGTTATGAAACCCGACGATGACGCCTCCCAGTGGCAGATTCAGAAACCCGTCCACGAAGGCGCCGGCTTCCCCCTTGCCGCGTAGGAGGATGAAGAACTCCGCCCAGGCCTTGGGTTGCAGGGTGTGCGACAGACCAAGGACTCCGAACAGAATGATGGCAAGGACTTCAACAGATCTCTCCATCCGCTCCTCTCCGTGATGTCACTGACGTTGTCTCCCCAGGGCATCGTAGTTGGCGTTGGCAATCGACGTAATTGATCTACGTTCAAACACTTGTTGGCATGCGCCCGTAGTGACGACTTGATAAGGGCATTTTCCACGAGTCTAGCCCCTCGGCGGTAAGTCATGCGGCCGTTCACTCACGGCCCATTCTCCCTGAGAAGTCGCCCAGGGCGGATTGAAGCACCCGCCCTGGCGGCAGGCCCGGTCAAGCGGCATCAGGTTCGATTCCCAATCGGTCGTTCACGGCAGGCGGAGCTTCTGCTTGCATCCGAGGTAGCGCTCCGTCGTCTGGATGGAGACGTGGCCGAGCAGGAACTGGATCTGATCCAGTTCACCGCCGGCCACCGAGCGCGATCTCCGCGCCCGATTGCGTCTGCGAGAGTTCGTGTCCGAACGGAGCACGGTGGACACGGCGCGGGCCCGCGCGTTCCGGTATATGTCGCTCACCCGGGATCCCGATCCGGGGACGACACTGACACGGTCTGCTACGCCTACCTGCTGCGCGACCGCGATGGGGATCGACGCGCGTCGTGCACGGCAGGCACGTCGAGGGGCTGTTCTCACGCGAACGATGGCTGCACGCCCTCTCGGACGCGGGGTTCGAGCCGCGAGTGGTACCGTTCAAATCACTCGGAGCTCGAACCTGGACGTTACGGAGTGTTCGTCGCCGTCCGTCCGGCGTAACGCGCTTACGATCATCTCGCCGCGTGCAACTTCGCGAGGCTGCCTGGGACGTAGTCGCCGGGCACCGTGCGCGCAGCGATGTTGAGCCGGTTCCAGCCGTTGATCGACACGATCGCCAGGCTCAGGTGCACCAGCTCGTCCTCCGAGAACTGCTCCCGCACGCGCTCGTACACGTCGTCCGGGACACGACTATCGGAGACGAGCGTGAGCGCCTCGGTCCACTCCAGCGCGGCGCGCTCGCGCGCCGAGTAGTACGGCGTCTCGCGCCACGCCTCGAGGCTGTAGAGCCGCTGTTCGGTCTCGCCGTTCGCGCGCGCATCCTTGCTGTGCATGTCCAGACAATAGGCGCAACCGTTGATTTGCGACGCGCGCATCCGGACGAGGTCGAGCAGTCCGTGATCGAAGCCCGCCTGACGAACCTGCCGTTCCAGGCCGAGCATGGCCTGGATGACGCCTGGGGTTACGTGCATGAGATCGATTCGAGCTTTCATGATGTCGTTCGCCTCCACCTATCAAGACGAATCAGGAATAATCCCTGTGACACCGCGGGGCCGGGGTACGCCGCTGTCACAGACGGCCTCCGTCATTCGTCTAGAGAGCAGGAGGAGTGCAAGGCGACGTGAGCCATGGCAGCGACTGACTGGGACGAGGCAACGTTCGAGGCGTATCGACCGCTGTTGTTCTCGATTGCGTACAGGATGCTCAGCAGCGCCAGCGAAGCCGAGGATGTCATTCAGGATGCGTGGCTCCGGGCGCGTCAGGACCAGCACGCCGACGTCCGCTCCCCTCGCGCGTATCTCACGACCATCGTCACGCGGCTGTGCATCGACCATCTGCGCAGCGCCGAGCGGACTCGCATGGAGTATCCAGGTCCATGGCTGCCTGAACCGTTGGCAGAACCAAATCAGGAATCCGCCGAGCTAGCGTCGTCCCTGACGACGGCATTCCTCGTACTGCTGGAGCACCTGGCGCCGACCGAGCGCGCGGTCTTCCTGCTGCGCGAGGTGTTCGAGCTCGACTTCGACGAGATCGCGAGGAGCGTCGGCAAGAGCGAGGCGAACACGCGGCAGATCCTCACGCGGGCACGCGGCCGGCTGCGCGATTCGCGTCCGCGCTTCACCGTGTCGCGTCGTGAATCGGAGGAGATCGTGCGGCGCTTCCGGCACGCCTGCGTCACCGGCAACGTCGAAGAGCTGATGGCGGTGCTGCACGCCGACGCGGAGCTCGTCTCCGATGGCGGCGGCAAGGCGGCCGCGGCGACGCGTCCCGTGCTCGGCGCGGATCGCATAGCGAAGTTCGTGCTCGGCTATGCCGGCAAGATGCACTGGTCGGAGTCGGACTTCCAGATCGTCACGATCAACGGCGCGCCCGGTCTGCTCGTGCGCCATCCGATCTCCGGCAACGGCACCTACTCGTTCGACATCGCCGACGGCCGCATTCGCGCGATCTACATCGTGCGCAACCCCGACAAGCTGCGTGGTTTCCTCGAGCACACGCATTGATCGCGGGAGTGGGACGGCGATCCTGAAATCTCGCCGCCATCCCGACCTTCGCCTCGGATACACGTTCCACGTCGTCGTCGAATCGCCGCGCGGCTAGTCGCCAAGTATTTTCGGAGGCCATCCCGTCGGGTCGGAAGCCCCTTCGGCGTTGCGCGTTACCCAGTGTTCCGGATCGGATTGTCGGCGGATCGCCGCATGGTTCGAGAATTCGGGTCTGCCACCGCAAACCAACCTCGGCCGGATCGTTTTTGGAATCGCTTTCCCGTTCCAATGATCGGCCGTCGGCTTGGCCGCCGACGTCGGTCTACAATCTGAAGCTAAAGAGGCGGATATGCCGCGCACTGTTGTGTCGTTGCTGCTGGCCGTCGCTGCCTGCCTTCACATGGTCGCCGGCACCCATGCGGCGGGACCGAGAGCGATACAACTCTCCGTCGACCAACTGGTCAGCGATTGGTACCAAAGGGAGTTCGGCATCTCAGTTCCCCGACCGGCCATCTTCAACGATGAACGTGCGGTGGATTGCCGCGGCGACGGCCATTTGACGAGCACCGCTTACTTGCGGACCGGTTCCACGACCGCGGATTTGCTCGTTCTGTATCTCACTCGCGATGGCTTAAATCTGATCAACAAGTTTCGCCGCAATGTGCTTATGCCAGGCGGCCGTTTCAACGTGCTGTCGGTTGTCGTACGGCATCAGGCGACCGTTGGTTCCGACCCAATCTCATCGTGGCAAGTCGCGCAAGCTGCCGTCAACGACACGCACGTCAAGTTTGCGAGAGATCACGGCTACAGTGCGCCACTTGTTGAGTTCCACAACACGAATATGCTGTTGGAGCCGAGCGAGCTTAGTGTCCCCGAAAGACGAGATATCGTCGCAGCGGCACTCCAACGGCACAATCTGGCAGCTGGCGACGATGACATCGTCATGATCATCAACATCGATCCGGCACGGTCGGAAGGTGGACGGACGTCGCCGTTGCCATGGCGATCCATCTACGTCGGTAATTACGCTCAGTGGAAAACCGAGCTGCGGACGACTGACTGGGCGGCGATTGCCCGAACTTCCTACCAGCAACTGATGGCTTACTTCTGGGGATGGCAACCGGGTTGGACACCTACTTGCGGTGGAACACGGCTCGGCCATGAACCGTTCATCACCTCTCCGCGATTGCTCGGTTGGGAAGATGTAGACGGCGACGGCGTGCCGGAAGTGCTGGACGGGACACCGTACGGCCGATCGACGGATCCGCGTTACTAGGGCGCCTGTCGTTGCGCGAACACCGAGAGCATCGACTTCACGGCTGGGACGTTTTGCGAAGAACTGGGTCACGCGATTGATATGGCAGTGATCTGAGGGTGACGGCGTTCCGAAATCCACAAAAGTTGCTGCAGCGCATGCGCAATACGTTCATGGAGGCGCCCTCCAACAGTTCGACGAGTCGACCGGCTGCCTTCACGCTCGGAATCGTCGCTCCGTGGCGGCACGCCGTTTCTGTAACGAGTAGTCGCCAAGCATTTTCCGAACCGGCCAGAATGGTCCGGAAGGCTCTTCGGGCTGTATATCGCGAGTGAGCGCCTCGAGGCTTCTCTCAGTAGTCAACGGTAACGTCGCAGTACGTCGCCAGAGCGGTCCACGACCTGACATAAAGCGCTGAATGCGACGTGTCAGCAGCCGAGCGGTCAACCTGCTCGACAATCAAGGGCCAGATTCGACTGGTAATGCCGCGGCCCTTCGCAACCGACCACACTCGGAGTCGGTCGCGCCATTTCCGAGCGCGATCCCACGGCGCGGCGACGCAGCAACCCTGGAGCGGAGCAACGTCGCCTGCTGAACGTGAGCGATGCCACACCTTCAGCCATGCGCGAACCTTTCAACATGCGGTCGGGTTCCGCGTGTGCTCGGTCAGCGCTTTCGCTGCTGAATCTGCGCGACGAAGAACTGCTTCAGCGTTTCGTTCGTGAGCCCGAGTTCCG
>MNEX01000247.1:0-1453 GCA_001917905.1 Acidobacteria bacterium 13_1_40CM_65_14
CAAGCAAAGTTATGCTTAGGAATGATGGCGAAAGCGCGACGATCCGGCGGGATGAATCGCAAGACCGCCGTTACGGTGAATCGTAGACCCCGCGTGTTGATTCTCGGCTCGGAGGCGCTACCGTTCGCCAAGACCGGTGGCCTCGCCGATGTCCTCGGCGCGCTGCCGCCGGCGCTCGCGCGACTCGGCTGGGACGTCACGGTCGCGCTGCCGAAGTACCGCGGCGTGACGGGTGGCTCGCTCGTCGAACAGTTTCCCGTGACGGTCGGCGGCTTCACGCGCGACGTCGCGTTCGTGGAGGCACCGCTCGCCGGCGGCGCGCGCGCGTGGCTCGTCGATTGTCCCGACCTCTTCGATCGCGACGGGCTGTACGGCGCCGACGGCACCGACTATCCCGATAACGGCTTGCGGTTCGCGATGCTCGTGCGTGCGGCGCTCGAGTTTGCCGGCCGTCAGAATCCGGCGCCGTCGCTCGTGCATGCGCACGACTGGCAGGCGGGCCTCGCGCCGGTGTATCTGAAGACGCTGTACGCCGCGCATCCCGTGCTCGCCGACACGCCGAGCGTCTTCACGATTCACAATCTCGCCTATCAGGGATTGTTCGATGGCGACTGGCTGCCGCGCCTCGATCTCGGATGGGAACTGTTCACGCTCGAGCGCCTCGAGTACTGGCGGCGGATCAGTTTTCTGAAGGGCGGCATCAATTACTCGGACATCATCACCACCGTCAGCCCGCGGTACGCGCAAGAGATTCAAACGCCGGAGCTCGGGTTCGGGTTCGACGGCATCCTGCGTCACCGTCGCGCGGATCTCGTCGGCATCCTGAACGGGATCGACACGAAGGAATGGGATCCCGCGCACGATGCCTATCTGCCGGAGCCGTACAGCGCCGACTATCTTTCTGGCAAAAAGGCGGCGAAGGCCGCCGTCCTCGCGCGATACGGACTCGTCGCGGACGAGGCCGCCATCAAGCGGCCACTGGTCGGCATGATCTCGCGCATGGTCGACCAGAAAGGCTTCGACCTCATCGCCGCGCTCGAGGACGATCTGCCGCAGCTCGACGCGTCGTTCGTCGTCCTCGGTACCGGCGAAGCGCGGTATCAGGATCTCTGGACGACGCTCGCGGCGCGATTCCCGGATCGCATTGGCGCGCGCATCGGGTTCGACGAAGGGCTCGCGCATCTGATCGAGGGCGGCGCCGACATCTTTCTCATGCCGTCGCGGTTCGAGCCGTGCGGACTGAATCAGATGTACAGTCTTCGCTACGGCACGGTGCCGGTCGTGCGCGAAGTCGGCGGGCTCGCGGACACCGTGCGCGATTATGGGAGCGCTCCGAAACCGAACGGCTTCGTGTTTCGCGACTACGCCCCCGGCGCCCTGCTCGACGCTCTCACACGCGCGCTCGCGCTCTACCCGGACCGTCGCAAGTGGCGCGCGCTCCAACTCGTCGGCA
>MNEX01000247.1:1518-20635 GCA_001917905.1 Acidobacteria bacterium 13_1_40CM_65_14
CGAGGCGCGACAGGTCGTGGGGGTGGGCCCCCACGACCAAGTAAAGACACGGGAGACACATGGCGACTGAAAACGTGCAGACGTTTACCGACGGCAACTTCGACGAGACCGTGCTGAATTCGGGTACGACGGTGCTGGTGGATTTCTGGGCGGAGTGGTGTGGCCCGTGCAAACGGTTGGCGCCGACTGTCGACGCGCTGGCCAGCGACTACCTGGGCAAAGTGACCGTCGGCAAGCTCAACGTGGACGAGAATCCGAAGGTCGCCGAAAAGTATCAAGTGCGCGGCATTCCGACGCTGCTGCTCTTCAAGGGCGGGCAAGTGGTCGAATCGGTCGTCGGCCTGGCGCAGAAAGACGTCCTCAAGAAGGTCATCGATAAACACATCTGACGGGGAATTGGGTAATTGGGTAATCTGGTAATCGTGTAATTGGATTGCCGGATTGCGCGTAAGCACCCAATTCAATTACCCGATTACTCGATTACCCAATTACCCAATTACCAGATGCCAGCGAACCGCAACGTCGTCATCATCGGGTCTGGACCCGCCGGGCTCACCGCCGCTCTCTATACCGCGCGCGCCAATCTCCAGCCGCTCATCATCGAAGGGATCGAAGCCGGCGGGCAGTTGATGCTCACCACGATGGTGGAGAACTACCCAGGCTACCGCGACGGCATCATGGGTCCCGACCTGATGGCCGAGATGCGCGCGCAGTCGGAGAAGTTCGGCGCGACGATGATTCACGGCAACGTGACGTCGGTCGATCTCTGCGCCAAGCCGTTCCTCGTCACGACGTCGGACGCCGAGTTCAACGCCAAGACGATCATCATCGCGACCGGCGCGTCGGCGCGACTGCTGGGGCTCCCGTCCGAGCGGACGCTGATGGGTCGCGGCGTCTCGACGTGCGCGACCTGCGACGGCTACTTTTTCCGCGGCCAGGAGATCGCCGTCGTCGGCGGCGGCGATTCGGCGATGGAAGAAGCGGTGTTTCTGACCCGGTTTGCGACCAAGGTCACGCTCGTCCACCGCCGCGACACCTTGCGTGCGTCGAAGATCATGCAGGACAAGGCGCGCGCCAATCAGAAGATCGCGTGGATGCTCGACAGCGAAGTCGAAGAGATCAATGACACCGGCAGAGGCGAAGTGACGTCGATGGTCGTGCGCCACAACAAGACCGCGGTCCGGACCAGGGTGCCGGTGAGCGGCGTGTTTGTCGCCATCGGCCACACGCCGAACACGTCACTGTTCCGCGGTCAGCTCGAGGTGGACGCGAACGGCTACATCATCACGCACGACGGATCGAAGACGAGCATCCCTGGCGTGTTTGCGTGCGGCGACGTGCAGGACCACATCTATCGGCAGGCGGTCACCGCGGCTGGAAGCGGCTGCATGGCCGCGATCGACGCCGAGCACTTCCTCGAGAACATCCCAGAACATCTCGCCACGGTCTGAACTCTCCACCACGGTGGACACGGGGGACACGGAGGCAAAAACCCGTCCGGCTTAACCTCCTGTCCTGCGTGGTGGAGAGTTTTTCCGTGGTGGAGAGTTTCAGTCGATCCAGCCACCGCCGACGACGACGTCGCCGTCGTAGAACACGACAGCTTGGCCCGGTGTGACTGCAATCTGAGGCGTATCGAAGACGACCTCGGCCTGCGCATCGCCGAGCGCGCGCACGGCCGCGGGCGCGGCCTGATGGCGATGGCGGATTTGTGCGGCGACGTGGATGGCCGCGCGCGGTTCCTCCGCAATCCAGTTGACGCCCGAGGCGGTCAGCGTCGTCCGCTCGAGCGACGACTTCGGCCCGACGACGACCTGCTGGTCGGCGGGACGCAGCGCAAGCACGTACATGGGCGTACCCGTTGGAGACGAGGTCAGGCCGAGACCTTTCCGCTGGCCCACCGTGAAGCGGTGGATGCCCGCGTGGCTGCCGAGCACGCGTCCGTGCTCGTCGACGATCACGCCGTCACGCGGGGCGTCTGCCGCGTGCGTGGTGACGAAACCGGCGTAGTCATCGTCGGGGATGAAACAGATTTCCTGGCTGTCCGGCTTGTTCGCGACGGGCAGCTGCCGCAGGCGTGCGTACTCGCGAACCGCGTCCTTCGGCCGATCGCCGACGGGGAACACCGCCCGTGCGAGCTGATGCTGCGTGAGCGAGAACAGGAAGTACGACTGATCTTTCGCGGGGTCGACGCCGCGCTGGAGCCGGTAGCGGCCCGTGACCGCATCGCGCTCGACGCGCGCGTAGTGGCCGGTCGCGACGGCATCGGCGCCGAACCCTTGCGCGCGCTCCACGAGCGTCGCGAACTTCAGGTCGCTGTTGCAGTGCGCGCAGGGCAGCGGCGTGCGCCCCGACGTGTACTCGCGGACGAAGTTCGAGACGACCTGCTCGTCGAACTGCCGCTCGAAGTTCAGGATGTAGTGCGGGATGTTGATCGCCGCCGCCACGCGCCGGGCATCGTGCAGGTCGTCGATGGAGCAGCAGCTGCCGAACGAGGTCTGACCCTCGGTCTGGTCATAGAGCTGCATTGACAGACCAATGACGTCATGACCCTGCTCGGCGAGCAGCGCCGCGGCGACCGAGGAATCGACGCCGCCGGACATCGCTACGACTATTCTCATATGTGCGGCGGGGCCCCACCCCCGCCGCCTGTCGCGGCTCGCTCACGCTCGCCGCAGTACTTGTAGCAACGATCCGCTTGCTGTGGCGACTCGAACATCTTCGTGGTTTCGTGGTTTCGTGGTTTCGTGTCTTCGTGTCTTCGTGTCTTCGTGTCTTCGTGGTTGCGTTTTAAGCCGTGACCGTCTTTCGAGTCAGACCTCGAAGTTTTTCCACCAGCCGTGGCAGCACCTCGATCACGTGGTCCACTTCCTCTTCAGTCGAGAACATCCCGAGGCTGAAGCGCAGCGAGTTCTGCGTCCGGTGCGCCGGCAGTCCCATCGCGCGCAAGACATGGGACGGTTCGAGCGTGCCCGACGAGCAGGCGGAGCCGGTCGAGACGGCGACGCCTTCGAGATCGAGCGCGATCAGGAGGCTCTCGGCTTCCACGCGATCGAAGCTGATGTTGGTCGTGTTGGGCACGCGCGCCGTGCGTGCGCCGTTGACCGCGGTTCCCGGCACCGCGCGCAGGATGCCTTCCTCCAGTCGATCGCGCAGCGCCCTGACGCGCGCCGCCTCGCCGCTCATCTTCGCGATCGCAAGCCGCGCCGCGACGCCCATCCCGACAATCGCGGGCACATTCTCGGTGCCCGCGCGCCGATTGCGCTCGTGCTTGCCGCCCGTGAGGATCGGCTGCAGGCGCGTGCCGCGCTTGATCCAGAGGGCGCCCGCGCCTTTCGGTCCGTTGAACTTGTGGGCCGAGAGCGACAGCAGATCGACGCCGAGCGCGCGCACGTCGACCGGAATCTTGCCGGCTGATTGGACCGCGTCGGTGTGCATCAGCGCGCCGCGCTCGTGCGCGATCGCGCTGAGCTCGGCAATAGGCTGAATCGTGCCGATCTCGTTGTTCGCGTGCATGACCGATACGATCGACGTGTCGTCGGCCATCGCCGTCCGCAACTCGTCCGGCGAGGCGACGCCCGACTGATCCACCGGAACGAGTGCCGTGCGCCATCCGCGCCGCGCGAGTGCTTTCAGCGTGTTCAGGACCGCCTCGTGTTCGATCGCGCTCGCGACGAGATGTCGCCGTCCGCTGACCTCGGCCGCCTCCGCGGCGCCGCGGATCGCGAAGTTGTCCGACTCGGTTCCGCCGCCGGTGAACACCACTTCCGACGGATCGGCGTGAATCAGAGCCGCGACCGCCGATCGCGCCTCGTCCAACGCGGCCTTCGCCTGTTGGCCGAAGTAATGAATACTCGATGCATTGCCGAAAAGATCCTGTGTGGCACGGGCCACTGCCTCTGCGACTTCGGGCGCGAGGGGGGTCGTGGCGTTGTAATCAAAATAGACACGCATGTGTGAACGGTTCATTCTAGCATTCCCGTAAATCTCGGTAACAAAAGGAGTAGACAACGTTTCACCCGTCCCCTATACTGGCCGGAAGGTGCCCCGGCACTTTTGATGGCAGACACCCTAGCCGCCCTGGCGAGCGGACAGGCGGAGGATTACATGTGGAAACGCGATGAAGCAGTCCGACCGACGAGCGGACAACCGACGGCTGCACCGCAGCCGCCCGCGCCGGCCCCGGCGGGGGTTCCTGGTCCTCGTCCAGAGGCGAGTCATCATATGGAGAAGGACATCGTGAATATTGGGAAATCAGTCGTCATCAAGGGCGAGCTGAACGGCAGCGAAGATCTGACGATTGAAGGCCACGTCGAAGGCACGATTCAGCTGCGCGAGCACGTGCTGACGATTGGTCCCAACGGCCGCATCAAGGCCCAGGTGTTCGCCAAGGCGGTCATCGTGCTGGGCGAAGTCACCGGCAACGTCACCGCCAGCGACAAGGTCGACATCCGCGACAACGGGTCGGTGGATGGCGACATCGTCTCGCCGCGCGTCGCGATTGCCGAAGGCGCGCACTTCCGCGGCAGTGTCGACATGCAGCGTAAGGGGCAGCCGCAGGCCGCCAAGCCGCCGCAGCCGCAGGGCGGACAGCCGCAGCAGCAGACCCAACAGTCACAGCAGCCTCAGCCGGCGCAGCGCGTCGGAGCGTAACAGGCGTTCGGGGTTCGCGGTTCGGCGTTGAGGGTTCCGGTTCGGGCTGGTCACCGACGCAGAATCCGAGTACGTTGTAACCAGCACCTGAACCCGAACCTCGAACCCGAAACCTCGAACCCCGAAACGTTTCGTGGGCCTCCTAGATCGCCTCACACCTCGCAAGAACGATCCCGACGTACCTCCGAGTCCGTCCGTCGTCGATGATCCCGTCTTCGCCACCAAAGCGCTCCGCAAATTCCTGACGACGCTCACGTCGCGTGAGTCGCCGGTGCTGCTCGATCTCGGCCCGGTGGTGGGTAGCAACGTCAGCTTTTTCGGCGAGCAGCTCGGCTGCAAGATCTTCGTCGAGGACATCTTCGCGGATCTCGATCGGCACGTGCGCGATGGGAAGCTCGAGACGCTGGCCGAGTTTCTGAAGAAGCGTTTCCCGCAGGAGAACGGGACGGTGGACGGGATTCTCTGCTGGGATGTGATCGATTACATGGACAAGGTGTCGGCCCAGGAGCTCGCGAAGGAGCTGACGCGTCTGCTGCGTCCCGACGGCGCCCTGCTGGGATTTTTCGGGAGCCAGCACCGTCCCGACGTGCGCTACACGAAATACATCATCGTCGACGAGGTGAACCTGAAGTACCGCACGTATCCGGCGTCGCGCGGGAAGCAGTCGATCCTGCTCAACCGTGACATCATCCGGCTCTTCTCCGGTCTGCGCGTCTCCGATTCATTCCTCCTGCAAAACAACCTCAGGGAAATCCTCTTTAGAAAACCCGCTTGAGATTGCAGCACGGCGGGATTGCAGAACCTCCTTTCTTCCCTGCAATCCTGCAATCCTGCAATCCTGCAATACGATAGACGCATGTCCAGACCGGTGATCGCGCTGCTGACCGACTTCGGCACGCGCGACCATTACGCCGGCACGATGAAAGGCGTCGCGCTCGGGATCTGTCCCGATGCGACGCTCGTCGACATCTCGCACGATCTGCCGCCGCACGACGTGCTCGCCGCCGCGCTGGAGCTGGCCGCGGCGTACAAATACTTTCCCGCCGGCACCGTCTTTCTGGTCGTGGTCGATCCCGGCGTCGGGTCGACGCGCCGCGGCATCGCGGCCGAAATCGGCGACTACAAGTTCGTCGCGCCGGACAACGGCGTGCTGACGGCGGTCGTCGACGATCACGCGCCGAAAAAAATTGTGGAGCTGAGCGAGCGCCGCTACGCGCGGCCGACCGTGAGCCGCACTTTCGAGGGGCGCGATCGCTTCGCGCCCGCCGCCGCGTGGCTCGCGAAGGGCATCGAGCTGACGGCGCTCGGCCGTCCGGCCGGCGCCATCCAGCGGCTCGATCTCCCGCAGCCCGAAGTCGACACGGATCACATCACCGGTCAGGTGCTGCGCGTCGATCGCTTCGGGAATCTCATCACCAACATCGATCGCAAGACCTTCGACAAGCTCGCCGGCGCGTCGCTCGAGATTCGCGTGGGATCGCACCAGATCGCCAAGGTGGTGTCGACCTACGCCGACGCGGCGCTCGGCGAAGTCGTCGCGCTCTTCGGCAGCACCGATCATCTCGAGATCGCGGCGAACGGCGCGAGCGCGGCGTCGGCGCTCGATCTCGGCCGCGCCGCGCCGGTGCATGTCGCCCGCCGCGCGTGATAGGATTTCCTGTTTTGCGACGACCGACGACGCAGAACACGCTGAGCCACAAGGTGTCTGCGGTGTCTGCGGGTTCTGCGTTGATCGCTGTTGGGAGCCTGCATGATCGATTTCACCTTGAGTGAAGAGCACCGCCTGCTCGAGCGGTCCGTGCGCGAGTGGGGCCAGCGCGAGGTCGCGCCGTACATCCGCGAGAACGACCGCAACCATCATTTCGATCGCGAGCGCATCCTCGGCGGGATGGCGAAGCTCGGACTGCTCGGCATCTCGGTGCCGCAGGAGTACGGCGGCGCCGGGATGGACTACCTGTGCCTCGGCGTCGCGAGCGAGGAGCTCGAGTACGTCGACACGTCGCTGCGCGTGATCATGTCGGTGCACGCCGGGTTGAACTGCCTGTCGCTTCTCACGTGGGGCACCGAGGATCAGAAGCGCCGGTATCTCGTGCCGCAGGCGCAAGGCACCAAGATCGCGGGCTACGGGCTCACCGAGCCGAGCGCCGGCAGCGACGTGCGCGGGATGCAGACGACCGCCGTCAAGACAGGCGATCGCTACGTGATCAACGGCGAGAAGAGCTGGATCTCGCTCGCCGATGTCGCCGACAATTTTCTCGTCGTCGCGTGGACCGATCTCGAGAAGAAAAAGCAGCGCGATCCGTCGGGGCTCACCGCCTTCATCGTCGAGCGCACGTTCAGGGGGTTCTCGAGCGGGCCGATGAAGGAGAAGTGGGGCATCCTCGCGGGCAACACCGGCTGGTTCAAGATGGCCGACGTCGAGGTGCCCGACGCGAACGTGCTCGGGAAGGTCGGCGAAGGCTTCAAGATCGCGATGTTCGCGCTCGATCAGGGGCGCTACACCGTGGCGGCCGGCGCGACCGGTTTGATTCGCGCATGCCGTGACGCGAGCGTCACGTACGCGAAAGAGCGGAAGGCGTTCGGCGTCGAGATCGGCCAGCACCAGCTCGTGAAGGAAATGATTGCGCAGATGGAGTCCGACTATCAGGCGGCGCGCCTGCTCTGGCTGCGATCGGGCTGGCTGAAGAACACGGGTCAGCGCAACACGCGCGAGACCGGACTTGCGAAGTGGTTCGCGACCGTGGCGTCGGAGCGCGCGGCGGGTGACGCGGTCCAGATCCACGGCGCGAACGGCTATTCCGACGAGTATCCGGTCGGGCGTTTCTACCGGAATTGCAAAGGCGCCGTCATCTACGAAGGCACGCGCGAGATTCACAAGATCATGCAGGCCGACTATCTGCTCGGCTACCGTCAGGACCGTCCGACACGCTGCGAGCTGCCGGCGTATGGAGAAGCCGTCAAATCCGAAGTCTGAAGTCTGAAGTCTGAAGTCTGACGACCGCATCCGTCAGCGCAGACGTCAAACTTCAGACTTCAAACGTATATGGACTCAGATCTCTCTCTCGAGTTCCTGCGCGTCGTCGAACAGGCCGCCATCGCGTGCGCGCACACGATGGGGCAGGGCGACGGTCACAAGTCGGACCGAGCCGCCGTCGAGGCGATGCGCAGCGTGATGGATACCGTGCCCATCGACGGCACGATCGTGATCGGCGAAGGCGAGCGCGACGAGGCGCCGATGCTGTACATCGGCGAGAAGGTCGGCATGGCGCACGCGCTCGGCCGAACCGCGGCGGGCGGGTTTCCGCAGGTGGACATCGCGGTCGATCCGCTCGAAGGGACGAATCTGTGCGCGACCGGCGCCCCCAACGCCATCGCGGTGCTCGCGGTGTCGAACAAAGGCGGACTGTTGCACGCGCCCGATCTCTACATGGAAAAACTGGTCGTCGGACCGAGCTCCAGGGACGCCGTCAGCCTCGACGCGCCGGTGCACGAAAACCTCGAGGCGATTGCGGACCGGCTCGGACGTCACGTCGAAGACCTCGTCGTCATCGTGCTCGATCGGCCGCGACACGAGAAGCTCGTCGCCGACATCCGCGCGACCGGCGCGCGCATCCGGCTGATTGGCGACGGCGATCTCTCAGCGGGGATTGCGGCGGCGGTGGTCGGGTCCGGCGTGCACGCGGTGATGGGGACCGGTGGCGCGCCCGAAGGCGTGCTGACCGCCGCGGCGATGCGCTGTCTGAACGGCGAAATCTTCGCGCGGCTCGTCGTCAGCCGGCCTGAGCACGAAGAGCGCTGCCGCGCGATGGGCATCACCGACTTCAAGAAGGTGTACCGCTCGAAAGATCTGGCGCCGGGCCGGAGCATCATCTTCGCGGCGACCGGCGTGACCGACGGGACGCTGATGAGGGGTGTGCGCTTCTTCGGCGACGGCACGCGCACCGGCTCGGTGATCATGCAGAACGATCCGCATCGCATCCGCTTCATCGACAGCATTCACGTGCCACCCGACACGGACGTCAAAATCAGATTCTGACCCGTGGCTCGCGACTCGTTTCTCATTGCTCGGGATGACGATGGATCTCGATCGAGCCACGAGACCCGAGCCCCGAGCGGCGAGCCACGAGCCTCGAGCCCCGTCCGCTGGCGGCGCAACGTGTACGCCGTGACCGCCGCCTCGTTCATGGGCTACACCGGCTTCACGCTGTCCATGCCGTTCCTGCCGCTGTACATCCGTCAGCTCGGCGTCACCGATGTCGGCGAGATCTCGATCTGGACCGGCGTGAGCCTCGCGATCACGCCCGCGCTGACCGCGCTGCTCGCGCCGGCATGGGGACGGCTCGGCGATCGCTACGGCCGCAAGATCATGGTGGAGCGATCGCTCGTGAGCTTCGTGCTCATCATGGCGGCGATGGCGTCGGTGACGCGCGCGTGGCACGTGCTCGCGCTGCGCGCCGTGCAGGGACTGTTTGCGGGCTACGGCTCGCTGTCGGTCGCGATGGCGGCGGAATCGGCGCCGCGCGATCGCATGCCGAGCGCGATCGGCCTCGTGCAGACGGCGCAGCGTCTCGGACCCGGCATCGGTCCGGTCATCGGCGGGGTTCTCGCCGGCCTCGTCGGATTGCGCCGCGCGTTTCTCGTGACGGCGCTCTTTTACGCCGTCGCCCTCGTGGTCGTGTTCCTGACCTACGACGATCGCGCGACGCATGCGTACGCGAGCGCAGAGAACCCTCAGGATCCGGAGCACCCCGAGAACCGCCCCAACCCCGCGAACCCTGCGAACTCCGCGACCCAGCGGGTGACGTTCCGCAACGTCCTCGCGTTCCAGAATTTCCTCCTGATGATGGTGGTGATCTTCGCGCTGCAGTTCGTGGACCGCAGCTACGGGCCGGTGCTGCCGCTCTACGTCGAGCAGGTGGGCGTCCCCCACGATCGCGTCGCGATCGTGGCCGGCGTGTTGTTTTCGATCATGGCGTGCACCGGCGCGCTCGGCCATCACGTGTGCGGCCGGCTGCTCCAGCGATTCTCGGCGCGCGTGGTGATTGCCGGCGCCTCGGCGATCGCGGCCGCCGGCTGCGCGCTCCTCGGCGCGACCGGGAATCTCGGGATGATGAGCGCCGCATCGGCGCTCGTCGGCGTTGGCATCGGTGCCGCGATGACCGCGGCCTACAGCGCGGCCGGCAGCGTGATCCCCGTCGGCGCGCACGGCACCGGCTTCGGCGTGCTCACGAGCGCGTCGCTCGTCGGGATGGCCAGCAGCCCGTTCATCGCCGGCTTTCTGGGTGGGACGAGCCTCCGCATCGTGTTCGTCGTCAACGTCGCGCTCATGGCGATCATCGCCGTCGCCGTGCGGCATAAGATGATCGATGCGCAGGGTGTTCGTTGATCCCGGCGCGCCGCAGCGCGATGCCATCCAGGAAGCCGCCACGTGGATTCGCACCGGAGGCGTCGTCGCCATTCCGACTGACACGTTGTACGGTCTGGCGTGCGATCCGTTTCGCGCCGACGCCGTCTCGCGACTGTTTGCCGTGAAAGGCCGGGCCGCCGGACAGGCGTTGCCGCTGATTGCCGCCGATGCCGCGCAAGTCGCCGAGCACCTGGGAACGCTGCCGCCGCTCGCCGCGCGTCTCGCGGAGCAGTTCTGGCCCGGTCCGCTGACGCTGATTGTCGGCGCGCCCGCGTCGCTCGTGCGCGACGTGACCGGCGATACAGGCACCGTCGGCGTCCGCGTGCCGGCCGACGAGGTCGCGCGCGCGATTGCCGCGGCATGCGGCCGCCCGATTACCGCGACGAGCGCGAACGTGAGCGGCCAGCCGGCGACGGGCAGCCCGGACGAGGTCGAGCGGACACTCGGCGATCGCATCGATCTGCTGATCGACACGGGGCCGACGCGAGGCGGCGCGCCGTCGACCATCGTCGACGTGACGTCGCCGGAACCGCGGCTGGTGCGCGCGGGCGCAATCCCGTGGGACGAGATTCACACATGGCTGCGCGGGTAGCGCGTCAGGAACGCGCGGCGCTCGTCGGACTCATTGCCGGCCGGGCGCGGAGGCTCGAGGCCGAGCGGTCGCTCGACGAACTGGCCGGCCTCGCGCAGGCGGCGGGCGCCGACGTCGTGCTGCGCGTGCTGCAGGAACGGGCCAAACCGGATCCGTCCACGTTCCTCGGCTCGGGCAAAATCGAGACGCTCGCCGCCTCGTGCGCCGAAACCGGCGTCGACGTCGTCATCTTCGACAACGAGCTGACGCCGGCGCAGCTGCGGCAGATCGAAGAGGAGGTCGATCGCAAGATCGTCGATCGCACGCAGCTCATTCTCGACATCTTCGCGCGGCGCGCGCGGACGCGGGAAGGCAAGCTGCAGGTCGAGCTCGCGCAATTGAAGTACCTGCTGCCGCGGCTGGTCGGCGCGAGCGACGCGCTGTCGCGGCTCGGCGGCGGCATCGGCACGCGAGGCCCCGGTGAAACGAAGCTCGAAACCGATCGCCGGCGCATCCGCACGCGCATTCACGCGATCAGCACCGACATCGAGCAGGTGCGGCGGCGCCGCGCGCAGCTCCGCGAACGCCGGCACAAAGCGTCGGTTCCGACGGTGGCGCTCGTCGGCTACACCAACGCGGGCAAGACGACGCTGTTCAACGTGTTGACGAAGGCGGACGCGGAAGCCTCGAACGCACTGTTCGTGACGCTCGATCCGCTGGTCCGGCAGGTTCGGTTGCCCGACAGCCGCGAACTGCTCGTGTCCGACACGGTCGGCTTCATCGATCGGCTGCCGCATGCGCTGGTCGCGGCGTTCCGCGCGACGCTCGAGGAAGTGGCCGACGCCGACCTGATCCTCCACGTCATCGATGCGGCGGCCACCGACCGCGATCGGCGGATGGACGCGGTGCAGCAGGTGCTCGAGGAGGTCGGCGCCACCGAGGTGCCGCTCGTCGAGGTCTACAACAAGTGCGATGCGCTGACGGTCGACGAGCGGCGCCGGCTCGAAGATCTAGATTCCGCAGCGCTTTGCATCTCCGCACTCGAGCGGCAGGGCATCGATGAGCTGGTCGAGACCCTGACGTCGAGGCTCGCGCTCGACGTGCGCCGCGTGACGCTCACCTTCAATCCGGACGACCCGGCGGACCGTGAGCGCATCGCACGCGTCTATCGCCATGCCCGCGTCGTGTTGCACGAAACGCGCGACGGCCGGGTCTCGATCGTCGCCGACGTTCCTCGCCGTCTTCTCAGTCGGCTTGGATCGCTAAAGAGCTTGTGAAAGAATCACGTTGAACGCAAAGGTCGCAAAGCGCGCAAAGCATCTTTTCGAAAGATTCTTCCTTTGCGGTCTTAGCGGCCTTTGCGTTGACGTGATTTCTTCACATCCTCTAAAGCCGTCGCGCGACATCGTATTGCCGACATCGTCGCGCGAAGGCTTTAGCCGAGCGTCGGAGTAATATTCTCCTGATGCGGAAACTTTTGTTGGCGCTGCTGGTCTGCATCAGCGCATGCGCGCCGAAGATTGTGCCGGTGCCGACCGTCACGGCGCCGAAGTTCACGGACTTCACTCAGCCGCCGGTACCGCCCGCGTTCGCCAATAGTCCGGTCGCGGACACGTTTTCGCGCGGATGGGCGTACCTGCAGGCGGGCGATCTCAAGACCGCTCAGCGCGAGTTTGGCAACGCCCTGGCCGCTGCACCGGCGTTCTATCCGGCGGAGACGTCGCTCGGGTACGTCGAGCTGGCGCAGAAGGATCCCAAAGCGGCGCTCCCGCATTTCGACCGCGCGCTCGAGATCGAGCGCAACGACCTGCCGGCGCTGCTCGGCCGCGGTCAGGCGCTGCTGGCGCTCAACCGCGAGAGCGACGCGCGCGTCGCGCTCGAGGCCGCGCTGGCCGTCGACCCGTCGCTCGCCGACGTCCGCCGGCGCGTCGAAGCGCTGAAGTTCCGCGGCGTCGAGCAGAACATCGCGCGTGCGCGTCAGCTCGCGCGTCAGGGCAAGATAGACGACGCGCTCGAGGCGTACACGACGGCCATCGCCAGTTCGCCAGAGAGCCCGTTCCTGTACCGCGAGATCGCCGCGCTCGAGCGGCAGACGGGCAACACGGACGCCGCGCTCGCCGATTTCCGGAAGGCCGTCGCGCTCGACCCCTCCGACGCGAAGTCGCTCGCGCAGATCGGCGAAATCCTCGACAGCCTCAACGATCTGGAAGGCGCGGACAAGGCGTACAGCGATTCGCTCGCGCTCGAGCCCAACGCCGACGTGGAGAAGCGGCTGGACGCGGTGCGCGAGCGTGCGGCGCTGGAGAAGCTGCCGGCCGAATATCGCGCGCTCGAGCAGGCGCCCCAGATTACGCGCGGCGATCTCGCCGCGCTCATCGGCATCCGGCTCGGCCCGTTGTTGGCCAACGATCGCCGCCGCGACGGCGTCCTCGTCACCGACACCCGCAACCATTGGGCCGCCTCGTGGATCATTTCGGTCGCGCGCGCGGGCGTGATGGATCCGTTCGCCAATCACGCGTTCCAGCCGCGGACCGTCGTCCGCCGGACGGATCTGGCGCAGGCGGTCGCGCGGCTGCTGACCAAGATCGGCGCATTCCATCCGGGTCAGGCGAAGACGTGGGAGTCG
The DNA here is from genome assembly GCA_001917905.1 of Acidobacteria bacterium 13_1_40CM_65_14. Lineage (GTDB taxonomy): Bacteria > Acidobacteriota > Vicinamibacteria > Vicinamibacterales > CAVVIG01 > QHWF01. Next base: position 14,776 of record MNEX01000247.1, read on the forward strand.
GCGCGGATCAAGTTCAACGATCTCTTGCCGAGCCATCTCGCGTATCCGGCTGCGTCGGCGGCGGTGGCCGCGGGCGTGTTGAAGACCGGTCCCGACAATGCCTTCCAACCGTCCCGCGCCGTCACCGGCGCGGAAGCGATCGAGGCGATCGCGAAGCTCGAGGCGCTCGCCGGCCTGCCGGCCGCGACGAAGACCAAGTCTCCGCAATGACGGCGCTCACGCCCGCAAATCAGCTCACGCTGTTGCGGATGCTGCTGATTCCTGCGTTCGTGATCCTCGTCGTCTACGGACATCTCGGGTGGGCGCTCGTCGTCTTCGTCACCGCCGGCATCACCGATGCGCTCGACGGTCTCGCCGCGCGCTGGACGGGGGAGAAAACGAGTCTCGGCGCATGGCTCGATCCGGCGGCCGACAAGCTGCTGTTGGTGACGACGTTCATCGTGCTGACGCTGCCGGGGCTGGGTCTCGCCAACCGTCTGCCGATCTGGCTGACGGTGCTGATCATTTCCCGTGACGTCGGCATCGTGTTGACCGTGGCGATCGTGAACCTGGCGATTGGGCCGCGCACGTTCCGGCCGTCGATCTTCGGCAAGATCGCGACGGCCACCTACATCCTCACGGCGGTGGTCGCGATGTGGTTCAACTATCGCGGCAGGCATTCGGGCATCTTCGATCTCTTCGTGTACGCCTCGCTCGTCATCACGCTCGTGTCGGCATTCCATTACGTCTGGCACGCGACGCGGATCGTCGAAGCGTCGGGACAATCATGAAACGCATCGTCGCCGCCTGTCTTGTCGGTGTGTTGATCTGGGCATATGTGGTGTCCGGTTTCAGCCGGACCGCGGTCGCGCAGTCGCTGCCGAAACAAGCGGTCGTCGAGACGTCGGCCGGGACGTTCGTCATCGATCTCGTGCCAGACGCCGCGCCGAACCAGACGGCGTATTTCATGAAGAGCGCGAGCGACGGCGCGTACGACGGGACGATCTTTCACCGCGTGATCAAGTACGGGATGGTGCAGGGCGGCGATCCGCTGACGAAAGATCCGTCGAAGCGTGCGCTCTATGGCACCGGCGGGTTGAACGTGGTGAAGGCCGAAGCGCGCGCACCGAGGATGACGCGCGGCTCGGTGGCGGCTGTCACGATTCCCGGCAAACCGGACAGCGCGGGCGCACAGTTCTTCATCGTCCTTGCCGATCAGCCCGCGCTCGACAATCAGTACACGGTCTTCGGCCATGTCGCCGACGGGATCGAGGTGCTGCAGCAAATCTCCGAGACGCCGGTCGACGACAAAGGCCTCGCGACCGAGCGCATCGCGATCACGCGCGTCACGATCCGCGACACGCCGGCCGAACCGTTCGTGACCGAGACGCCGCAGGAGCTCGCCACCTACCGCGCCGTGCTCGACACGAGCGCCGGGCCGATTGCGATCGAGCTCTTCGCCGACAAAGCGCCGAACACCGTCCGGCAATTCATGCGGCTCGCCGCGGCGGGCGTCTACAACGGCATGGCGTTCCACCGCGTGGCGCCGGGCTTCGTCATTCAAACGGGCGCGCTCTCGAGCCGCGCCGCACCGCTCACCGAGAAACAGCAGAAGCTCGTGCACAATCTGCCGCCCGAGTTCAACGACACGAAGCACGTGAAGGGCATTGTCTCGATGGCGCGCGCCGAGGCTGCGGACAGCGCGCAGACGTCGTTCTTCATCTGCACCGCGCCGTCGACGGCGCTCGACGGTCAATACACGGCGTTCGGCCGCGTCGTCGACGGCATGCCGGCGGTGGATGCGATCGAGGCGTCGCCGCGCAACGGCGAGACGCCGACCACGCGCGTGGATTTGAAAACCGTCAGGATTGAGAAGAAGTAGGCACGACGCGCGTGACCTTGATCGCCACGCCGACGAGGTACTCGACCTGAATGCGATCGCCCGGTTCGAGGTTGGTGCCCATCACCGCTTCGGGTCCGATGCGGGCGACGGTCACCTGCCCATCCGGATCGTCGACGTCGGTGAAAAACACGTCCCACGTCACCTGGCCGTGAATGCTCACCGGCTGCACCTTTTTCAGAATGCCGTCGCGCGTTCCTTTAAGCATCTGCCTTCCAGGTCCGGCTAAAGCCGGACACCACATATGTCGTACGTCGTGTCCGCCTTTAGGCGGACCTCTGTCCCCACAACAGAATTCGCTTGAACGGGAAGAGGAACGGGCGCTCGGTGCCGATGCGCTCGAGCAGGCGGCCGCGATACTCGGCGAGAAACCGTTCGAACACGTCCGGCGGCAGATGTCGCGAGTACTCCGCCAGCAGCGTCCCCTTCACCCATTCCACGACTTCGTCAGGCCCGGCCAAGACATGAGGATAGACGATCAGGCGCACAACCGGATCCCCGAACCCCAACCGGAACATCAAGCGCGCATAAGCGCTGGGCGAGAGCACCGGCTGAGCCTTCTGCCATCCGCCACTGGCCGACCGATAGGGTGCGGCCTCGAGAATCTCTGCCGCGACCAGATGCGAGGCCTCGTCGTGCATCGCCGGCATCTGGACGGCGAGCTGTCCCTGTGGCGCCAGCGCCTCGGCCAGCCGCGCGAAGAGCGCCTCGTGATCCTCCACCCAGTGGAGCGCCGCGTTCGAGAAGATCAGATCGTAGCCGGACGTGCCGTCAGGAAACGATTCGATGTCGCCGATCTGAAACCGCAGACCCGGTGACAGCTCGGCTTCACCGGCCTTGTCGAGCATGCGCGACGACCGGTCGATGCCGATGGTCTCGCGCGGCTGCAGCTGCGCGTGCAATTCGCGCGTCAGCGTGCCGGTGCCGCACCCGAGATCGACGACGCGCATGTTGGCGGCCGGTCGTACCATCGCGAGCAGGTCGTAGAAGGGCTGCTCACGCTCGCGTTCGAATTTGCCGTACTGATCAGGATTCCATGGGTCGGACACTCAACAACCTCGTCATTGCGGATTGAGGATTGCGGATTGCGGATTTATTGTTCGATTGAATCCGCAATCAATCCGCATTCCGCAATCCTCACTCCGCATTACGCTCACCAAAAGGAAGCCGATCGTCGTCGGCCGCGCTGCAGAAATTGTGGACGCTGACACCGAGCAGCCGCACGGGGCGCCGGCCCGCGTCAGTCTTCTCCAGCAGCCGGACCGCGCGCGCCGTGAGGTCCGTTTCGTCGCGGCTCGGCGCCGCCGAGTGGCTGCGCGTGATCGTCGTGAAGTCCGAGTAGCGGACCTTGATCGTCACCGTGCGCGCGAGCAGTTCCTTGCGCGCCAGCCAGGAGATGGCGTGCGCCGCCATCTCGGCGATCTCCGCGCGAATCGTATCGAGGTCGGTGAGATCTGCGGGATACGTATTCTCCGAGCCGGACGACTTCACCTCGCGGTTGGGGACAACCGGCCGATCGTCGACGCCGTTCGCGAGTTGGCGCAGCCAGTCGGCGAGGCTGCCAACCGTGTCGCGCAGAGTCTCCACGTCGGCGCTGCGGACGTCGACGAGGCGATCGATGCCGCGCGCGCGCAATTTCTTCGCGGTCACCGGACCGACGCCCCAGAGCGCGTCCACCGGCAGTTGCTGCAGAAACGGCTCGACGCGCTCCGGGCTGATCACCGTCAGCCCGTCCGGCTTCTTCCAGCCCGATGCGATCTTTGCGAGGAACTTGTTGGGTGCGACGCCGGCGGACGCCGTCAGTTGTGTCTCCGCGCGGATCCGCGCCTTCAACCGCTTCGCGACCGCGGTGCCGAGCGTCTCGCCCCACAAGTTCTCGGTGACGTCGAGATACGCCTCGTCGAGCGACAGCGGCTCGACGAGCGGTGTCACCTCGCGAAAGATCGAGAACACCGCGTTCGACGCCGCCTTGTAGCGCGAAAAATCGGGCGGCACGATGACGAGCGAGGGACAGAGCCGCACCGCCTTCACCATCGACATCGCCGAGTGGACGCCGAACGCGCGCGCCTCGTAGCTCGCGGCCGCGACGACGCCGCGTTTGTCGGGCTGACCGCCGACGGCGACCGGTTGCCCGCGCAGCGACGGAGTGTCGCGCTGCTCGACCGACGCGTAGAACGCGTCCATGTCGATATGGAGGATCCTTCGGATCACGAGATTTCAGATTGCAGATTGCAGATTTCAGATTGATTGTTGATTTGCAGATTGTAGCCGCAGATTGTACGCTATCAATGTCAGGTCAGGTCAGGTCGGGTCGGCGTCGGCCTCCACGTCAATTCAGATTCAATCTAACATCTCAAATCTGAAATCAATCTGCAATCTGAAATCTGAAATCTGAAATCTCACGAAACTATGCCCCAGTTCATTTACACGATGAAAGGTCTCGGGAAGGTTTATCCTCCCGACGCGAAAGTTCTCGAAGACATCTGGCTGTCGTTCTACTTCGGCGCGAAGATCGGCGTCCTCGGGCTGAACGGCGCGGGCAAGAGCTCGCTCTTGAAGGTCATGGCCGGCCAAGACACGAGCTTCCTCGGCGAAGCGTTCGCGGCCGACGGCATCTCGGTCGGCTTTCTGCAGCAGGAGCCGAGGCTCAATCCCAGCAAGACCGTCCTCGCCAACGTCGAAGAAGGTGTCGCGCCGATCAAAGCTCTGCTCGCGCGGTACGACGACGTCAACGCGAAGCTCGGCGAAGAGCTGTCGGCCGACGAAATGGACAAGGTCCTCGAAGAGCAGGGCAAGTTGCAGGACAAGATCGAGGCGGCCAACGCGTGGGATCTCGATTCGCGCCTCGAGCTCGCGATGGACGCGCTGCGCCTGCCGCCGCCCGACGCCGACGTCAGCACGCTGTCCGGCGGCGAGCGCCGTCGCGTCGCCCTGTGCCGGTTGCTCCTGCAGTCCCCGGATCTGCTGTTGCTCGACGAGCCCACGAACCATCTCGACGCGGAGTCGGTCGCGTGGCTCGAACGGTTCCTCAAGGACTATCCAGGCACGGTCGTCGCGGTGACGCACGATCGCTATTTCCTCGACAACGTCGCCGGCTGGATTCTCGAGCTCGATCGCGGCAAGGGCATTCCCTGGGAGGGGAATTACTCGTCGTGGCTGGAGCAGAAACAGAATCGGCTCGCGCAGGAAGAGAAAGCAGAGACGCGGCGCCAGAAGACGCTCGAGCGCGAGCTCGAATGGATTCGTATGTCGCCGCGCGCGCGTCAGGCCAAGGGCAAGGCGCGCTTGAACTCGTACGAAGAGCTGCTGAAGCAGGACACGGCGCAGAAGATTGAAACGGCGGAAATCTACATCGCGCCCGGTCCGCGACTCGGCGACGTCGTCGTCGAAGCGCGGCGCTTGAAAAAAGGCTACGGCGACAATCTGCTGATCGAGGATCTCGACTTCACGCTGCCGCGCGGCGGCATCGTCGGCGTCATCGGTCCGAACGGCGCGGGCAAGACGACGCTGTTCCGGATGATCACCAGGCAGGAGAAGCCCGACGAAGGGACGCTGAAGATCGGCGAGACCGTGCAGATCGGGTACGTCGATCAGAGCCGCGACGCGCTCGAAGCGAACAAGACCGTCTGGGAAGAGATCTCGGGCGGGCACGACGAGATCGAGCTCGGGAAAAAGAAAGTCGCGTCGCGTGCGTACGTCTCGTGGTTCAACTTCAAGGGCGCGGCGCAGCAGCGCAAGGTGGGGACGCTGTCCGGCGGCGAGCGGAATCGCGTGCACCTCGCGAAGCTGCTGAAGAAGGGGAGCAACCTGCTGCTGCTCGACGAGCCGACCAACGACCTCGACGTCGACACGCTGCGCGCCCTCGAAGAGGCGCTGCTCAACTTTGCCGGTTGCGCCGTCGTCATCAGCCACGACCGCTGGTTCCTCGACCGGATCGCGACGCACATGCTCGCGTTCGAAGGCGACAGCCAGGTCGTGTGG
>MNEX01000058.1 GCA_001917905.1 Acidobacteria bacterium 13_1_40CM_65_14
GGGACGCTAAAGAGCTTGTGAAAGAATCACGTTGAACGCAAAGATCGCAAAGCGCGCAACGCATCTTTTTCGAAAAAATTCTTCTTTGCGGTCTTAGCGGCCTTTGCGTTCACGTGATTTCTTCACATCCTCTAAAGCCGGACACCACACGTGATCCAGGGTCCGGCTGAAGCCGGACGCCACAAGTAATCGTTGATCCGGCTAAAGTCGGACGCCACATGTGATGCCCGGATGAAGTCAGACACCGATGATGTGATGATGCTCGGCGCGTTCCTCGAGAGCTACTACCGTCTGCGGCCGGTGAACGCGACGTTCACGGGCATCCACGATCACGATCATCGGCTGCCGGACTGGTCGCCGGACGGATTGGCATCGGCAGTCGACGAGATGCGCGCGCTGCGCGCATCCCTCATCATGGCGCGGGGCATCTCGCCGCAGCGCCTGCGGCCACATCTCGCCGCGGAAAGCGCCTGCGGCTCGCGCGAAGAGGCGGGGTCCCCAACGCGGCTCCCGCGTTGGGGTGCTGGTAGCGAGTCTTCGAGCGCCGCAGCGCGAAGCGAGCGGGGGTGGGGCCCCGCGAGCGCAAGAAAACGTATCCGCGGCGAGATGTCAGCGTCAGTTCGCGGTGGGCGTGGGGCCCCGCCGCAAGTGGAAAAAGACGTCGGCGAGCGCGATCGCGAGCTGGCCGTCGCGTTCCTCGACGTGCAGATTGCCGAACAGGAGAGCGACCTCTTTCAGCGCGGCAACCCGTCGCTCGCGGCCGGTGAAGCGATCTTCGGCGTGATCGCGCTGATGACGCGGCCGTTCGCACCGATCGCCGATCGAGTCGACGGGGCAATCGCGCGTTTGGCGGCCGTGCCGGAATTTCTCGACGGCGCGCGTCGATCGATCACGGCCGGCGTTCCGGACGAGTGGCGGCTGAAATGTCTGCGGGAATGCGACGGCGCCCAACGCGTCTTCGGCGACGGCATTCAACGCTGGATCGCGCTCGAATCGATCGACCATCGTCGCGCTGATCATCTGACTCGCGCGGCCGGGCAGGCGGCCAGCGCGTTCGAGGATTTTCGTCGGTGGCTCTCTGGTCCGGCTGAAGCCGGACACCACCCGCCCGATCGATCGGAGCTGTTCGATCTCCTGCTCGCGCGCGGTCACTGGTCCGATCGACCTCGTGCTGCACTGGCCGCCGATGCGCGTGAGGCGCTCGACGAAGCGCTCGACCAACTGCACAGGCGCGCGCGTGCGATCGCACCCGGCGGATGGCCCGAGGTGCAGCAGCGGCTCACCGATGCGCATCCAACGACGGACGACTACCTGCCGGCCTATCAGCGCGTCTGGAATGCGTGCCGCGAGCGGGCGGACGCCAGCCATCTCGTCACGTGGCCGGACTATCCGATCAGATACGTGCCGATTCCCGTCCACACGCGCGAGGCTGCGCCGTTTCTGTACTACCTGTTCTATCGCTCGCCGGCGCCCTTCGATCGGCTGCCGATCCACGACTACCTCGTCTCGCCGATCGAGCGCGAGATGCCGGCCGGGGAGCAGCTCCGTCGCCTGCGTGCGACCAACGCGAGCGTGATCAAGCTGAATCACGTCGTCCATCATGGAGCGATCGGTCATCACGTGCAGAATTACTACGCGTATGCGGGCGCATCGGAGATCGGGCGCATCGCCGCGGTCGATTGTGCGAGCCGGATCGGGATGTTCCAGGGTGGAACGATGGCCGAGGGGTGGGCGTGCTACGCGACGGATCTGATGGACGAGATCGGATTCTTCACGGCGGAGGAATCACTCGCGCAACAACACACGCGGGCGCGGCTGCTCGCACGTGCCGTCGTCGATATCGGCCTGCACGAGCGATCGCTGGCGTTCGAGGACGGTGTTGCCCTCTATCGCGATCGCATTGGCATGTCGCCCGAGGCCGCCCGCGCAGAGGTCTGCAAGAACTCGATGTTCCCCGCCACCGCGATCATGTACTGGCTCGGGACCGAGAGTCTCCACGCGCTGCGCCGCGAGCGCGAGCGCGTCGAAGGCGCGTCGTTCTCCCTCCACCGATTTCACGATCGGCTGTTGTCGTTTGGTTCAATCCCGGTACCACTCGTCGCCAAGGTGTACGCATGACCGGTCAGACCTCAGGTCAGACTCACGGTCAGACTGCGGGTCAGACTCGAGGGCAGACTGCGAGTCAGACTCACGGTCAGACTGCGGGTCAGACTTCAGGTCAGACTCGAGGTCAGACCTGTCTACTTATTGCGGTGCTGCTCGCGCTGACCACAGCGGGTTGCGCCTGGCGATCCGCGGCGACGCCGCCGTCCAACGATCTGCTGATCGTCGGCTACGACCGCGAGCCCGATACGCTGAATCGCTTTACTACCCACATCCTCGAAGACATCCAGACCTGCGTCGTGGAGGGCCTGACGACGACCGACGAGCAGATGAATGTGGTGCCGCTGCTCGCGACTGATGTGCCGACGAGCCAGAACGGCGGTGTTCGTCTGAGAGATGACGGCGGCATGGACGTCACGTGGAAGCTGCGACCGGGCGTGACGTGGCATGACGGAAAACCGTTCACATCGGCAGACGTGAAGTTCACCGTCGAGGCGATCAACGGTCCGAACTACAACCCCGAGAGCACTGACGGCTTCGATCGCATCAGCTCGGTCGACACGCCCGACGCGCTGACAGCCATCATCCACTACAAAGAGATCTACGCGCCGTACGACATCCAATTCATCCGTGGCACGCTGCCGAAACACGTGCTCGACGGCCGCGACATCGATCGTGCGCAGGACTACAACCGCGCGCCGCTCGGCACCGGTCCGTATCGTGTCGCCGACTGGAAAGCCGGCGAATACATCCTGCTCGAGCGAGTCGCCCACTACTGGCGCGGCGACCAGTACCCGAAGATCCGCCGGCTGATGTTCAAGTTCATCGCGAACACCAACACGCGCATCAACCAGCTCAAAAGCGGCGAGGTGCACGTCGTCGCGCTCGTGCCCTGGGACAAGTACCGCGAGATCGCGGGCCTCTCGTCACTTGCCGTGCACAAAACCGCCGGCAATGCCTACGAGCACGTGACGCTGAACGAGCGGCACTTTCCACCGTTCGGGGACGTCCGCGTCAGGCGCGCGCTGACCCATGCGCTCGATCGCGAGCTGTTGACGAAGACGATTCTCGACGGCCTCGCGCCGGTGGCGCACGGACCAATCCAGCCGGTGTCGTGGGCGTACACCGATCGGATCACGCAGTACCCGTTCGATCCGGCGCGGGCGCGCGTGCTCCTGGACGAGGCTGGGTGGAAGGTGGGACCGAACGAGATCCGCCAGCGCGATGGCCGGCCGCTGGCGTTCACGCTCATCACGCAGGCCGGGTTCGCGATCCGCGAAAACATGGCGCAGGCCATCGAGCGCCAGCTTCGCGACGTCGGCGTCGACGTGACGGTGCAGCTACACGACGGCACCGCGATCAGCGCGATCTGGTTCGAGGGACGCTTCGACGCGATGCTGCACTGGTGGCAGATGCCGTCGGACCCCGAGCTCACGACCTTCTTCGCCGCCGACCGCACGCCGCCGGCGGGGCGCAACATCAATTACTACCAGGACGAGGCACTGACGCGACTGTTATACGCATCGGACCGCACCGTCGATCGCGAGGAGCGCAAGCGGCTCCTCCATCGCGCGCAGCAGATCGTGGCCGACGCGGCGCCGGAGATCCCGCTCTACAGCATCACGCGGCTCGACGCGGTTCCCTCGACGCTCCAACACTTCAAGGGCAATCCGACCAACACCGGGATTTTCTGGAACGTGCATGAGTGGGAGATCAAGTAATTGTTAAGCTACGCGCCGTGACTCGATTTCTTGTGCGCCGCAGTCTTCAAGCGCTGCCGCTGCTCCTCGTGATCTCCACGCTCGTGTTCCTGCTCATTCACGCCGCGCCCGGCGGACCACTGGCGATCTACTTGTCGAATCCGAACGTCAGGCCGGAGGACATCGAGCGGCTGCGCCACGCGCTCGGTCTCGATCGCCCGCTTTGGCAGCAGTACTGGTCATGGCTCGCCGCGTTCGCGCAGGGCGACTGGGGCTACAGCTTCAGCGACGGCCGCCCCGTCGCGGCCCGCATCGTCGAGCGGATTCCGGCGACGCTCGAGCTCGTCGGCACATCCATCGTCGTCGCGCTCGCGCTCACGCTGCCGGCCGGCGTCCTTGCCGCCGTCCGCCGCGGCCGCTGGTTCGATCGCACGACGACGGCGGTCGCGGTCGCGGGCATTTCGCTGCCGGCGTTCTGGTTCGGTCTGCTCCTGCAGATCGTCTTCGCGATCGGCTTCGGCTGGTTGCCTTCGTCCGGTCGTGCGACACTTGGCGGCGGCGATCTGATCGATCACGTGCACCATCTGGTGCTGCCGGTGACGGTGCTTGCGGTCGTGCAGGCGGCCGCATGGTCGCGCTACCTGCGCGGATCGATGATCGACACGCTGGCGCAGCCCTTCGTCCTCGCCGCACACGCGCGAGGCATTCCGGCACGTGCCGTGATTCTTCGCCACGCGCTGCGCAATGCGATCGGTCCTGTGCTCGCGGTCGTCATGGTCGACGCGGCGCTGCTGGCCTCGGGAGCGGTCGTCACCGAAAGCGTGTTCGCGTGGCCGGGTCTCGGCAGCCTGTTCACCGAAGCGCTCGCGCGACGCGACTACACCGTGCTGATGGCGCTCCTGATGCTGACCTCGACGGCCATCGTCCTCTTCAACGTCGTCGCGGACGCCGTGCACGCGCTCGTCGATCCGCGGATCGCGGCCGCCTAGTGGCGTGTCTCTTCCGAATTACTACCGGGCCGCTCCCTTGTCGCGGCCCGAAAATCGCGGTCGAAGGCTCGTTGTGACTCGTACTCCTTCAGCTGAGACGGTCCACTAGATGATGACGCGCGGGCCGGCGCTCCTGCTCGCGTGCTTGATTGCGGCCGCGGTCGTCGCACCCGCGATCGCGCCGTATCCGCCCGATCAACTCGACCTCGCGCATCGGCGCGAAGCGCCGTCGGCGGCGCACTGGTTCGGCACCGACGATCTCGGGCGCGACGTGTTCGCGCGCGTCCTGTTCGGTGCGCGCGTCTCGCTGGCGGTTGGCCTGCTCTCCGCCGCCGTCGCCGGCGCGTCGGGCATCGCGATCGGCGGCATCGCCGGATACGCCGGCGGTGCGCTCGACGCTGTTCTGATGCGCGGCACCGACGCGATGCTGGCGGTGCCGCGCCTTCCGCTGCTGATGATCGCGGCGAGCGTGCTTCAGCCCTCGGTCGCGCTGCTGGTGGTGATGATCGGAATGGCCGGCTGGATGGAAACGGCGCGCGTGGTGCGAGCGGAGTTCCTCACGCTTCGTGCGCGCGGGTTCGTCGAGAGCGCGCGAGCCTTGGGCGCGAGCCACGCGCGGCTCATCGGCGTGCATCTCCTGCCGAACGCCGCCCAGGCGGTCATCGTCTCGCTGACGCTCGCGGTCGCGCGCGGCATCCTGCTCGAATCGGCGCTCAGCTTCTTCGGCGTCGGCGTCCGGCCGCCGCAGGCGAGCTGGGGCAACATGCTGTATCAGGCGCAGACGACGCTCGCCACCGAACCGTGGCTCGCCTTCGCACCCGGTCTGTTCATCCTGATGACGACGCTGTCGGTGAATCTGGCGGGCGATCGGTTGGCGAGCAGACGTCTGTAGACTCACCAACGATCGTAGCGCGGGCCTTTCCGCCTTCGCGGAAGCTACGGCGGACCGCCGAAGCCTTGGCGGAGGCTGGTCAGGCCCGCGACGCGGCGGCCCTGCCGCCTCCGCGCCTCCGGCGCTTCGGCGAGCCTCGCCGTAGCTCGCTCGCTTCGCAGGCGAGCGAAGGCAGGAGAGGGCCGCCCTACATCGCGCGTTTATTCAATGACCGGGCGCGTGTCGCCAGGCAGCAACAACTGCCGATGCGCCCACCATGGGGCGATGCCGTTGGTCATCACGCGCTCGTGGAACTCGCGCAAGTTGAACGCGCGGCCGCGCGCCGACTCGTAGTCGCGACGCAGTTTGAACGCCGCCGTCTTCCCGAGAAAGTACCCGCCATAGGTCGGATCGTAGGTGCCGCGCACCGCTTCCTGGCGCGCGGCGGGTGCCGGCAGATGCGCCTCGCGCTCGAAGAACTGCGCCGACTGATCGATCGTCCACTCGCCGCTGTGCAGCCGCAGTCCGACAATCAGCCGGCAGATGCGCGTCAGGGCCTCGCTGATTTGTGCGAGCCGATAGCGCGGATCGTCGCGCTTGAATCCCTCGTCGCTCACGAGCTGCTCGGCGTAATGCGCCCAGCCATCCTGACCGGATGACGGCTGCGGAAACGGATTCAGCCCGATCCAGATGCGCCGGATCTTTCCCGGCGTGCGCCGCATGAACAGACTGTGGACGTAGTGGCCGGGCGCGACTTCGTGCGCGGAGATGTCGGCGAGCGTCGGGTAGTTGAACTTCTGCAGCCATGCGTTCTGGCGCTCGGGCGGCCAGTCCGCCTGCGCGTCGGTGACGTAGTAGAAACTTTTCACCGGATGCGGCTCGAGCGGCGGCGACGAGTGCATCGACGCGAGTCCGAGATCGAACGCGGGCGCCACGGCGACGACGACGCGCTCGCCTGCCGGAAGATCGACCAGACGCCGCTCACGGATGAACGCAAACAGATCGTCGACCGTTTGCTGCGCGGCCGCCGCGAGCTCGCCTCGCGTGGGATGATCGTCGAGGACGTCGCGCCACACGTCCAGTGACGATCGGCTCCGATCGACGCGCGCGGCCGTCGCTTCGAAATCCGCCTGCAGCGTCCGGAGCTCGCGCTCGCCAATCGCCATCAGCGCCGGCGCCGGCGTGTCGATCAGCTCTTCGGCGCGATAGCGCGCCTCGACGGCCGCGGTTCCCAGCGCGTACGCGCCGGTCGCGTGCGGCAGCACCTTCGACTCGAGCTCCGCGACGTAGTCGTCGATGGCGCGACGTGCGCTGCCGGCAGCCGATTTCAATGCGCCCTGCAGCACGGGATCGGCGACGTCGGCGAACGCCAGCGGGAGATCGCGCGCGACGAGATCCGACGCGCCGCGGAACATCACGGTCGCGCGCTCCACGAAGACTCGCGGCGGCCTCTGCAGATTCTCACGCGCTGACGCAAGCAACCTCGGCACCGCCGTCAACTTCGCCGATGCCTGCATCATCCGCGACGCCACCGGAGACGACTCCATCGTCATCAGATTGTGGACGCCGTCGGAGATCGCCGACGCGTAGATCATCGGGTTGCGCGTCCACGTGCGCACCGTGTCGAGATCCAGCAGCCAGCCGTCGACGATGCCCTGCAGGATCCGGTGATCGACGCGCTCGTCCGGCGTCAGCGGCGCGAGATCGACCGCGTCGAGCCGGCGACGAAACGCACGCAGCCCGTCGATTTCCGACGCGATCGCTCCGGCGGAAAAATCCTCGAGCGTCGCATCGTAGGTGTGAATGCCGTTGCCGGCGGCGATCGAGGGATGCCGTCGCGCGAACTGATCGAGGTACTCGTCGACGAGCTCGGAGAATGGCGGCGCCGATCGACAGCACGCGACGCCAGGCGCGAGCGCGAGCGCGACAATCACACCGATGGTCTTTGGATCCATCCGACGCGATAGTATCCTCACTTCGCGCAGACGCTGATGACCACGACGGATATTTCAACGACAGGGTCCGATGCCAGATTGATCCGCGCTATCGGCGTGCGCAGCGCGACGCTGCTCGTGATCACCAACGTCATCGGGTCGGCGATTTTCCTGACGCCCGGAACGATGGCCGCGGCGCTGCCGTCCGAGCCACTGCTGTTGCTGGCGTGGGTCGCCGGCGGCGTCATCGCGCTCTGCGGCGGACTCACCTACGCGGAAATGGGCGCGATGTATCCACGCTCCGGCGGACTGTACGTGTTCCTCGAGCACGCGTACGGACCGCTCGTCGCGTTCCTTTTCGGATGGGCGTGTATGCTCGTCATCCTCACAGGCGGTGTCGCGACCGTCGCGGTCGGCTTTGCGACGTACTTCAGCTACTTCGTGCCGTCGCTCTCGACGACGCGCGAGGTCGTCGCGGTGCCGATGCCGTGGGGCGCGTGGTCGATTTCGGCTGGGCAGTTGTTGGCCGCGATCTCGATCCTCGCGCTCGGCGCCGTGAATTACACGGGCGTCAAAAGCGGCAACCGCCTGCAGGCGACGCTGACCGTCGTGAAGATCGCGGCGCTCGCCGCGCTGCCGATCGTGGCGCTGGCCCTTCATCCGGTCACGCCGTCCTTCACGCCGATCGTGCCGCCGATCGCTCGGCCGGCGGCGGCGTTCGGCGTGGTGATGATTGCCGTCATGTGGGCGTACGAAGGTTGGTACTACCTGCCGTTCTGCGCGGGCGAGATCGAGGATCCCCGGCGCAACGTGCCGATTGCCCTCCTCGTCGGCATCGCAGCGTTGATTGTCATTTACGTGAGCGTGAACACCGCCTACATGCTCGCGTTGCCGCTCGAGGAGATTCGAGGCGTGGAGCGGATTGCGGAGAAAGCCTTGACCGCGCTGGTCGGCACCGGCGGCGCGCGCATCGTCGCGGCGACCGTCGTCGTCTCGACGCTCGGATGCAATGCCGCAGTGGTCATCGCGATGTCGCGCGCGTGCTACGCCATGGCGTCCGACGGGTTGTTCTTCAAGGCGGCAGCGGCGGTGCATCCCAAGTACCGGACGCCGCACATCGCGATTGTGATGACGTGCGTGTGGTCTGCACTGCTGACGCTCACAGGCACCTACGAGCAGCTGTTCACATGGGTGACCTTCGCGTCAGTGGCGTTCGGCGTACTCGGCGGCCTCGCGATCTTCCGTCTCCGCCGACGCGAGCCGGACGCCGATCGCCCGTACCGAACGTGGGGGTATCCAGTCGTGCCGGCGCTGTTTGTCGCCGGACTCGGCGTCCTGGTCGTCAATACCGTCGTCGAGAAACCAACCGAGTCGCTCATCGGCGTCGGCCTCGTCGCACTCGGCCTGCCGGCCTACGCGTACTGGCGAGGTGTCAGACGTGTCAGATATTAGGTGTCAGACACGTGTCAGACACCGGTCTGACACGTGTCTGACACCTAGATTCCTAGATCGAGTGGACGAGGCCGCGGTGGGTGGCGCTGTTATTGCGCACGAGGACCAGGATTGCGGCGGCGGCGACGATCGGAATCGCGCTCGCGACGATGAGCACTGGACGAAACGAGTAGCGATCGGCGACCATGCCGGTCAGATAGGTCGCCAGCACCGTGCCGACGCCCGCGCCCGTTCCGCTCAGCCCGCTCACCGACGCCACCGAGCCGCTCGGATAGATGTCGGCAGGCAGATTCAGGATCATCGTCGAGAGCGCAGCATACGCGAAGGTCGCGATCGCGAGACAGGTCGTCAGACCGGCGAGCGACGTCGAGTACGCCGCCGGCACCAAAAGCGTCATCGCGGCCGCGGATGCGACGATGACGATCTTCCGTGCGGCGCCAACCGACCAACCACGCTTGATGAGCGCGCTCGAACAACCGCCGCCGAAAAAGTTTCCACAATCGGCGGCGAGGAACGGCACCCAGAACGCCAGCAAGCTGTCTTCCAACCGGAAGCCGCGCGACACGAGATAAATCGCAAACCAATCGGTCAGAAAAAACCACACGGGGTCGGTCAGCGCTTTGCCGATGACGATGCCCCACGTCTGCGGCAGACGCAGAATCGTTCCGTACGGGAGACTCGGAGTCGTCGCCGCAGCATTTGAGGGCTCGCCCGCCGACGGCGGCGGATGCGGGTCTGGCGAGCGGTACGTCGCGCGAAACAGCCACACCCACAGAAATCCGAGCGCGCCGGTCACGATGAATGCCGGACGCCAGCTTCCCGAAAAATGAAAGATCGCGAGGACGAGCGCCGGCGCGATGGCCGCGCCGATCGACGACCCGCTGTCGAACAGGGCGACCGCCCAGCCGCTCTCGCGCGGTGAAAACCATTCGGCGACCGCTTTGGTCGCTCCAGGCCAGTTCGCCGATTCGGCCGCGCCGAGCAGAAACCGGAACGCGGCAAAGCTGCGCAGCCCGGTGGCGAGCGACGTGAGGGCGGCAATCGTCGAGTAGCACGCGACGGTGAGGCTCAGGCCGGCGCGCGTGCCGACCCGATCGAGCAGCCGCCCGGCGAACATCTGCCCGCCGCCGTACGCGACGCGGAACGCGATGACGAGCCACGCGAAGTCGGCATTGGTCCACCCGAATTCCGTTTTGAGATGCGGGCCGAGGACGCTGAGCGTCTGGCGATCGATGTAGTTGATGACCGTCGACAAGAACAGCAGCGCCGCGATGTACCAGCGCAGGCGACGACCGGCGGCTCGACGGTTCAAGCGTTGATCTTCACGAGCGCCGCCGAGTCGGCGTCCAGAAACAGCGACGTGTCGGCGTGCGTCCGCAGAATCGACGCCGGCGCCATCGGCGAGATCGCGCCTTCGAGACACAGGCGGACCGCGGGCGCTTTCCGCGCTTCAGGGACGACGGCGAGAATCGCTCGCGACTTCAGAATCTGGCGGATCGACATCGTGATCGCACGCTCGGGAACCTCGTCGATCGACGTGAACCACTGTTCGCCGACTTGCTGACGGCGGCACGCCTCGTCGAGTCGGACAACGAGGTACGGCTCTTCGGTGTCGAAGTCCGCCGGCGGGTCGTTGAACGCCAGGTGGCCGTTTTCGCCGATGCCGACAAACGCGACGTCGATCGGCGCCGCCGTCACCTCGCGACCCAGCTCTCGACACACGTCGAGTGGATGGCGCTCGCCGTCGATCAAGTGGGCACGTGCGATGCCGGCCGGCCGAATCAACCGCTCCAGGAGGTACCGTCGAAACGCCGCCGGATGATCGGCCGGGAGGCCGATGTACTCGTCGAGATGAAACATCTCGACGTTGGACCAGTCGACATCCGGCGCCTGCGTCAACGCGTCGAGGAACGCCATCTGCGACGTGCCCGTCGCGGCGATGATGCGCGCGCGACCCGACGTCGCGATGGCGAGGCGGATGCGCGAGGCCGCTTCATTCGCCGCCGCGCGCGCGAGCGAGTCGCCGTCAGAGAACGTGTGCACGCGCATGCGCGCGCGAATCCTACCTTACTTCCGCTATATTGGCGTGCGCATGTCGATTGACCTGCTCGTCTTCGGTCCTCACCCCGACGACATCGAGATTGGCCTGGGCGGCACAGTCGCGCGTCACACCGCCGCGGGACATCAGGTCGGCCTATGCGATCTCACGGAAGGCGAGCTGTCGAGCAACGGCACCGTCGAGGAGCGCCGGGCAGAAGCGGCGGCCGCGGCGCACGTGCTCGGCGCCAGCTTTCGCGAGAATCTGAAATGGCCTGACGGCGGGATCGCGGACACGCCGCCCCTGATCAGATCGGCGGTCGAGATCATCCGCCGCCATCGCCCTCGCACGATTGCGATCCCGTACTGGAAGGATCGTCACCCGGACCACGTCGATGCCAGCCACGTGCTGCGCGTCGCGGCGTTCAAGAGCGGCCTGCGCCGCTACGCGACGGACACCGATCCGTGGCGGGCTGACTGGATCTGCTACTACTTCATCAACGACAGCGTCGCGCCGTCGTTCGTGATCGACGTGTCGGCGCACTACCAGCGCAAGCGCGACGCGCTCGAGTGCTACCGCAGTCAGTTCGCGCCGACCGAAGCCGACGCGATCCCGACGCGGCTCACGCACGCGACGTTCCGGCAGCTCGTCGAGAGCCGCGACGCGCAGTTCGGCGCGCTGGCCGGCGTCGCCTTCGCCGAAGGGATTGTCGTCCGCGAACCGGTGCAGCGCTCGGGGCTGCTCAAGCACGTGCCATGAACATCGGCATGGTGTGCTACGCATCGGTCGGCGGCAGCGGCGTCGTGGCGACCGAGCTGGCGCATGCGCTGGCGGATCGCGGCCACCGGGTGCACGTCATCAGCAGCGAGCCGCCGTTTCGATGGCGATCCGGCGTGGCGGGCCTCTCGTTCGAGCGCGTCGAGGTGCCGCCGTACCCGCTCTTCCGTGAACCACAATATCTGCTGGCGCTGACCAACACGATCGCGCGTGTCGCCGAGGAGCACCGGCTCGACATCGTGCACGCGCACTACGCGGTGCCGCACGCAACCGCCGCGTATCTGGCGGATCAGATGCTGACGACGTCGGCCGTGTCGGGGCGGACCATCGTGTCGCCGCGCACGGTCACGACCCTGCACGGAACCGACATCACGCTCGTCGGCAGCGATCCGTCGTACCGGCGCGTCGTCGCGTTCTCCATCGAGCGATCGCACGGCGTGACGGCCGTGTCGCGGAGCTTGAAAGCCGGCACGATTGCGGCGCTCGGCATCCAGCACGACATTCGCGTGATTCCCAACTTTCTCGACTGCGCGGAGTATCGGCGCCGATTCGATCCGGCGCTGCGCGAGCAGTTGTGTCCAGTGAATCACTGCGACGCGCTCGTCGTGCACGTCTCGAACTTCAGGCCGGTCAAACGCGTCGACGTGGCGCTGGAGGTCTTTCGTCGCATTCGCCGCCGCGTGCGCGCGCGGTTCGTCCTCATCGGCGATGGTCCGGAGCGCGCAGACATCGAACGGCTCGCCGCCGAGTACGAGATGACGAGCGACGTCAGGTTTGTCGGCGAGCGGCAGGATCTCGTCGCGTGGCTCTCGGTGGCCGACATGTTCCTGCTGCCGTCCGCGCAGGAAAGCTTCGGACTCGCCGCGCTCGAAGCGATGGCGTGCGAAGTACCGGTCGTCGCCTCGAACGTCGGCGGCCTGCCGGAAATCATCGAGGACGGCGTGACCGGATTCGTGTGTCCGCCGGACGCCGTCGATCTGATGGCGGAGCGAGGTGTCGCAGTGCTGACAGATCCAGCGCTGCGCGCATCAATCACGCACGCCGCGGCTCAGGTGGTGCGAAGCCGCTACTGCACGGACCTCATCGTGCCCCAGTACGAAGCAGCTTATCTTGACGTCCTCGGAAGTTCTTAGGCGGCCTCCTTCGTCGTTGGCATCGCGATTGGAGTGATCGCGGCCTTCGCCGACGCCGTGGAGGTTGCCATGCCACGCCACTCTTCCGTTCGTGTCGCGTGTTTGCTGATCGGTCTCACCACTCTCGCCGTCTCGCTTCTGTCCTCGCACATCGACGCCCAGTCGCCGGCGCCCGGCGGATTCGTCGAGCGTGCGACCGACACCGACGTGCGCCCGATGCTGACGCCGGCGCAGATTCAGAGTCTGCTGCCGGAGCGCGGCCTGTTCACGTTTCCGTCGCCGTACCTCACGCAGGCCGTCCGCATCACGAACGCGAGCGATTGCGCTGGCGCTGATTGTGTGTGGTACGTCGGCTACTCGTACTGGCGCAACATGAACAACCACGTCGGCAGCGACACGATGTACATCTTCGTCGGGCTCGACGAGGTCCACGGCGGCCCGACGCTCTTCGGCTACAACAAGGTCACCGACACCGTCACCAAGATGGGCCCGCTCTTCGACGCGGGAAGTCAATGGGCCGCGAGCACGGGAGAAGGCTGGTACTTCAGCGCGACGCTCCCCACGACGATGTACGTGAACCGGCCGGTCACGTCGACGCTGGAACGTTATGACGTCGTCACACGCGCGTTCACGACCGTCTTCGACGTCGCGTCGCGTCCGGATCTGTTCGGGCCGAATCGGTACATCTGGCAGTTCCACTCGAGCAACGACGATCGCGTCCACTCCGCCACGCTGAGGGACGCGGCGACCTTCGCCGAGCTCGGCTGCCTCGCCTATCGCGAGGACACGCAGCAGTTCTTCTATTTCCCGCAGCGCGGGTTCGCGTACGACGAGTGTCAGATCGACAAGAGCGGGACGTGGCTGCTGATCAAGGAAAAGCTGGGGACCGATCCGGCGTCAGAAGTCGACAACCGCATCATCGATCTCGACACCGGCGCCGAAACGCAGCTGCTCGATCGCGACGGCGCCGGCGGCCACTCCGACAACGGCTACGCGTACATGGTCGCGGCCGACAACTGGAACTCGTTGCCGAACGCGATCCGCTTGTGGCACTTCGGCTCCAATCCGATCGTGCCCGGCAACGTCGTGTACTACGACCCGCAGTGGCAGCCGGGCAGCGTCAATCACGTGAGCCACGCCAGCACGAGGAGCGACGTCGCGGCGGAACAGCAGTACGCGTGCGGAAGCGGCGCGAACGCGGTCAACGGACCGCGCACGAACGAGATCGTCTGCTTCGTGCTCGATGGCTCGCTGCGGACGCTGGTGGTCGCGCCGGTGATGACCGACATGAACGAGCCGGGCGGCGGCGACAGCTACGCGAAGTACCCGAAAGGCAATCTGGACGTCACCGGCCAGTACTTCATGTGGACGACGAACATGAGCGGCAGCCGTCAGGACGCGTTCATCGTCAAAGTGCCGTCGCAGTTACTGACCGACGGTGGGGCAGACACCATCGCGCCGTCCGTCGCGATCACGTCGCCCGCCCACGGATCGATCATCGTCGGGTCCACTGTCGTCACAGCCACCGCGTACGACAACGTCGGCGTTGTCGGTGTGCAGTTCAAGCTCGATGGCGCGAACCTCGGCGCGGAGGTGATGAATCCTCCGTACGCGCGAACGTGGGTCCCACCTGTGACGGCGAGCGGTCAGCACGTGTTGACGGCAGTCGCGCGCGATGCGGCCGGGAACACCAGAACGTCGAGCGCCGTGTCGGTGATCGTGATTGGCCGCCTGGCCAACTAGCGGCGTATGCGTACGGATTCAGTCTCGAGCTGTCGACGCCGAGGCAATCGGTAGGGGCCGGTCTTCAGACCGGCCCGACGTGGCACGGCCTGAAGGCCGTGCCCTACCGCTGATCGAAGAGTCGAACCTGGCGCGCGGTCCGGCTTGCGCGCGAATCGCGCGCCCATCAGTTCCACCGCGGACCGCTTTTCCGTCCTCGTCGAGCGCGAAGGTGACGAGCTGCGGCGATCGCCGTCAGCGAGCGGTCGCCGTGGCGCGCTCGAGCAGCGAGGCCTCAGCAACGAGCGCGCTGATGACCGCATCGACGTCGGCGTCGTTGTTGTACGCGTGGAATGAGACGCGCAGTCCGTTACCGCGGCACGACGCGATGATGCCTCGCGCGGCGAGTTTTGCCACGAGCGCAGGGGCGTCGACGCTTTGCACGACGACGAGCGGGCCGCGGCGTGCCCGGTCACTCGGCGTGCGCACCACGAATCCGGCGTCGCGTGCGGCGGAGGCATAACGCTCGACGAGGTGATCGACCTGTCGGCCGACGACGTCGTAGCCGATGCGGTCCAGCAGGTCGAGCGCGGCGAGCGCCGCGTAGGCGTTCGGCACGGGCGGTGTGCCCGTTTCGAAACGATTCGCGCCCGGCGGCCAATCCAACGCGTCGATGCGAAACGCAAACGGATTCACGCGGCCGAACCAGCCGGTCACGGTCGGCTCGAATCGCTCGATGAGATCGCGCCGCACGTAGAGGAAACCAATCCCGGCCGCCGCCAGCAGATACTTCAAACAGCCGGTGACCATGAAATCGACGCCGAGCGCGTGGACGTCGATCGGACCCGATCCAGTTCGCTGATAGTCGTCGAGAAACACGTACGCGCCGCGATCGTGAGCCACCTTCACGAGACCCGCGATGTCGGTCTTGTGGCCGTTGCGGAAGCAGACGTGGGTCGCTGGCACGACGAGCGTGCGCTCGTCGATCGCCGCAGCGTACGCGTCAATTGGCAGCACGTCGCCGGACGCGTGCGCCCGGCGGATGGATGCGCCGCGCCGCTCCTGCGCGAGCCACACCTGCGCCATCGTCGGAAACTCGAAATCGCCGATGACGACGTGCGACCGTGGTCCGTCGAAGCTGAGCGCGCTCGCCACGGCGTTGATGCCCGCCGAGGCGCTCGGCATGACGGCGATCTCGTCGGCGCCGGCGCCGATGGATGCCGCGAACCATTCGCGCAACCGCTCGACCTCGTCGACCCACATCTCCCACGGCGATCCGCTCTCGTGCCACGACTCGAGGTACGCGCGCATCGCCTCGTCTACGTCGGTCGACAGGGCGCCCTGCGAGCAGCTGTTCACGTAGACGCGTCGCGTCAAGATCGGGAATCGCGCGCGGAATTCATCAACCGTCATCATCATTTACTTTCTCGCGGGGCCCCACCCCCGCTCGATGACGCCTCGCGCACGGCACGCTTCGCGTTTGTGCGCGGGGCGTGGCCGCTGGCGCCGCCGCGCATTCTATCGCTGGTGAGGATATCTACCGTAGCGCAGGCCTTCAGGCCTGCCGGGGCCGCCGCGTTGGCAGCCCTAAAGCCGCCCTAAAGCCCCCTAAAGCCTGCCCTGAGCGCTCGCCCTTCGACAGGCTCAGGGCGAGCGTCGAAGGGGGCTGCGCTACGAGAGCGGCGGACAACGGCCCGCCCAACGCCCAACGACCAACGACCAACGACTAACGACTAACGACTAACGACTAACGACTAACGACCAACGACCAACGACCAACGACTAACGACTAACGACCACCGACCACCTTCAGGAGGTCGGCCCACGGCACCGGCCGGCCGTGAATCGGCGCGATCGTTTCCACGTCGAGCCCCAGGCGGCGGACGTGATTGTAGAACGTCGTGGTGGCCGCGGTTGGCGGGGCCGGCGGATCGTA
>MNEX01000317.1 GCA_001917905.1 Acidobacteria bacterium 13_1_40CM_65_14
TTCGCGCCCGCTTGCGGCGCACCGCTCGACAGTGTGACGATGCCTTGCCACTGCGAGCCACCGACGACGCTTGACGGACTGAGTGTCAGGCTCTGCAGGCTGGCCGACTGCGCCGCCGAGGTTGTGACCGTCAGCGTGGCGATTCTCGTCGCGCCGTTGTAGGCGGCCGTGATCGTGACCGTCGTGTTGGCCGTCACCGGCGAGGTCGCGATCGCAAAGTCCGCGGTGAAGCTGTTGGCCGGCGCCGTGGCGCTCGCGGGCACACTGGCGACGGACGGGTTGCTGCTCGACAGCGCAATGACCGCGCCGCCGTCCGGCGCACCGGTGCTCAACACGACCGTTCCGAACGACGCATCACCTCCGACGACGGTCGAAGGATTGGTCGAAAACGTCGACAACGTCGCCGGCGGCGGAGCGGCCTGCGGCGTGAAACTCCACGTCGCAGACCACGCGCCGGCAGTGCCCGCTGTATTCACGCCGCGAACACGCCAGAAGTGCTGCGTCGTCGCCAGACCGGTGGTCGCGTACATCGAACTGGTCACGTTCTGCTCGCGCACGAGCGGCGCGGTGAACGCGCTCGAATCGTCTATCTGAATCGTGTACGAGACGGCCGCAGGGACATCGTTCCAGTCGAACGTGATGGGTTGCGGCGGCGTGTCGTTGTTGACTGGCGACACGAGAGCTGGCGCGGCCGGCGTCGGCGGCGTGGACGGAGGCGTCGATGTCCCCGTATCGGTCGCGAACTTGGTCACGAACGCGTCGCCCCAGAAAATCGACGTATCGCCGTTGAAGACCGTGTCGAAAGCGCCCGCGGTGGTGGGGAAGTCGAGCGAGTAGGTGTGGCCCGTGACGTAGATGTCGCCGGCCGAGTCGCGCGCGATGTCGTCGCCGGCCTCCGACTCTCTTCCCCCGAGATACGTCGAGTAGATGAGCGTCGACCCATCTGCGCTCAACTCGGAGACGAAGGCGTCGGCCACGCCGTTGAAGGAGAGATCGAAGGCTCCGACGGTCAGCGGGAAATCAGTGGAGCTGGTGCCCCCGGTCACCCATGCGTTGCCTGCCGCATCCAGGACGATCGCATTCGCGCCGTCGCTTGACGTCCCGCCGAGGACCGTTGAATAGACCAGCGCCGAACCGGCCGCATTCAGTTTCGTGATGAACGCGTCGCTGCCATCAGGAAGCGTGTCGAAGGCGCCAGGCGTCGTCGGGAAATCGACGGAGCCCGCTCCGCCCGCAACGTAAGCGTTGCCCGCCGCGTCGATGGCGAGTCCCCCGGCGCTGTCGAAATTCTGACCTCCGAGATAGGTCGAGTAGACGAGCGCCGAGCCCGCGGCATTCAGCTTCGTCACGAACACGTCGAAGGCGCCATTCGCCGTCGTGTCGAACGCGCCGGCCGTCGTCGGAAAATTCGTGGAGCTGGTCGAGCCCACCACGAATGCATTACCGCTGGTATCGACGGCGATCCGTGACGGGAATTCCACTGCCGAGCCACCGAGATATGTGGAATACACCAGCGCCGAACCGGTGGCATTCAACTTCGTGACGAACGTATCGAAGGCGCCGTTGATCGTCCGGTCGAAGGCGCCCGCCGTGGTCGGGAAATTCGTCGAACCGGTTTCGCCCGCGACGTACGCGTTGCCCGATCCATCGACCGCGATGGCCATGCCATCGTCGAGGTCGAACCCGCCGAGGAACGTCGAGTAGACGAGCGCCGAGCCGGACGCGTTCAACTTGAGGACGAAGGCATCGTATTGATCGATTCCGCAGCGCGGGCACGTGTCGACGTTGAACGTTCTGTCGAATGCGCCGCCCGTGGTCGGGAAGCTCGACGACTTCGTCTGACCGGTCACATACGCGTTGCCCGCCGCGTCAATCGCGATCGCGCGTCCCCAGTCGAAGTCGTTCCCGCCGATGAACGTGGAATACACGAGCGCCGTTCCGGTCGCGTTCAACTTGCTCACGAAGACATCCGAGACGTTGCCCGGTGCGCCGGTTGTTCTGAAGGCGCCGGCTGTGGTGCGGAAATCAGGCGACTGCGTCGTGCCCACCACGTAGGCGTTGCCGGCCGCATCGACTTTGATGCCGTTGCCGAGCTCATGACTCGACCCGCCCAGGAACGTCGAGTATTCGACTCCCGGATCGATGATCAACTCGTGATCCGGCCGGTAACTGTCGCCGACGTCAAATCCGTACTCCGCATCGTCAGCGGTCCCTTTGACGAGCGCGTACCGGCTGTCTACCGGCACACGAACGCCGTCGATCATCTGATGCGACACGGGAGGCGAATCGCGCAGCGTGCCCATGCCTGTTTCGATCAGCAGCGCGCCGGAACCGTCTATCGAGAGGCCCGACGCCCCCGTGTACGCGAGCCGGATATCCGCGGGCCGCGCGCCGGCGCGCACGCGGAACTCGTACTTGAGCGTTCCGGTCTGCTCGCGCAGCCGCAGGTCGACGCCGGGCCACAGCTCGCGATAGGCGACTTGCGCGTAACGCGGGATCCCGGTGCGCCAGGCCGCGGCGTCGTTGCCGCGGAAGTAGTTGACCTCGCCGGCTGCACGCTGTTCGCCTTCGAGCGCGAGGCGTGGGTTGGCGCCACGGAACTGCAGCGCCAGCGCGACTCCGCCGGACGCTGGTGCGTTCATGAACGAAACGATCACCTCGTCGCGCGTGAGATAGAACGCGTAGCGAGGGCCCTGTGCGTAGTAGCGCACCCGCGCGTCGGTCTGACCGCGGTTCTCCACGAAGGCGACCGGCAGGTTCGCGTAAGCATCGCGCATCTGCGCAGCTCTTCTATCCGGCGCGTCGAACTTAAGGGCCGATGTCGGTGAAATGCTTCCACCGACCACAATGGTCACGGCGACGATGCCGATGGCGAACCGTGCGGACTCAAGGTGTTCTTTGAGCATGTCGTTCTCCCTCTCTGGGGTTGCGTTGCATCGAGCAAGGGATTCGCCACGTACGGCCAGTCGAAGAGTCCTACGTTGACCGATACACCGGCACCAAACAGGGCATTGAATTTCGAGTCGAGTAATTCCGTTCGTCGGACGTAACAGGCGCAGCCAATCTGATCAGTCAGGTGGCTTCAGATTTCCTACCCGAGTGATACATCGCGATCACGGGCGGCAGAAGATGGATTGCCAACGAAACAGATGGTAAAGTTCCGAAAACGGCTACACTGCCGAAACGTGTCGCAGTCAGTCGCTGAGTGTCGCCTCTTCGCTACCTTCTCTTGATGCCGACCCTCCGAGAAGATCGTCTGTCCCGCGACATCGACGCGCTGATTTCGTCCACGCTCAAACACCTGCGCGAGCGCTGGTGGAACGCCGAGTTCACCGAGTTCCTCCGCGAGACGCTGCAGCCGCACGCGGGCGATCGCATTCTCGACGTCGGCTGCGGCGTCGGCACCGCCGAAGTGACGCTCGGCCAGCTCGGCATCTCACAACTGAAGCTGTTCGGCGTCGATCTGATTTCCACGCGCGTCCGCCAGGCCGTCGAGGCGTCGCGCAAGCACAACGTCCGCGCCGGCTTCGTGGCCGCCGACGCGCGTACGCTGCCCTTCATGGATGAGGCGTTCGATTCGACGTTTTGCGTGGCGGTGCTGCAGCACGTCCGCGACGTGTCGGGCGCCGTGCAGGAATTCGCGCGCGTCACCAAGCCGGGCGGACGCGTGCTCGTGGTCGAACCCGACAACGCGGCGCGGTACTGGTACAGCTCGACGAGCGCGGGCGCCGACGCGTTCGAGCTCGCGACGCGCTTCTTCAGAGCGATCGAGACGCTCGGCGACGGGATGGACCTCGCCGTGGGACCGCGGATCTCCGAAGTCTTCACGCGGCACGGCATCGAGGCGACGGCCATCCGTCTCTTCCTCGTCTCGCGCGTGCGTCTCGGAGCGCCGCCACCCGCGGTGTGGCACGCGCGCCTCGAGATCGTGGAGGGCGCGATCGATCGCGTGCAGGACGAATCGCTGCGGCGGATGGGCGCGGACTACCTGCGCGTGCTCGATCGTTACGCGAAGGAAGCGACTGCAGCCGGGCCGCGCTTCGTCGAGATTCAGAGCACGACGTTGTTCGCCACCGTCGGGAAGAAGACGCCGACTGAGCCAGCCTGATCAATCAGCGCAGCGCCGTAAAACGCGCGTCGGAATTACAACTCGCCACCACGGAGGACACGGGGGACGCAGAGGCAAGGTACTTTTTTGTTCAAGCAGTTCGACATCGGGATCGCGAAGCGGGTGTCGACGTGGAGCCGCGCGACCGCCGAATTCCGCGTCGACGTGCTGAACGCCTTCAACCACGTCAACTTCGTCCCCCGTGAGCGGCATGGTGAACGGGGTGACGACGACGAATACGAACAACCGCGCCAACGGGGCGAATCCCGACGACTACGATGTGACGACGCTCGTGACCGGCAACCAGGCGCGCGTCGTCCAGCTCGTGGCGCGCTTCCGCTGGTAGACGTCGATCTAGCGCGTGCCCTGGTCGCGGCCGGCCGCTCTCTTGAGCAGCTCGAGCAGCTCCATCGGCACCGGAAAGATGATCGTCGAATTCTTTTCGGCTGCGATCTCGGTGAGCGTCTGCAGGTATCGCAGCGTGATGCTCACCGGTTGCGCCGCGATGACGCCGGCCGCCTCTGCCAGCTTGGCCGACGCCTCCAGCTCGCCCTCGGCGTGGATGATCTTCGCCCGCTTCTCCCGCTCGGCCTCGGCCTGGCGCGCCATCGATCGCTGCATGTTCTCCGGCAAATCGACATGCTTCACTTCGACGGCGGACACCTTGATGCCCCACGGTTCGGCGTGCTGGTCGAGAATGCTCTGGAGCTGCTGATTGAGACGATCGCGCTCGGCGAGCAGGTCGTCCAGCTGCGCCTGCCCCAGGACGCTTCTGAGCGTCGTCTGCGCGAGCTGCGACGTTGCGTATTGATAATTCTCGACCTCCACGATGGCCCGTCGCGGATCGATGACGCGATAGTAGAGCACTGCGCTCACTTTCACCGACACGTTGTCGCGCGTGATCACATCCTGTGGCGGCACCTCCAGGGCGACCGTGCGAAGACTCACGCGCACGATCCGATCGATGGGCGCGAACACCAGGATGATCCCCGGGCCCTTGGGCTGGGGCAGCAGCTTCCCCAGACGGAAGATGACGCCGCGCTCGTACTCCGTCAGGATCTTGATCGAGGCGATCAGATAGACCGCGACGATGATCACGAGTATCAGGAGCGGGGACGGTGTGATGACCACGACAGCACCTCCAACCGATCGCGAATCACGCGTTGCGGACCGTCAGCGTCAGACCGTCGACGCCGGTGACGCGGATTCGAGCGCCCTCCGCGATGGGCTCTGACGCGATGGCCGTCCAGATCTCGCCGTGCGTCATGACGCGTCCGCCCCGGCCCGGCTCGATGGCCGTCAGCGCGTGCCCGGGTTCGCCGATCATCGCCGCGACACCGGTGACGGGGCGAAGCCGTTGGGAGGCCACGGCCAGGCGAACCAGAAACGCGGAAATCGCCGCGAACGCCAGCACGATCGGCAGCACGAACCGCAGACTCACCTGAAGTTCGGGGAGCGGGGAATCCACCAGGATCATCGAGCCGAAGACGAGGCTCGCGAGCCCGCCCACGGTGAGCAGTCCGTAGCTGGCGACCTTGAGCTCGAGCACGAGCAGCACCATACCAAACAGAATCAACAACACGCCGGCGAAGTTCACCGGGAGGATCTGGAAGGCGAAGAACGCGAGCAGGAGACAAAGTCCGCCCACCACGCCCGGCAACACCGCGCCAGGGCTCCACAGTTCGATCGTCAGCCCGAGCGTGCCGAGGCTCAGAAGCAGATACGCCACGTTGGGATGTGCGATTGAGCTGAGGATGCGTTGCCGCAGCGTCATCGCGATCGGGATCACGCGCGCGCCTGCGGTCTTCAACACGACCGTTGTTCCGTCGAAGCGCGTGACGGTTCGGCCGTCCAACATGTGCAGCAAGTCAGGAATGTCGGAGGCCACAAGGTCCACGAGAGGCGGCGAGGCGTTGCGCGCTTCCTCGTCGGTGAACGCGCGGCTGTTGTTGACCGCTTCTTCGGCAAGCTTCACGTTTCGATGACGGCGGCTGGCGAGCGTCCGAGCGTACGCGGCCACGTCCTCGGCCGCCTTCTTGGCCATCGTCTCGTCCATCTTCTCGCCGGTCCCGGAGACGGGATGCGCCGCGCCGATGTGTGTGCCCGGCGCCATGGCCGCCACATCAGCCGCAATCGTCAGAAGGAAGCCCGCCGACGCGGCACGTGCGCCAGAGGGGCCAATGAAGATCGCGACCGGCGTTCTGGCGGCGAGCATGTGCGTGATGATGTCACGCGTGGAATCCACGAGCCCGCCCGGCGTGCGCAGCGTGAACACCACGAGGACCGCGCCCGCATGGTCGGCGCGATCCATCGTCTCGATCATGTATTCCGCCGAGACCGGATGAATGATGCTGTCGACGTCAGCCGAGTAAACGGAGGGGCCTGCCGTCTCGCGAGGCTGCGCGTCCAGGACGCCGGAAGTCACGAGCGCCGCGACGAGACCGGCGACCTTCCAGGCAGACCGAGCATTCATGGCCGTTGTGCTCCGATATTACGACCTTTGGCGGTAAAGTGTGAGGGTCGTTGGAGGTTCCATGCGCCATCGATTCTCGGCGTCGATCGGCCTTCAAGCAGTCGTCCTGGCCGTGGTGCTCGCGCCGCAGACGCCCGCTGTCGCTCAAAAATGGACACCGCCGCGAACGCCGGATGGGCGACCCGATATGCAGGGCTTCTGGACCAACGCCACCTTTACGCCCTTCGAAAGACCGTCCAGCCTCGCCGGGAAAGAATTCTTCTCTGATGAGGAAGCGGCGGCTTTCGAGCAGAAGCGACTGGAGGAGGAGAACAACCAGCCGCAGGACGACATCCACTATGACAACGTGCTCTGGCTGCGTGAGAAGCTGCCAAAAGTGCTGTCGAACCGGCGAACGTCGCTCGTGGTCGATCCACCAGATGGCCGGGTTCCTCCGCAAACGCCCGAGGCGCGACAGCGCGCAGCGGTGCGCGCGGAGGCAAGGAAGACGAGCAGTCCGTCCGACGTGAAGAGCCGGACGCTGACCGAGCGATGCATCATCTGGCCGCACGTTGGACCGCCGATGCTGCCCGCCGGGTACAACAGCAATCTTCAGATCGTGCAGACGCCCGGCTACGTGATGATTCTCCAGGAGATGATCCACGACGCGCGCATCATCCCGCTCGACGGACGTCCGCATCTGCTGCAGACGATGCGCCTGTGGATGGGTGACTCGCGGGGTCACTGGGAAGGCGACACGCTGGTCGTCGACACCACCAATTTTACCGACCGGACCAACTTCAGAGGATCGAGCGAGGCGCTGCACGTGGTCGAACGCTTCACGCGCGTCGACGCCGACACGATCCGCTACGAGTTCATGGTCGACGATCCGACGACGTGGGCGAGGCCCTGGACCGCAGCGATCGACGTCCGGAAGTTCCCGGATCCCATCTTTGAGTACGCCTGCCACGAGGGGAACCACGACCTCGAATTCCTTCTCGATTGGGCGCGCACCGAAGAGCGGGCCGCGGAAGAAGCCGCGAAGAAGAAACCGCAGGAGTGACGCCGGCTCAGTTCGCTGCGGACAGACTGGCCGCGACCAACGAAATCAGTGCGGCGAAATCGAGAACCGCCCCGGCTGCGTGCGAGTATTCCCACCGAGCCCGCAGCGCTTGACAGTTTTCCGGAACGACCGTCCAGTTGTTCGTCGTCTTGTTGATGGGATACGTGAACACCCAGAAGATAATCTGCGTACCGACCAAGCACGACAACGCGACCAGCGAGCCGATGAACGACCGGCGCTCATGCCGAACCATGATTGTGAGCACGGCCGTCGATGCCAGCGCTGCGACGACGACGATGCCGAGAAGCGCCCAGCCACGGTAGATCGATCTCTTCTCGAACAACCTCGCTGCTCTGGCCGATGCCGTGGGAACTAGCGAAGCGATGCGGTCAAGCTCTTCCTGAAGGCGGTTGGGGTTCCCGCGTTCTTCGTCGCCGTGATGCGATTGATGCCCGCGTGGTCAAAGCTCAAGGCGCTTGAGAACCCCTTCGGCTGAGTCACAACGGCTGGGTTTTTATTTCTTGCGCGTCGCCAAATCGTAAATGAGTCCGCCGACGCCGCCTGCTGCGGCGCCGATGCCGGCGCCCTTCTTCCCGCCGGTCAGCGCGCCGACCGCCGCTCCTGCACCGGCGCTGCCGCCGATGATGAGCAGCTCTTTCTCCCACGACCGATGACGCGCCTGCGCACGCTCGGTCCGCCGTTCGACGACGACCGGCGCAGCGGCGACTTGTTGCCGCGTCACGTTCGGCTGCAGCTCGACTGGATACAGTGCACCGCCGTCGCGCAAGTACACCGGATGCGGCTCGGCCGCGCGGCGATTTGGAATGACGAGCTCGGCGCGACGGCCGTCAGGCAGCGTCACTGGCACGAGCGTGCCCCGCAGCACGCCGTCCGACGTCGCGACCTGACCGGTATACGCGTCGGTGATGCCGTACTGCTGCTGCAACGCTTGAGGTGAAACGGCTTCCACATCGCGGGAACACGCGCTCGAGACGACGAGACTGCTGCACAACAACGCCGCGGCGCCGACGGTCGAGACTGCACTCCAAGAGCCTGATGTCATAGCTCGCTTCTCCCGGCGCGCGAGCGTTGCACGCGGCGTGCCTGAAAAGGAGCTCTACCGCAGATTCCACAACATGTACGCGGCGGCGGCACTTCCGCCCAGCGCCGCGCCATAGCAGAGGACGGCGATGAACACCGTCAGATGGTACAGCTGCAGACCGTCGTAGAGCGTATAGCGGAACCGATGAGCCCAATGAAAGAGCGGTAACGAGATCAGGGCAAAGAGGTAGAGCCGTGTCACCGGATGCTGGATAAGGAGCCGGAAGGCCTCGTAACTCGGCGCCTCCAGCCATCCCAGGGGAAAGGCCAGGCCGATCAAGAACAGATGGACGGGAAACAGGAACGCGGCGATCGTTCCGCCCGCGCTGAACAACGTCCAGAGAAACGGCGTCAACCGTCCGGTCGTCATTCGTGGACCGTATGAGCTGATTGAGTCCTAGTAATTCGGAAGAGACACGCCACTAAATTCCTCGAGTGAAGATCCAGGCCACGATGACGGACACGATCAACCAGGCGACGTAGTTCGAGCCGGCGACAATCGTGTCCGGTACGCGCTTTCCTCGCACGCGCACGACCATCGCCGTCGGCGTCAGGTTGAACCAGGTGATCGTGTGGTACAGCACGAAAAGAAAGGCCACGATGTTGGCCGTCAGGAACAGTGGCGTCTTCAATCGCCCCATGAACTGCGCGTACGCGTCGGGCCCCTGCGTGACGGCTCGGATCTGCCACAGAAACAGAACCGCGAAATAGGCCACGAAGACGCTCGTCAGCTCGCGCACGACGAACTTCATGTAGGCACGGTCCTTCAACCACCACCACACGGACATGCGGCGGCGATACCATCGCGGATGGTATGCGGTGTGGTGATGCGCGAGGTTGCTCATCGGGCTCATCTCGTGCCCCAGGGAACCAGAAACGACTTCAGCGCGTCGAGTGCGGCCGTGAGCTTGAACTGCTGGATGGCGCCCGCCGGATCCACGTGCTTCGGGCACACCTGTGTACACTCGCCGACGAAGGTGCAGCCCCAGATGCCGGCGTGGTCGGAGAGAATCTTCAAACGCTCCCCGGCGGCTTCATCCCGCGAGTCGAGGTTGTAACGCTGGGCCAGCGCGATCGCGGCCGGGCCGACGAACTCAGGCTCCAACCCCACGATGGGACAGGCCGCGTAGCAGAGCATGCAGTTGATGCACTGGCTGAACTGCTTGTAGGTGTCCAGCTGCTCGGGCGTCTGGCGGTACTCGCCCTCCTCGAGGGGCCAGACCTGGTCGCGAATGATCCAGGGTTTGACCTTCGTCAGCTTCCGCATGAAGTCGGTGATGTCCACGATCAGGTCGCGCATGATCGGGAAATAGTTCAACGGCTCCACGCGGACGGGGCCGGGCAGATAATCCGACAGAAACGCCGCGCACGTGAGCTTCGGCTTACCGTTGACCATCATCCCGCAGCTGCCGCAGACGCCCATCCGGCACGACCAGCGAAACGACAAGGAGCCGTCGAGTCTGTCTTTGATGTAGTTCAGCGCGTCGAGCACGACCCAGTCGTCTCGAAACGGCACCTCGTAGGTCTGAAAGGCCGGTTCTGCATCCTGTTCTGGCCGATACCGGATGACGTCCAGCGCGATTGTTGGCGGCATGTTAGTGTCGTGTCTCCGAAATTCGTTGTGCACCGAGGACGGCGATGCGCCCGACTGGCAAGGCGCGAGGAGCGAGCATAGCGGCACTATGTAAGCGACGAGCAACGCAGCCAGACCCGGGGCCCCTAACGCGGCAGCCGCGTTGGGGTGGAGGAGGGATGCAGCGCCGGCCGAATGCCAACGAACTTCGGAGACTCGACACTAGCTCATCTCCCGTAGACGCGCTCGCCCGGCGGCCAGCGCGTAATCGTCACCGGCAGGTACTCGATCTGCGGCAGGCCGTCCTCGCCACGATGGGCCATCGAGTGCGCCAGAAACCGTCCGTCGTTCCGCTCCGGATGGTCGGTGCGCTGATGGGACCCTCGCGATTCCCGGCGCTGGAGCGCGGATCCGACAATCACCTGGGCCAGATCCAGCATGTATGAGAGCTCCAACGCCGCCGTCAGCTCGGTGTTGAAGGTATAGCTATGGTCCTCGAGGTTCACGTCGCGGAAACGCTCCTGAAGTCGCTGCAGCTTCGCCTCCGCCTGTTGCAGGGCGCTCGCATCGCGATAGATGCCCGCACTCTGCTCGACGGTCTCCTGCATCGCCTGACGCACCGTGGCGATCCGTTCCTTCCCGGACGTCTTGAAGAGGAACTGCTCCTCGAGCCGCCGCTGCTCGTCGTGCGCCTGAGCCAGGACCGACGGACTGGGCTCTCCCCGCTCGGAGGCGAACACCGCGGCCGCTTTGCCGGCCCGCGCGCCGAACACGAGTAATTCGGTCAGCGAGTTGGATCCCAGTCGATTCGCGCCGTTGATGCTCACGCAGGCCGCCTCGCCTGCGGCGTACAGCCCAGGCATGGCCGTGGCGCCGTGAATGTCGGTATGAATGCCGCCCATCATGTAATGGACGACCGGCCGGACCGGAATCATGTCCTTGACCGGATCGAGGCCCGCGTATTTGAGGCACAGCTCGCGGACGAACGGGATCTTTCCATCGATCTTCCGCTCGCCCAGATGGCGTACGTCAAGATGGACGTAGTCGCCATACGGGCCTTTCATCGTTCGCTCTTTCTCCTGCTCTTTCACGAACGCCTGCGAGAGCCGATCGCGCGGACCGAGCTCCATGGACCGCAGCACCGGCGTGGGCTCGGGCGTCCCAAGGTCGTAATCCTGAAGGTATCGGTACCCATCCTTGTTGAGCAGCCATCCGCCTTCGGAGCGCGCGGCCTCGGTGATCAGGATGCCGGTGAAGGGGAGCCCGGTCGGGTGGTACTGGACGAATTCCATGTCCTTGAGCGGCGCACCCGCGCGATACGCCAGCGCCATCCCGTCGCCGTTCTTGATGTTCGCATTGGTCGTGAACGGGAAGATCTTGCCGCAGCCTCCTGTACACAGGACGACCGCCTTGGCCGTGATCGCTTGAATCTTTCCCGTGGCCAGCTCGATCGCCACCACGCCCTGACAGCGACCGTCGTCCATCAGCAGCTTCGTGACAAAGCATTCGTCGTGTCGCCGGATGCCCTCGTACTTGAGGCTGGTCTGGAAGAGCGTGTGAAGCATGTGAAAGCCGGTCTTGTCGGCGGCGAACCAGGTGCGCTCCACCTTCATCCCTCCAAATGGACGCACCGCGACATGACCATCCGGTTCGCGACTCCAGGGGCACCCCCAGTGCTCCAACTGCAGCATCTCCGCAGGGGCTTCGCGGACGAAGGCCTCGACCGCATCCTGATCGCACAGCCAGTCGCTCCCCGAAATCGTGTCGTACGCATGCGCATCCAGGCTGTCGCCGGACTTGATGACCGCGGCTGCACCACCTTCTGCGGAGACGGTGTGGCTGCGCATCGGATAGACCTTGGAGATCACGGTGACGCTGACGCTGGGATACGTCTCGGCCACGGCGATGGCGGCGCGCAGGCCCGCGCCGCCGCCCCCCACGATCAGGACGTCGCACGAAAAGGTATCCATGAGGTTTTTCGACTGCAGGACACTACGTCGGCGAGAGAGCTGGCGTCAAGATGAAAGGCCCGAGATATAATCCGCCGACTCTCTCCCGCGAGCAGAGCGAGTCCAAGACACCAGGCGAGGTCGCCATGACATTCGATCTCAAGACCCTCTCACCGGACGCCGTACCAAGAGCGCTGACGAAGGCAGAGCGGTATCGGCTGCTCAACGAGCCGGGTGAAGCCGAAAGCATTTGCCGGGACGCCCTACAGGCCGACCCTGACAACCAGGACGCGCTGATCACGCTCCTGCTCGCGTTGACCGATCAGTTTTTCGAGGATGCGGCGACGGCCGTCGACGACGCCTGCAGCTGCGCGGCGCGGATCCGCAACGACTACGACCGCGCCTATTACACGGGCATCGTCCTGGAGCGTCGCGCGAAGGCGCAGCTGCACCACGGCGCGCCGCACTGCGGATCACGCGCCTACGAAGGGTTGCGCGACGCGATGACGTGGTACGAGCAGGCCGAAACCATCCGGCCGGCCGGCAACGACGATGCGCTGCTGCGATGGAACACGTGCGCGCGCCTCATCATGCGAGACCATCGCCTGGTGCCGGCGCCCGAGGAACGAGGCGAGCCGCTGCTGCTGGAATGAGATCGCTCGGCTATAAAGCCCTCGCACGCTACGGAGACGCTCGGCTAAAGCGCGTGTAAACAAATCACGTACAACGCAGAAACCGCGGAACCCGCAGAGAAAAATGCTTAAGGTCTTTCTGCGTGTTCTGCGAGTTCTGCGTTCAACGTCGTTTTTTTCACAACCTCTTTAGCGACCCACGCGATCGAATCGCGACTCGTCCGAGCAGAAACAGGCCGGAAAACGCGCTGTTTCTCAGGAGCCGAGCGAACCTAGAACTTGATCTGGCTCGAGAGCCGCAGCAGTCTGCCCTGCAGGACGGCGAGCGGCTGGCCCAGCGTCGATCCGAACGCCTGATTCTGCGACAGCACGACGTTGCTATTGAGCGCGTTGAACATGTCGAGCGCGCCGTCGACGCGGTACCGGCCGATCTTGAAAACTTTTCGGAAGCTCAGATCGAGCTGCGTCCAGCGATCGAAATACTGGCTGCCGGGCGGAATGAGGTTCACCACCACCGACTGCGTGCGCTGACTGCCGGGAAACACGCTCGCGGCCGGCGTCCAGTTCACCGCCAACGGCAGACCGGCGTAGCTTTGCAGTGACACGCCGATCATGACGTCCCACCCGACCGTGTAGCTGCCGGCGAGCTTGAAGTCCGAGCGGAACGGAATGTTGAACTGACTTTGATCGCAGTACCGGAACGTGTTGGGGTCGAAGCTGGCGCATGCGACCGTCACGAGCTTGTCGGCCGACCATCCGCCGAAGAGATTCGTTCTCGGCATGCGCGCCGTGAAGCTCACTTCCAGGCCGGTGTAGTTGACGCGCGCCTTGGATCGATCCGTCGCCGTCGTGTCGAGCAGATCGACTTGTCCCTGCTTCGCGCGATTCAGGTTGTAGATCGTGACCGGCTCACCGTTCAGTGGGCTCGGCGCGGTGAAGGCCGCGTAGTCGGAGACACTCACGAGCGTGTTGAGCTGCTGCTCGAGGTCGTAGGTGTCGCGGCGATACCAGGCGCCGGTCACTGATAAGCCCTGCGCAATCTCCCGCGTGACGCCGAGGCTGTACTCGATGTCGTACGGACGTTTGAGACTGCGATCGGCGCGCCGTGTCGGGATGATTCCGAGGTTTCGATTGTTGCTCGGCCCGATTTCGTTGTCCTGCGCGATGCCGTCGCGATTGGTCGGCAGCGCGAGCGTCGAACAGGTTGACGTGCCCGGGATGTAGTCGCAGTCGGACCAGTTGCGGGTGTCGCTTTGCAGCACGAGCGGATCGTACCGATTGGCGAAATCTGTCGTGTAGTTCCGGTTGTACTTGTTGATGCTCCCTTTGACCGCGGTCTTCGCGTCACCGGTCAGGTCGTATACCATGCTGAAGCGTGGCGCGAAATTCTTCCAGTTCGGGACGTTGGGAATCTCGGGAAACGAGCGCGCCGGCACGAAGCGTCCCGCCGCCGCCGACTTCGCCTGGATCGCGGAGTTGAAATATTCCCACCGCACGCCGGGGTTGATGGTCAGCCGCTTGAGCGTCCACGAATCCTGCAGATAGATCCCGAGGTCCGCTTTCAAGAGGTCGTACAAGCCGGTCGTGGTGTCGTACACGATCACCGAATCGGGCACGCCGTCGCGATACCGTTGTGTGAGATCCGCGTTGGCGTCGCGGTTGATCCAGTTCTGGCCGATGTGCCACTGCAGGCCGGCCTTCAGCGCGTGCGAGCCGGTCACATACGTCGCCGTCGAGACGAGCATGTAGCGGAAGTTGTACGTCCCCAGCTCGGGCGGCGCCGCCGTCGTCGTCGTGTTGCGGATGATGTCGACGCGCGACGCGTTGGCGTACCACTCCGGCGTGAACGGCTCTTTCTTCACACCGGGCTGATAGCCTTCACGGTACGCGTTGACGCTCGTCCCGAAGCCCGCGTCGAAGACCAGCTTGTTGCTGACCGTCGACGTCCACTTGACGGCGTCTGTGTACTTCAGCACTGGCGGCCGTCGCGCCGCGGCGAACTGGACGTCGGCCCCCGAGGTGAACAGGTGGCCGACATACTTCGTTTGATAGTCGTCATAGACCGTGAGCTTGTTGCGCGGGCTGATCTGCCACGTGAGCCGCAGCGTGTAGTTCTTGACGCGCTGATCGTAGATGCCGGGGCTGCCGTCCGGGTACGTGCTGTTGGCGACGATGTTGTTGTTGCCGACGTTGCGATAGGAGCCGAAGAACCAGAGCTTGTCGCGTTTGATCGGCCCGCCGACCGACGCGTTCGCGTCGTAGATCAGATCGACGGCGTCGGGCGTCCTCAAGCCGCGATCGAGCAATTCCTTCGTCAGGTTGTCGGTCTGAAACGATCCGTTCGTGTAGCCGAAATACGTCGCACCGCTGAAGCTGTTGCCGCCTTCGCGCGGAATCAGATTGAGGTGCGGACCGCCGGCTGACACTTCGGCGCCGAGCGCCGCGGTCTGCACCGTGACTTCCTGCGTCATCGCGTCATTGTGATCCGGATGACTGTCGCCGCCGCCGACGAGCGTGTTCATCTTCATGCCGTCGACGTCGATGGTCGTGTCCTTGGTCACGCTCATGTGCGCCGTGAGCCGCGGGTTGACGGCGCTGCGCGCACCGCCGACGTTCTGGTCGCTGACTTTCGTGCCGACCGCGAGCGCGCCCTCCGCCTGATACATGCGCGGCACCGGCACCGCGTCGAGCAATTGCCGGCTGAGGATCGTCGTCCGTTGCGCGTTCTGCACGTCGACGACCGGCGACTGCCCCGACACGGTCACCGATTCCTCGACGGCGCCGACGCGCAGATCCGCGTTGACCGTCGCCGTGAAGTTGGACGGCAGGTCGATCGCGTCCTGCACGAAGGTGCTGAAGCCCTGGATGGTGAACGTCACTTTGTAGAGACCGGGACGCAGGTCGACGATCGCGTACCGGCCCTGCGCATCGGTGACGACCGTTCGCACACGCTCGATGAGAGCGGGGCTCGACGCTTCGACCGAGACGCCCGGCAGCACGCCGCCGCTCGAGTCTTTCACCACGCCCGTGATGGCGCTTTGCGCTGACACGGTAGACGGAATGACGATGAGGCCGAAGCATGCCGCGGCGATGAGGGTCGCGAAACTCCTACGGAGCATAGGTCCTCCAAAGCGACGTCGCGCGATGACACGATGAAAGAGAAATATGTGCGGACGGTGTATCACCGCCCGCACGGAGTGTCAAGGAAAGGAGGGGTTACACGTTGCGGCGATCAGTGGTTCCGATCGCGCTCGTCGTGCTTGTGATGCTTCTTGTCCTTCTTATCTTTCTTATCTTTCTTTCCTTCCGTGCTCGGTCTGGCCGGCTTGGGCGGTGTCGCGCCCGCCTGCAGCCGTTGAAGCTGCGCGCGGTCGCGCTGCAGGTCCGCCTGCTCGCGCGCGATGCCCGCCTTGTCGCCGGCGCGCTGCGCCGCGGCCAGCGCCGCCTCGTCACGGCGGATGTCCGCCTGCAGCTGAGCGATTTGCTTGTTGACCTGCTTCGGCTTGGGCTTGTGATCGGCTGAGGCGATTGTGCTCGCACAGATGAGGATGCCGGCCGATGCCAGGAGTCGTTTCAACATGGAACCTCCATGGGAGCGGACGTGCACGCGACATGCCGGCCTGCGAGAATTGGAGAGTTGGTGAGTTGGTGAATTGGTGAGTTGGTAAGTTTTCGTGGTTTCGTGGTTTCGTGGTTGCGTTTGCGTGATCGCGATCGCAGCGTGACTGTGAAGGTCCTCCGACTACGTGCCCGTGACTCTCACCATCTCCGATACCGTGGTCACGCCTTGCAGAACTTTCTCGACCGCCGCTTCGCGCAGCGTGCGCATGCCTTCGGTCCGAGCGGCGTCCAGGAGCTGCATCGACGTACTCTGATGTGCGATGAGGCCGCGGATCTTTTCGGTGATCGGCATGATCTGGAACACCCCGTCCCGCCCGATGTAGCCAGTCTGCCGGCACTGCAGACACCCAGTCCCGCGGCGCACGGTGCGATCGCCGAGCTGATCGGTGACGAGTGCAGCGGCCTCCTCGGCGTTTGGCACGTACGCTTCGGCGCAGTGGCTGCAGTTCACGCGGACGAGACGCTGCGCGACGATGCCGATGACGGTGGACAGCACGAGAAAATGCGGGACGCCGAGATCGAGGAGGCGCGTGACCGACGAAGGCGCATCGTTGGTGTGCAGTGTCGACAGCACGAGATGTCCGGTGAGCGCCGCCTGCACGGCGTGCTCGGCGGTTTCCTTGTCGCGAATCTCGCCGACCATGATGATGTCGGGATCCTGCCGCAGCACGGTGCGCAGCGCGTTTCCGAACGTGAGATCGATGGCCGGCCGCACCGCGACTTGATTGAATTCCTCGTGCACCATCTCGATCGGATCTTCGATGGTGACGATGTTGAGCTCCGGCTTCGCCAGATGCTTCAGCACTGAATACAGCGTCGTCGTCTTGCCGCTGCCGGTCGGCCCGGTGACGAGGATGATGCCGTGCGGGCGGCCGAGGAAGTCGCGGAACTTCACCAGGTCCGGCGGCGAGAACCCCAGCTCGTCGACCCCTTTCAGCAGGATGTCGGGATCGAAGACGCGCAGCACGCCCTTCTCGCCGAAC
Organism: Acidobacteria bacterium 13_1_40CM_65_14; assembly: GCA_001917905.1. Classification (GTDB taxonomy): domain Bacteria; phylum Acidobacteriota; class Vicinamibacteria; order Vicinamibacterales; family CAVVIG01; genus QHWF01. Next base: position 17,483 of record MNEX01000317.1, read on the forward strand.
GCCGTCGGCATCGTCGACACCCGGAGCTCGATCTCGCGGCCGTTCTGCTCGCGCTTGATGCGGCCGTCCTGCGGCCGCCGCTTCTCGGCGATGTTGCAGCCCGACAGCAGCTTGATGCGCGAGATGAGCGCCTGGTAGACGACCTTCGGAATGACGTGCACGTCGTGCAGCATGCCGTCGATGCGGAGCCGCACCAGCGTGACGTTGCGCTTCGGCTCGAAGTGAATGTCCGACGCGCGCTGCTCGAACGCGTAGCCGAGCAGATGATCGAGCGCCTTCACGACCGGCGCCGCGGCGGGGTCGAGCTCCTCGACCTCCGACGACAGGTATTCCTGATTGCCGAGATCGAACGCCGGCATCCACTGCGCGGTGAGTTGCTGCTCCGCGGTCTTCAGCGACGATTTGAGATCGTAGAAGCTCTTGTTGATCGATTCGATATCGGAGCGCGTGGCGACGACCTTTTCGATGGCGAGCAGGCCGGTGACGCGCGTGATGTCGTCGGCCGGAAACGGCGCGAAGGGATCGGCGACGGCGACCACGAGCTTCTCGTCGCTCTTCGCGAGCGCGACCAGTCCGTGCTTGCGCGCGAACGGTCCCGACAGCGCGCCGGTCACGACGTCGAGGTCCAGCTCCAGCGGATTGATCTTGACGAACCGCAGACCGGCGAATGCCGCCATCGCTTCGCCGATTTGCACTTCCGTGGCCAGCCCCATCTTGACGATGGTCTGGATGACGGGCATCGATGTGGCGCGCGACTGTCGCCGCACGCGCTCGGCCTGATCGCGCGTCAGCGCCTTGCGGAACATCAGGATCTGCAGGAGGTCCGTGCTCTCGCCCGCCGGAGCCGCAGCGGAGGCAGGGGGCTTTCTGGGCGGCGATACAGCCATCGAAACATGTATTTTATGCCGCATGTGGAGCCCAACGCTCGCAAAGCACACGTATCCGGTCCGGCTAAAGCCGGACACCACCGAAGTCGAGTGATGCGCGCGTTCGTCCGGCTAGAGCCGGACACTTCCGATGAAGGCAGGCCTGAAGCAGCTTGTGAAGAAATACGACGTTGAACGCAGAACTCGCAGAACACGCAGAAAAACCTTAACTATTTTTCTCTGCGGGTTCCGCGGTTTCTGCGTTGTACGTGATTTGTTCACACGCTCTGAAGGCCTGCGCTACCGACGCTGGAGCTGCGGCTGATGACGGTTCACCGTGCAACGGCGTGCGGTCCGATCGCGACAGCAGCTCGGCGTACGGGCCGAGCATGCGCTCGAAGCGCTGGTGATAGAACTCGGGGAGCGCGTCCGATCGACCGTCGTGAAACGCGCGCAGCTCTGATGATTCCGCGAGAGTTGCGCGAATGCATTTCAGTTGCCCGAGCTCGTGCCGCATCCCGAGCGCCTGGACGCCGTGGATGAACTTGACGAGCCAGTGCGTCCCCGCCGTGAGCCGCTTTATCCACATCTCCCGCGACGTGACCAGCGAGAAGAGATCGATCAGCAGGTCGTAGTACTCGATCGGCGTGTAGTGCGCCGGAATGAACGTGAGATACGGATCGTAATAGAACGCAAACGGCATCGTGCGCAGCACGCGGCCTTCGGCCCACAGCCGATCGAAGAACGGCGTGCCGCCGAACGGCGTCGGAATGTTCACGCCCGGCCACGCGAACGGCACGCGCCGCACGAACTCCTTCGTCAGCTCCAGCGGCTCGCACCCGCGATCGGCGTCGGTGCCGAACACGAAGTTCGCCTGAAACCCCGCGATGTAGCCGCGCAGCTGCTGGAAGTGCTCGGTGACCTGCTCGAGCTTGTCCCAGCCGCTCCGTCCGCCCGAGGCGGTCTTGTTCGAGTAGTCGGCCCACGATTCGACGCCGGCCGCGACGTACGCGCAGCGCGTCTGCCGCAGCCGCTCGAGCCGCGACGGCTTCAGGATCGACAGCGAGCTCTCCATGACGTACGGATTGCGATCCGCCGCGGGCACCGATTCGATGGCGTCGAGCGTCTTGTCGAACTGCACGCCGAAGTTCGGATCGTGATACGTGACCAGCACGCGCGGAAAATGTCTGGCGACGTACGCGAGATCCGCCGCCAGCCGATCCGACGGCAGCCGGACGTACTCGTTCTTCCAATCGACGCAGAAGTCGCACGCGTACGGACACCCCACGCTGGCGAGCAGCGGCACTGTGTTGTACACGGACCATCTGCGGTCCGCGAGCGTCGATGCCAGGAGCTCCGGCAATCGCGCTTCCACGCCCGGCAGATCCGTCAGCGGATGGGTGCTCGACACCTGAACCGGCGGATCGAACCGTCCCTGCACGATGTCGTCGACGAGCGCTTTGTCGCATGTGTCGACGACGATGTCGAAGAACCGGAGCGCGTCGGTGGGAAAGGCGCTCGCGTGCGGACCGCCGAGAACGGTGAGCGCGCCTCGCCGGCGAAACAGTTTCGCGAGCGCATACGCGAGCGCGCTCGCCTTCGTGTAGGCGCCGATGAACACGACGTCGAGATCGCCCGGCAACAGATCGGTCGGCGCCTTCTGGCCGTAATACGTCGCGTACCAGACCTGATGACCGAGCTGACGGGACCAGACGGCAACCGCCTGCGGCGGAATGCTGACGAATTGGCGGCGGAACTGAGACGCGTATACTCGGTCCCATCCGTTCGGCGGAGCGTCCGCCAGCAGATCGAGGACGCCGACACGCTGGCGTCGTGGAGTCATCGCGTATGACCGAGATCGCGTCGTCGCTCACCCGCGCCGTCGCCCGTCAGTACGACCTGTTCCAGACCTCGCTCGAAAGGATGGGGAAGGAGCGCAAGTTCCTCAACTACGGCTTCACGGTAACCGGCGACGAACCGGACGACCCAATCGACGAGCGCCAGCAGCGGCTGTGCCTCGAGGTGTTCAAAGCCGCCGACATCGGTCCCGATCATCTCGTCGTCGACGTCGGGTTCGGGAGCGGCGAGCAGGATTTCCTCTTCGCGCGCACGTCCGAGTTCCGGCAGCTCATCGGCTTCAACATCTCGGACCGGCAGGTCCGCTACGCGACGGATCGCGCGCGCGGCGAGAAGCTCGATCGCAAGCTGACGTTCTGTCTGGGCGAAGCGGAGTTGCTGCCGGGCATCGCGGACGCGTCGGTCGATCGGCTGCTCGCGATCGAGTGCGCGTTTTATTTCGATCGGCCGCGCTTCTATCGCCGCGCGGCGCAGGTGCTGAAACCGGGCGGCCTGCTCGTCGCCGCCGACATCGCGCTCTCGGACCGACTCGCGTTCCTGACGCGGCGAGAAGATCTGGGGCGCGTCGGCACCGCGTCGGAGAACCGTCGCGAATGGGAGCGCTCGTTCCGCACGCGGTCGGTGCGCCATATCAATCGTCAGACACGCCCCGGCGTTCAGATGTCGGTGTGGCGGATTCTCAAAACGGCGCCGCTCGCGAGGTTCACCGCCGCCGAACGGCGCGAATGGCTGAAGTTGGCGTACTACTCGCAACTCGTCGCGCTCGGTCTGTCGCTGGAGCTCGTCACTTATGATTTGCTGGTGCTCGAAAAGTCAGTGCTCGAGAAAAAAGAGTAGCGCAACCCTTTAGAGCGTGTGAACAAATCACGTACAACGCAGAAACCGCGGAACCCGCAGAGAAAAAATGCTTACGTTCTTTCTGCGAGTTCTGCGAGTTCTGCGTTCAACGTCGTATTTCTTCACAAGCTCTTTAAGATTAGGGCTGCCCGGCCGCCGTTGGCAGGCCTGACCGCCTCCGCCAAGGCCACGGCGGTCCACTGAAGCGTTACGCGAAGGCGGAAGGCCTGGGCTACCTGAGGCGGCCGTTGGCGGTTGAAATGTGCCGAGCAGCCGATCCCAGAGCGTCGAGGTGACGCCGAAGTTCACGGACTGCTGCGCGTGGTGAATGTGGTGGATTCGCTCGAGGTGTTGCAGTCCCACCCGGCCCGTGAACGTTTCGTGGTGGTGCAGGACGTGATGCAAAAGCGCGTAGTGGTTGTAGCCCAGGTACAACCCGAACACGAGCAGGCTCGCGACTGCGATCGTCACGACGAGTGACAACAGTGCCCAGACCGCGAACGCGCCAATCAGAACGACGAAGACCGGCGCGGCGATGAGCGCCGTGTCGTCTGAATGATGCTCGGCGTGGCCGCGTCGCGCAATGGACGGCGGGCCGTGGCCGACCCACCGGTGGATCGCGTACTCCAGAAATCCCCACGCGGTGAAGCCGGCCGCGGCGGCGGCGACTCGAGCCGTCCACGACGCCGGCGCCCAGAGACCCAGCAGCAGAAACACGGACGCTCCGAGCGCATCGACGACGAGAACGAGACGATAGTTGATGGGACTGTAGACCAGGCGCTCGGCGGTCGGAAACACGCGGCTCCGGGGCCGACACGCGGGTCGGCCTCTACGGGATGGCGTGTCGGTCACGCCTTCCACCTCACGCCCATACGCCCGAAGATCCGCTGGACGCGGGGATCCTTCCGCGCTTCGCTGTACAGCGGCCAGTTCGTCGTCCCGATGAGCATCGGATCCTTCGCCTCGAACGCGCGCTCGAGATAACGCACCGATTCGTCGACGTGACCGAGCGTGAGCGGAATCAGCGACAGCGAGATCGGCGAGATGTACGTGGTGCCGGCGCGCGCGACGAGCTCCGCCTGGATCGCTGCGGCATCCGCGGTGCGGCCCGCCGTCGCGTACGCGGCGCCAAGCTCGCCGATGAACCACGGATGCCGATGCGAGACGGCGCTGCCCTTTTCCAGCGCCGCGATCGCTTCGTCGTGCCGGCCCGTGCACAGATAGGCCGCGCCGAGCACGCGCAACAACAGGAACTGCGACGGATCCTCGGCGAGCCACGCCTCGCATCGCGCGATCGCTTCGTCGTAGCGTCCCGCGTTGACCAGGATGAGCCCGAGCGAATACGCGGGAAGCATCGCGATCGGGTCGAGCTCGACGGCGCGCAGCGATTCGCGAATCGCCTCACCATGCTCGCTCTTCACCATCTGCAAGTAGAGCAGCGCCTTCCAGTAGCGCGACGGCACGTAGTTGGGATTGATATCGAGCGCGCGATTGAATTCGGCGGCCGCGCCCGACCAGTCCCAGTCGTGGAACAACCGGACCAGCGCCATCGCGTTGTGCGCTTCCGCGAGCCGATCGTCGAGCTCCACCGCGCGCGTCGCGGCGGCCTTGGCCTCCGGCAGCGCGCGTGGCGGCGGCACGACGGCGTACACGGCAAGCAGTGACAGCGTTTCGGACAGGCCGGCATACGCCAGCGCGTACTGCGGATCGACGGCGATGGCCTGCTTGAAAAACTCGAGACCCTTCGCGAGCCCCTCGCCGCGCTGCTCGACGAGGTAGCGGCCCTTCAAATAGAGATCGTACGCCTCGATGGTGGCGGCGGCCGGTCGCGCCAGCGCGCCGACCGCGCTGGTCGTCAGCGCGACTTCCAGCTTGCGCGCGATGTTGGTCGCGATGTCTTCCTGAATCGCGAACACATCGTCCAGTTGACGGTCGTACTTTTCGGACCAGAGGTGATAGCCGTTGGCGACGTTGATCAGCTGCGCGGTGATGCGTAGCTTCTGACCGGCCCGTCGCACGCTGCCTTCGAGCACGGTGGTGACGTTGAGGGCCTTCCCGACTTCGGCGATGCCGACGCTTTTCCCCTTGAACGCGAACGACGAGGTGCGCGCGGCGACCTGCACGCCCTTCAGATGCGCGATCGTGTTGATCAGCTCTTCGGTCACGCCGTCGCTGAAGAACTCCATGTCGGCGTCGCCGCTCATGTTTGCGAAGGGCAGCACGGCGATGGACGTCCTCGGCGGCGGCGCCGAGCGCGAGACCAAACGCCGGTCCGCGAGATCCCACGCGGTACTGGACGTCGCCGACGGTGGCCTGGTCAGCGTCTGCAGCGCCACCGCGAGATCCCGTGCCGATTCGAACCGATCGGCCGGCCGCTTTTCCAGACAGCGGCCCACGATGTCAATCAGCGGGCGCGGCACCGTCGGGTCGATCCGATCGAGCGGCGCAGGCTGTTTCAGGATCGCGTGCATCGTTTCGACGACGGTCGCTTCCTGGAACGGTCGTGACCCGGTGAGCAGCTCGAAGAACATGAGGCCGACGGCGAAGATGTCGGAGCGGTGATCGGCCGGTTCGCCGCGCAGTTGCTCGGGCGACATGTATGACGTGGTCCCGATCATCGTGCCCGGCGTGGTCACCAGTCCCGTCGCGGCGCTGTCGAATCCCGCGGCGAGCAGTTGATCGGTGTTGCGCACCTGCGCCAGGCCGAAATCGAGAATCTTCACGCGGCCGTCAGTCGTGATGAACACATTCGCCGGCTTGAGGTCGCGGTGACAGATGCCCTTCTCGTGAGCCGCGACGACGCCCTGCACGATGTCGCGCGCATACGTGAGCGCGATGGCCAGCGACAGCGGAGCCTCGTCCAGCTCCTCGCGCAGCGTGCGGCCCTCGAGCCACTCCATCACGACGTACGGCGTACCGCCCGCCTGCCCGAGCTCGTGAATCGAGACGATGTTCGGATGATTGAGCGCAGCGGCCGCTTTGGCTTCGCGTTGAAAGCGCGCGACCTGCGCCTCGCTGGGCGTTGTCGTCAGCAGGACTTTGATGGCGACGCGGCGTTCGAGCTTCGTGTCCTCGGCGAGAAACACTTCGCCCATGCCGCCGGCGCCAATCTTCTTGACGATTCTGTAGTGTGCGATACTCTGCCCGATCATTGCCCCTGATGACGATTTTGTGTGAGGGTGTGGCGGAAGCATACCAAAGGGGGCGGGCTTGTGAACCGGGATTTGCTCGCCAGCAGTCAATTTCAAACCGAGGTCTTTCCCAAAGAGCTCGAGGCGATTCGGCGGCGCCGGCAGAACGCCGGCTTGCCCGCGCCGGGACGGCCGGACGTGTCCGGCCCCACCGTTGAACACAATCTGACTGGTCTGTCGCTCTCGGGCGGCGGCATTCGATCCGCGTCGTTCTCGCTCGGCGTTCTGCAGGTGCTGGCCGCCGACGGACTCTTGCCGCAGGTGGACTACTTGTCCACGGTCTCGGGTGGCGGGCTGATCGGATCGACTGTGAGCAGCCTGCTCTACGAGCCGAACACGTCGGCCGCGGCCGATCGCTTTCCGCTCGGGTTCGAGGCGGGCAAGGTCGAACGCCCTGCGGTCCGGTATCTCCGCAACCATACGCGATGGCTCGCGCCGGGCGGCACGCTGGACGACATCAGGCTGCCGGCGATTCTGCTGCGCGGGATGATCGACAACTTCGCGTTGCTGCTGCCGATCCTGATGATCGGCGTGCTCGTCACCGAAGCCTGCTTCGTGCTCGCGTATCAAGTGGGCATGAACGACGTCGAAAAGGTGCCCATCGTCGCCGCGTTGTCGTTCGCGGCGATCGCGCTGCTGCAACCGGTGCTGTATCGGTGGTTTCCCGGCCGATACGACACCTGGTCGGCGCGGAATCGGTACGAGCGCGTGCTCACGATCGTGCTGCTCGTCGCCGCCGGCGTCCTGTTTCTGGTCCCGCTGTTCCTGATCGTCCAGCAGGCGATCGATCTGAGCTGGGACCACGTCAAGACGTTCTATCTGAACCATCGACTCGCATTTTGGGGCGCGGCGACCGTCGTGGCCGTGCTGCTCGCGATTGCCGCCCAATACGCGTTCAACAAGCCCAACGAGTTGATCGGCAACGTGTCGCTGCTCGTCGTCGGGATGGTCGGTCATGCCCTTGTCTTCGGACTCTATCTTCTTCTCACGCTGATTCAAGTCGATTCGCCGCTGCTCAACGATGCCCTCGTGGCGGATCTGGACAGCGGCAGAGTCACGCCGGCGCTTGCGACCGCGATCAACAGCGCGCTCGACGGATCGGACCAGACGAAGGTCACTGAGGGCGCTGAGATCGATCGGGATTCACGGGGCGGCTACTCACGATGGGTGATCAAGGCCGCGTCCGGCCGCTACATCGTGACGCAGTGGAAGGGGAAGCTTCGACTGGTCAACACGCTGATGTGGGACGGCGAGCGCGACTGGTACTTCCTCGCTGTTGGCGTAGCCGGATTGTTGTACGCGATTTTCTTCGCGAACTCGAACGTCACCTCGCCGCACGGATTCTTCAGAGACCGCATGAGCCGCGCGTTTTTGTTCACCGCGAAGAACGGCACGATCGAGCACCGCGACGATCTCAAGCTGTCGGATCTACTGTCAGAGAAAAAGGCGCCTCGGTCGTCGGCTCCCTATCATCTATTGAACGTGACGCTGAATCTGCAGGGCGCGCGCGACGCCGATCTCGGCGGACGCGACGCCGACTTCTTCATCCTGTCACCACGATATTCGGGGTCGCCGACGACCGGGTATTGCGAGACCGAGAAGCTCGAAGCGCACGACCGGCACCTGAATCTCGGCACCGCGATGGCGATCTCCGGCGCCGGCCTCTCGCCGAACCAGGGCACAGCGACGATCAAGCCGCTCGTGTATCTCACCGCGCTGCTGAACCTGCGTCTCGACTACTGGCTCGCCAACCCTCGACACTTGATCGAGTCATCAAGGATGCGGCGACTGCGGCTCGCTGCGTCAGTGGGGCCGGTGTACCTGTTCAAGGAGGCGTGGGGTTTGTTGGACGCGAGCGGTCCGTTCGTCAACGTCTCGGACGGCGGCCACCTCGAGAACCTCGGTCTCTACGAGCTGCTGCGGCGGCGCTGCCGCTGGATCATCGCGGTGGACGCGTCGGAGGATCCGGCCATGGAGTGCGGCTGCCTGATGGACGCGCTTCGCTACGCCCGCATCGATCTCGGCATCACGATTTCGATCGACGTCGACGATCTGCATCTGCAGACCGGCGCGGCGCCGCCGCCGTTGTCTCGCGAGCACTGGGCGACCGCCGCCATTGATTATGGCGGCGGCCAAGTCGGTCATCTCGTGTACGTGAAGTCGTCGATGACCGGCGACGAGCCGGCGACGATCGTCGATTATCGAGACAGCAGTCCCACGTTCCCGCAGGAATCGAGCGACAATCAGTTTTTTTCGGAGAAGCAATTCGAAGCGTACCGTGCGCTCGGCGAGCACATCGCACAACGATTGCTCGCGAGCAAGATGACGTTTGACTGGCCGGCGCCGGTGCATGTCGACGCCGACGCGTTGAGAGAGGAGTTCGTGTGACCAGAGCGCTTGCATCGTTGCGCAAAGTTGGTTTTCCTTTGCGGCCTTTGCGACCTTTGCGTTCTATCGCTGTCGTGGCGCTCGCCGTCGGCCTCACCGCCGGCGTCGTGCCGAGCGGCAAACCGGAGGAGGTCGGCCTCTCGTCGGAGCGGCTGCAGCGAATCAACGACGTGATGCAGCAGTACATCGACTCGGGCCAGATTTCCGGCGGCATCACCATGGTCTCGCGTCGCGGGCGGATCGCGCACTTCGAGGCGCAGGGGCTGATGGACATCGAGTCGAAGACGCCGATGCGCAAGGACGCGATCTTCCGCATGGCGTCGATGACCAAGCCGGTGACCGGCGTCGCCATCCTGATGCTGATGGAAGAAGGGAAGCTGCGGCTGACCGATCCGGTGTCGCGCTTCATTCCGGAGTTCAAGAACACGAAGGTCGCGGTGGCGAAGCCGATGCCGCCCGCGCGGCCCGGACCATCGCGCCAGCCGCCACAGGAACCGGAGATTTATACGGTCCCCGCCGACCGCGAGATCACGATCCGCGATCTGATGACGCACACGTCGGGTCTCGAGAGTGGCGGCTGGGGCACCGCGGAAGCGAACCGGATGGCGCCGCGCAAGACGAGCGATCATCTGGCGCGCTACATCCCGCAGCTCGGCGCGGTGCCGCTCGATTTCCAGCCCGGTACGCAGTGGCGCTACAGCGCGCTGGCCGGCATCGAAACCCTCGGCCGCATCGTCGAGGTGATCTCGGGCCAGACATTCGATCAGTACTTGAAGCAGCACATCTTCGATCCGCTCGGCATGAAGGACACGGCGTTCGTGCCGACTGAAGATCGGTTGAAGCGCGTCGTCTCGCTGTATCGCCGCGGGCAGAAGGGGAATCTCGAGCGCACCGACACGCCCGACTGGCTCGCGACCAAGACGCTCTTCTCCGGCGGCGGCGGGCTCTGGTCAACCGCCGAGGACTACATGCAGTTCGCGCAGATGCTCGTGAACGGCGGCGTGCTGAACGGCACGCGCCTGCTCAGTCCGCGGACCGTGGACTTGATGGGCACCAATCACGTCGCCGATCTCTACACCGGCACCGGCCAGCGCCTGCAGGGCATGGGCTTTGGCCTGACCGTCGAAGTCGTGCTCGACTCGGTCGCGGCCGGCCGGCGTGAATCGAACGGCAGCTTCGGCTGGGACGGCGCGTTCGGCACGCACTTCTGGGTCGATCGCAAGGAGCAGCTCGTCGGATTGCTGATGATCCAGGAACCGGTCGGTCAGCTCAGTCGCGATTTCGAGAACGCGGTGATGCAGGCGATTGTCGAGTAAAGACTACGCGGCGAACAGCCGCCGGTAGCGGTCCCATTCAGCGTGCACCTGCGTGAGGATGCGCTCGTAGTCCGCATCTCCGCGCAGGCGATCGTAGTTCTTGTCGCGCGCGAACCACGGGTAGTTGTGGTTGCCCAGGTCGACCCTGGACTGGTCAGCGGATCGTCGGACGCTCGCGTCGCCACGGACATTTGTGCGCCACTGGTGGCGGCGCGGTCGGCGGAAATCGTGGCCAGACCGAAGTCCAGAATCTTCGCCTGATTTCGTCGCGTGACGAAGATGTTGGCGGGCCTGATGTCGCGATGGACGATGCCCTGCGCGTGCGTCGCATCCAGACCGTCGGCGATCTGAACGGCCAGCTCCAGCAAGGCGTCCTTTTTGAGCGGGATGAGATGGTTGAGCGTGGCACCTTCGAGCCATTCCATGACGATGAACGAGCGGCCGTCGTGCTCGTCGATGTCGTGAATCGTGCAAATGTGCGGGTGGTTGAGCGCCGAGGCCGTTCGCGCCTCGCGGCGGAAGCGTTCGAGCGCGTCGGGTTTCGCGGCGAGCTCGTCGGGCAGCAATTTGACGGCGACGGGGCGCGCGCCACGGTTTCAACACGCGCTGCCGCTCGACGAGCGGCAGTCCTGACGCTGCAACTGAAGTAACTGACTGAACTTTACCTTCGGCCACCGCCGGCCGACGCGAATCTAACGACAGCTTCGGTTGGGACGGCACTTCAAAAGATACTCTGCCTACTGGCGGCCGAAGGGCTTGCCGTCGCCCCGGAGAATCGCGATGATTGGCGAGCATGCCGCCGCCCTCTCGCGATCGCGTTCCGGACGCGGTCCGGCAAAGATTCGACGCAATCGTCAGCCTGACCGACGGTGTTTGCCGCGCGCATTTGACCGAGGAGTACGCCGTCCTCGCGCGAGAACTGACGACGACACTGGCGCGCAAGCGCCCGTCGCCGCTGATCAACGGCCGGGTGGAAACGTGGGCCTGCGGCATTACGTACGCGCTGGGCGCGGTGAATTTCTTGTTCGACCACGCCCAGACGCCCCACGTGCGTGGAACTGATCTGTGCGCCCTGTTCGGCGTCAGCCAGAGTGCGGGCTCGGCGAAGGCGCGCGAGATCATGCGCCTCTTGCGCATCGTGCAGCTCGATCCGCGATGGTGTCTGCCCAGCAAGCTTGCGGATAACCCGCTGGTCTGGATGATCGAGGTGAACGGCATGGTCGTCGATGTCCGGATGATGCCGCGCGAGCTGCAAGAGGAAGCACACCGGCTTGGCTTGATCCCGTTTGTGCCGGATTGATGTCTCGGTTCGAGCGAGCGCCGAAGTCGAGGACTTTGACGCCGGCCTTCGTCAGCATGATGTTCGCCGGCTTCAGATCGCGGTGCACGATGCCGTGCCGATGCGCGTGCTCGAGCGCGTCGACGATGTCGATCGCGTACTGAAGCAGCTGCTGGATCGGCAGCGGTCCGGCGAGCAGGCGCTCGCCGAGCGTCTGACCCTCGACGTACTCCATGACCAGGAATGGAATGCCGTCGTGTTCGCCGAGGTCGTACAGCGTGCAGATGTGCGGGTGATTCACCGCGGAGAGCGCGCGGGCCTCGCGCTCGAATCGCTGCTGCCGTGCCGGATTCGCGCCCAGGTCGCGCGGCAGGATTTTGACGGCGACGGTCCGATCCAGACGCGTGTCGATCGCCCGGTACACCTCGCCCATGCCGCCGGCGCCGAGCGGCGACTGAATCTCGTAGGGACCAAGACGAGCGCCCGCGACGAGAACCATGGTGCGAGCGGATTGTAGCGCGGTCCTTCAGGCCGCGATCAGAGCGAGACCATCTCGGTCTCCGTTGAGACCGGGCCCCGGGGAATGCGAAAGATGAGTGTGAACGGGCCGTGCACCGTCCGGATCATCTCGCGCCTCTCGTCCGCCGATCGCATCTCGAAGCTCCGTGACGACGCGCGCGAGGCTGGCATCGGAGACGTACACCTTCGGCCACACGCGTTCGAGCAGTTCGGTCTTCGAGACCGCGTCTCCGCGACGCTCGACCAGCACCACGAGCAGTTCGAACGCCTTCGGCGAGAGGTGGACCTCGCGGTCCTTTCGAAGGATTCGTCGCGCGCCGACGTCGAGCGCGCAGTCGGCGAACTGCACCTTCATGGAGCCGAGTCTAGCATTCGAGCCTATAATTCGCGGCGTGACGGTCAAGGAGAAAACATGATGCGCCGAAAGATTCTCGTCATCGTCTCAGCGCTGCTGGCCTGTTTGGTTCATCCGTCCGCGCAAGAGCGGAGCTGGCGCCCTACCGTGGTCGCGCAGCATGGGATGGTCGCGGCCGGTCATCCGCTCGCGGCTGAAGCAGGCATGCGGATTCTGAAATCCGGCGGCAACGCGATCGACGCCGCGATGGCGACGTGGGCCGTGCAGGGCCAGGTGGAGCCGGGGATGACGGGCCTCGGCGCCGACATGCTCGTCCTCGTGTATCTCGCCAAGACCAACGAGGTGAAATTCATCAACGCGACCGGCTTTGCGCCGGCTGCCGCAACGATCGATTTCTACAAATCGAAGGGCGGCATTCCGGATCAAGGACCGCTGTCGATCTCGGTCCCCGGCGCAGTCGGCGGCGCGGCATACGCGGTGCAGAAGTACGGAACGAAACCGCTCGGCGACGTCTTCGCGCCGGCCATCGAGATTGCCGAGCAGGGCTTTCCGATCACGGCGGCGCTGGCGCAGGGTCTTTCCAGCGGCAAGGACAAGCTCGCGAAATATCCGTCAACCACCAAGCTGTGGTTCAAGGACGGCCAGCCGCTCCAGATGGGCGACATCCTTATTAATAAGGATCTGGCCCGAACGCTGCGCACGATTGCTGCGCAGGGTCACGACGGCTTCTATCGAGGCGACGTCGCGAAAAACACGGCCGCGTATCTGAAAGCCAACGGCGGCCTCATCACCGAGGCCGATCTCGCCGGATACCGGCCGGTCGAGGACGCGCCGATCCGCGTCAACTACCGCGGCGTCGACGTGTACGAATGTCCACCCAACTCGCAGGGGTTCGTGATGCTCGAGGCGCTGAACATCCTCGAGGGCTTCGATCTGAAGAAGATGGGCCACAACAGCGCGCCGTATCTCCACGCGGTCACCGAGGCGCTGAAGCTGTCGTTCGCGGATCGCAACAAGTACGTCGGCGATCCGAAGTTCGTCCCGAACATTCCGATGAAGGCGCTGCTGTCGAAGGAGTACGCGGCGACGAGGCGTCAGGCGATCGATCCGAATCGCGCCATCGTCGGCGAGGCGGCGCCGGGCGATCCGTTCCGGATGACCACGTCGCAACCGATCGCGTACGCATCGCCGAAACCATTGCCAACGACCGTCGCGCCATTCGATCCCGATGAGATCCTCAACCTGACGACGTATCTCGCCGTCGTCGACAAGGATCACAACATGGTGTCGGTGACGTCGAGTCTGCTGAGCGGATTCGGCAGCGGCATGGTGGTCGACAACGGCGGGTTCTTCCTGAACGATCGCATGCGCTACTGGAATCTCGAGCCGAACGACGTGAACGCG